>JAZTXO010000173.1:0-16750 GCA_045636445.1 Eubacteriales bacterium | reverse complement strand
AACTCTTTCATAATTCCTCCTTTTTATTCTTGAGCCCTCTCAGTAGCTTGAATAGCTCTTCTCGTACCTTTGCTGAGCTGTAAGGCTCATCATCAATATCAAAGAAGCATTCCTGTTCTCGCATATCTGTCAGGACGTGAGCATCTGTGCTTACAATAAAGTTTTCTTTTGGAATACCGTATTTTTCTGAAAAATCCGAAATTGAAGCAGAGCTGTGAAGCTCGTATATGTAAAAATCGGAATCGGGAGGGATCGTTCCCAAAATGGCAATAATTCCGTTGGCTTCACGGTCTATATGAGCTGGGTAGGAGATTCCTCCGAAGGATTTTGTAAGTTCAAAAACCTCGTCAAGAGAAATGTTCGTTGCGTTTGAAAGAAGATACTCTTCTTCGCCAATAACATTATCCTCTCCGTCCATAATCTGCTGACGTCCGAAAAAGTCGGGCTTGTTTTTAATCAGCATGCGACGTCCTTCAACATATTCACCGAATTTCATTGCATCATCCAAATTTTCAAACAAGCAAACGACGTGAATATCCTCTGAAGTTGTCAGCTCCATACCTGCTATCGGTATTATTCCGTAGCGTTTTGCTGCGGTGAAAAACGCAGGACAGTTTTTTGTTGTATTGTGGTCTGTCAATGCCAAAATATTGATCCCGAGAAGGGACGCCATACCGCAAAGATTGTTTGGGGTGTTGTCGTCATCTCCGCAGGGCGAAAGGCAGGAATGTAAATGCAAATCGTAGTAATAACGGTTCATTTTATCAGCTCCGAAACCTTGATAGAAGCCTCGTAGCTTGATAGCTTTGTTGAACAAACGTTAATACCTTTGCTTTCGGCAAGTGCTTTTACATCCTCGTCAAGGGTTACACCCTCGGTCAGCAGAATACAGCTGACTGACGAAAGAGTAGCGACCGCAACGATGTTTGAATTAGACATAATTGTTATCCAAAGATCGTCCGCATTCGCACGTCCCATAACCCAACTTAACAGATCGCCTATATAGACACCTGAAATCTTGCGATCAGGCTCCGGCAGAGAAATAATATCAAAACCGGTGCTTTCCACAAATTCTTTAGTTGTCATAAATCGTCCTTTATGTCTTTATCCGCTGTTTTTAAAATCCAACAATCGGAAAGACGAGCGTTTTTTGTAACCACGTCTTCGGCAAATGCTCGGCATGTAGGCGCACCGCAAGCACCGCAGTCGATGCCGGGAAGAGTGGATTTCAGTTTTTGTATATCAGCCATCATTCGCATTGACTCAACAAGCGTTTTACCGAGGCGATTGATCGGCTTGTATTTCGGAAGATCTTCAAAAAGATAATCAGCCGAAATATAAGTTTGTTCTTCTTGATTTAATGTATTTTGTGATATTGGAAGGTATCTTCTGAGAGTCTGCAATCTAGCTTTTGCGATAAACGGATTTTGTACCGTTAAAACACCGCCGACACAACCACCCGTACATCCGTTGAGCTCGATGAACTCAAGTGGGGGTATGTTGCCGTTTTCAACAAGATCAAGAACGTGTATAACGTTCTCAATACCATCTGCTGCGAGATAGTTCTCGTTGAATATTGCGGTTGCTTCACCACCGGATCTTGCCCAACCGATTCCTATTCTTCCGGTTTCGGAAAGAATTTCGACGTTTGATTCTTTACTCATCTTGCCGATAAGCAGAAAATATACGTCTTTTATGGATATTACCTCGTCAACCTGACTTTTGTAATCTCCGAAGCCGTTTTTAACGTAGCTTGCCTTTGCGGGGCAGGGACTGATGAAACAGACTCCGATGTCCTCGTCGGAAAGCTCGGGATGGTTTTCCTTCGCGCGCTTTCTTGCGTAGTTTGCAGCAATTTCCATAGGCGGAAGCATATGTATAATGTTATCCGCAAGAGATGGGAATCTAAGACTTATCAAACGCATAACAACCGGACAAGCAGAACTTATCACAGGCTTTGTTATTCCTTCGGTTTGAAGATAAAGTCGCGTGTATGCCGAAACAAGCTCGGCAGCCTTGGCAACCTCGTAAACGTCGTCAAAGCCGATTTTATACAAACCGTCGATTACGTAATTCAAGTCCTCTAAATTATCAAACTGACCGTAAAGGGTAGGCGCAGGAAGCGCAATCTTCCATTTAAATCGATCCATGTTCGATAAAGTGCCGCAAACCGCTTTTTTTGCCTGGTGAGGGCAATATCTTATACACTCTCCGCAATCAATGCATCTTTCCGAATCAATAACAGCGTGACCGCCTTTGATTCTGATCGCTTCTGTGGGGCAGTGCCTTAAGCAGGTTGTACAACCGGTGCATTTACTCTCGTCAAGAAGTACCGAATGCTCGTAAACGATCATTGGTTAGTCCCCTTGCACAAAATTTTCATAACAATGCGTGTTCCTACGCCGACCTCCGAAGTAATAGTCATTTCATCGCTGTTTTTCTTCATGTTGGGAAGTCCCATACCTGCGCCAAATCCCAGCGAACGTATTGTCTCGGAAGCAGTAGAGTAGCCGGCCTGCATCGCTTTGTCAATATCCTTGATTCCCGGGCCATGGTCATCAAGAACGATTTCAATATAGTCCTCGCACACGTGAACCTCGGCAATGCCGCCTCCCGCATGGATTACCATATTTATTTCTCCTTCATACATTGCAATGGAAACTCGTCTTATAATCTCGTTGTCAAAACCGAGCTGTCGCAGATTCTTTTTAACCTGAACAGATGCCTGACCCGCAGATGTAAAATCGTTTCCCTCAACGTCAAAATGAAAAACTAACTTTTCACTCATTTCATAACCTCGGTTGTACCGACAAGACCGTTTGAATAAAGCAGTCCGCAGGTGGTGTATAAGGTTTTATTTGTGCTCATCATTACGATGCCGTTCTCCTTTGCGAGAGCGATCATTTCATCGTTCGGAACTTTGGAGCGAACGAAAACAATGCATACCATATCCATCATCAGTGCAGTACGAATAACCTGAGGGTTAACAAGACCTGTGAGCAAAACCGCCTGATCGGTAACGTAAGCGAGAACGTCGCTCATAAGATCGCAACCAAATGCGGAGTACACCTCTTTCGAGAGATTTTCATCACCGCATAGAACTTTTGCATCTAGCAATTCTTGCATTTTAGAGATCTTCATAAGTTTTTCCTATCTTGAAAAGAGATTAAGAATTATGCGTTGTATTTTTCAACTATGCCTGCAACGTCGTCAACTGTGAGTCTGCCGTAAACGTCTTCGTTAACGGTAAGAACAGGAGCAAGACCGCAAGCGCCGATGCAACGGGATGCAGCAAGAGAGAACTTTCTGTCTGCAGTACATTCGTCACCTGCAATACCAAGAACCTCCTGGAGCTTGTTGTAGATGTCGCCCGAGCCCTTAACGTAGCAAGCTGTACCAAGACATACTGCTATGTGATTCTCGCCCTTGGGTGAGAGTGCGAACTGAGCGTAGAAGGTAGCAACTCCGTATACCTTTTCAAGCGGAACGTCCATACCTTCGGCAATTTTGTTCTGAACCTCAACGGGAAGATAACCGTAGATGTCCTGAGCGCCCTGCATTACTGCCATAAGACGGCTCTTGTCGCTCTTGTTTTTTTCGATCAAAGCGTTGAGTTTAGCCTCCTGCTCGGCTGTACCGGTAAAGGGAAGGCTAGAGAGCTTTTTCAGCATTAGTTTTTCCTCCTAAAGTTAATAGATGTCTGTTTTACACACACCATTGTTAATATTATAACATACCTTTTTTTTATTTTCAATACTATATTTATATTTTTATAAGGAAAAATAGCGATTTTTATAGGAAAAATCGGTTTAATTATAGCAATATAGGCGAAAATGTAATATTTTCCCGTCAAACAAAAGCAAGAGTCATTAATGTAGTGACTTTAAGGACACAGCTTAACGAAATTTGCCCATTCGCGAAAGTAAAATCACTCGGATATATACTTCTTCGGACACAATAGAAGTGCTTGTTAAAAAAGACGAGGAATTATAGCAATTCTTCGTCTTTTTTGAGATAAAGTTTTAAAACGGTTTTTATGAGTAGATCTTCTCAACCGTTGATTTTTAATTTAACGTTTTGTTTCGAAAATTACGTTTCCGTTAAAGTCCTTTACGGTAAAGCATCTGTTTTCGTACACCATGTAGGTTCTTGGATTTCCTTCCTTGGGAAGAGCTGCCGAGCCGGGGTTGAGGTAAAGGTTTTTGTCACCGAATTCAACAGATGCCAAAACGTGAGTATGACCGTGTAGTAAAACGTCACGGGGGGGGAGGGGGGGCGGGGTAGAAGTGTTGTGATGATGACCGTGAGTTGCGAAAACGGTTAATCCGTCAAGGCTTAGCAGAATATAGTCTGCAAGAATAGGGAAGTTAAGAACCATCTGATCGACTTCACCGTCGCAGTTTCCCTTAACATTCATAATTATTTCTTTATTTTCATTAAGCAAGGAAATAACTTTTTTAGGGTTGTAAGTTTTAGGAAGATCGTTTCTCGGACCGTGGTATAAAAGGTCGCCGAGAAGCAAAATTCTCTCGCATTTCTCTTCTTTAAAAGCGGATAAAACAAGCTCCATGCTTTCAAGGTCGCCATGTATATCCGAAGCAATAAGTAGTTTCATATATTTCATCTCCTTTGCCTATATTTTATCATAAATAAAATTTAAATTCAATATTTTTCAGCAAAAAGAAAAAATATTCGAAAAACACTTGATTTTTTTGAAAACCTATGGTATAATGTCTACAACTGTGCGTATGCCTATTTGACATACCGGTGTATTATCAGGGTGGTCCTCTGCTATGCTCTGCAAGAACATCCGAAGTGTGAAGGAGGCCATAAAATGGAAAAAATCCAGGCTTTTGTAAGCGAGCAGCTTAAGACCGAGGTTCCTAGCTTCGGCATCGGCGACGGCGTAAAGGTTTACGTTAAAATCGTCGAGGGTGAGAAGGAAAGAATTCAGATGTTCGAGGGTACCGTTATTGCCAGACACGGCGGCGGAATCTCCGAGACCTTTACTGTAAGACGTGTTTCTTACGGTGTAGGCGTTGAAAAGACCTTCCCCCTTCATTCTCCCAACGTTGATAAGATCGTAGTATTCCGCGAGGCTAAGGTTCGTCGTGCGAAGCTCTACTATCTCCGTTCGAGAGTTGGTAAGGCAGCTAAGGTTAAAGAGAAGATCTAAGACCGGCCTTATCGGTTCAAAAAAGCAGGGTTTATCCCTGCTTTTTTGCTTTTTAATTCAAATCGTTTTGTTGCTTGTTGAAGCAGGTTGCGTAGGATGCATTTTGTTTTCAATAGCTGCATAAAATATTAAAACGGGTCTGAAAAAGACCCGTTTTGATTTATGCCATATTTTCGGTAAGCTTTTTACCGCCTAAAATATGGAAGTGAAGATGTTTTACCGACTGGCAACCGTCCTCGCCGATGTTTGATACGACTCGGTATCCGTTTTCAAGTCCAAGCTCTTTAGCTATTTTTGGAATAGCCTCGAAAATTTTTGCAACAATTGCAGAATTGTCTTGGTTTACTGCATCAACAGAGCAAATATGCTCCTTGGGAACAACAAGACAATGTACCGGCGCTTGAGGATTTATATCGAGAAATGCGTAGCAAAAAGCATCCTCATATACTTTTTTTGAAGGAATGTCTCCTTTGATTATAGCACAGAATAAGCAATCCATATTAAATAAATCCTTTCTTTTTTACTGTATTGTAACACATTTTGGTAGTTAAATCAATAGAAAGACAAAGTTTTTTTGTTTCAAATTTTATCGGTGCTTGACTTTTTTCATCATTTAATATATTATATATGTGATAGATTTATTGTGGAGTTTTTATGTTTGATATAAATTGCAGTATTCCGGAATATCCTTGTAAAAGTGATATGTGGGATGAGCTTTCAAGAGAAAGTCGTCCTATTGTTGTTTACGGTATGGGTAACGGAGCAGATAAGCTTATTGAAAGATTTGAAAAATATAATATTTATATTTCCGATTTCTTTGCTTCCGATGGATTTGTAAGGGGACATTGCTTTCACGGATACCGTGTTAAATCCTTTTCTGAAATTAAAGAAACCTATTCCGATTTTGTAATTGTTCTTTCTTTTGCTTCTAATAGGGAAGACGTCATATCTATGCTTTGCGATATAGATGATAAATACGATATGTACGTACCGGATATGCCGGTTGCGGATACCAATGAATATTTTGACAGAGAGTTTTTCAACAGTCACTACCCGGAAATAACAGAAGCTTACGATAAGCTTTGCGACGAGGAATCAAAAAATACTTTTGCTTCAATAATAAATTATAAGCTTACGGGCAAAATGAAGTATCTTATGAATGCATATTCAACCCCGTCGGAAATGTACTCGCTTTTGCCATGTGAAAAAATCAAAGTTTCTATAGATGCGGGAGCATATAACGGTGATACCGTAAGAGAGATAAAAGGTTATTTTCCGAAACTGCAAAAGGTTTTTGCAATCGAACCTGATAAACGCAATTTTAAGAAACTGGAGAAATATTCCGAGGCAGAATGCGAAATTGATGTTTGCACGATAAATGCTGCGGCTTGGTGCGATAATAGTATCGGCGTCTTTTCCGATAGCGGAAATCGTAACTCCACAATAACTGCTACGGCATCATTTGAGCATAAGGAAACCCAGGTTTCGCTAATTAAAATCGACTCTTTCGGAGTAGAAAAAATCGACTATATAAAGTACGACGTTGAGGGAGCTGAGAAAGAAGCTTTGCTTGGCTCGGAGGAAGTAATCTTGCGAGACAGACCTTCGTTGCTTGTTTCTTTGTATCACAGAAGTCGTGATATTTTTGCTATAACAAATGAGCTTTCGCAAAAATATCCTTTCTATAAAATATATTTAAGGCGGCTTAAATGTCTGCCTGCCTGGGAGATAAATCTTCTTCTAATTAATGATAAAGGAAAATAAAAAATGATCAAAAGACCTGAAATTTTGTCACCTGCCGGAAATTTTGAAAAAATGAAATCAGCAATACTTTACGGTGCTGATGCAGTATACCTTGCAGGTGAGATGTTTGGAATGCGAGCAGCTGCAGATAACTTTACCGTTGAAGAACTTGCCGAAGCGGTAGAATATGCTCATAAAAGAAATGTAAAGGTATATCTAACCTTGAATACAATGCCCAGAGAGCAGGAATATCCGCTTCTTGAAAGCTATCTTAAAGACACCTTGAATATTCCTTTTGATGCAATGATTATAGCCGATGTGGGTGTTTTGGATTTGGTCAAGAGATTGAGACCCGATACCGATATACATATCTCCACTCAGGCGAATGCTACAAGTGCCGCCGCCTGCCGAGCTTGGTATAATATGGGAGCAAAAAGAGTTGTACTTGCAAGAGAGTTGACTCTTGAAGAAATCAAGGAAATTAAAAGAAATATTCCCGAAGATCTTGAAATTGAGTGTTTTATGCACGGCTCGATGTGCATATCTTATAGCGGTAGATGTTTGCTTTCCGGTCACCTTGTTGACAGAGACGGCAACAGAGGAATGTGCGCTCAGCCATGCAGATGGAATTACACCATAAGAAACTATGAGATCGAGGAAGAGAAGCGTCCCGAGGACAGAATGCCAATCGAGGAGGTAAACGGTGAAACATTTATTATGGCAAGTCGCGACACCTGCACGATCGAGCATATTCCCGAGCTTGTTGAAGCGGGAATTGACTCATTTAAAATTGAGGGGCGTATGAAATCGGCATATTATACCGCGGTTGTAACGAATACCTATAAAATGGCACTTGATAGCTATTTTAGCGGAAATTATGAGTATGATCCTCGATGGATGGATGAACTTATGTCGGTAAGTCACCGAGAATACGCCACCGGATATTATTTCAGCGACCCGAGAAATAACGCAAATCTCGTTTCGAACAACGGTTACATGAAGGAAAAGGCATTCCTTGCTGTTGCGGTTGACTATGATGAGGAAAAAGGTCTTGTAAAGATGACTCAAAGGAACAAAATGTGCCTTGGCGACAACGTTGAAATTTTAACTCCCGGTCATGTTGGAGAGAGCATTGTTTTTTCCGAGATGTATGATGAAAATTATAATTCAATTCAAGATACAAAGCATCCATATATGACTTTCTACGTTAAAGCAGATAAAAAAGTACGTCCGGGAGATATAATTAGGGCCAAATAATCAAAGGAGTTTATATGTTTGAAATACTTAAAGCTATACTTATTGGTATTGTAGAGGGCATTACCGAGTGGCTTCCCATAAGCTCGACGGGGCATATGATTTTGTTTGATGAATTTGTCAAGCTTAACGTTTCGCCTGAGTTTAAAGATTTGTTTCTTTACGTTATACAGCTTGGTGCAATTTTAGCAGTTCCGATTTTGTTCTTCAACAAATTAAATCCTTTTTCTAGAAGAAAAAGTCAAGCAGAAAAGAAAACAACCTGGTCGTTGTGGTTCAAAGTTGCTGTTGGTGTTATGCCTGCCGCAGTATTTGGAATTCTTCTTGATGATCTTTGTGATAAATATCTTCACAATTATATCGTTGTTGCAATTGCCTTGATAGTATACGGTATAGCCTTTATTTTTATAGAAAAATATACTTCGAAGAATAAGAAAAAGGTTGAAAGTGTTGAAAATCTTACCTACGGTGATGCATTGAAAATCGGAGCATTTCAGCTTCTTTCCTTAGTACCCGGAACTTCTCGCTCCGGCTCAACGATTATTGGAGGTCTTTTATCCGGTGTGTCAAGAAGCGCGAGTGCTGAATTTTCTTTCTTCATGGCTATTCCTATAATGTTTGGAATTTCCGGACTGAAAGTACTTAAATTCGTTATGGACGGATTTACCGCTACAAGTCTTGAGATTGCAATATTGCTTGTTGGAATGGTTGTGGCATTTGTTGTTTCTTACTTTTCAATAAAGTTCCTTATGGACTTTGTAAAGAGGCATGATTTTAAGCCATTTGGTATCTACCGTATAATTCTCGGTGTTATTGTTATTGGCTATTTTGTTATCAAAACATTTATTTAAAAAAATGCGACAGTCTTTGGCTTTTTTGCTTTTGACTGTCGCTTTATTGTTAACGCAAGTAAAAACCGAGCCGTGTAATAAATAAATGCGGCTCGGTTTTTCTGTTAAATTTCGTAGCCTTTATCGGACATAAAGGTGCGTACCTTTTTGCCGTCAAAAGCCTTTGGGGATATATTTTCTTTTACAGATTCGGCTGCCGCAAAGCCTGCTGCTTCGCCCGTCGCCGCCATGTTACCCATAACTCTGTATGAAGCATGGGGATAAAAGTCACCTGAAATGCATCTTCCCGCAAGGAGCAGGTTATCAACTCCAAGTGGGAGCAGAGAACGGTAGGGAATATTATATGGCTTTGTTCTGTAACCACGTTTGCAATCGGTCGTGTCGTCGGATTTTAACTTGTGAACGTCAACTCCAAATGTTACAAGGCATATTCCGTCTTCAAAACGTCGACCTTCTAAAATATCGTCGTCCGTGAGCCTATATTCACCAAAAATTCTTCTTCCTTCACGGATTCCGATGTGAGAGTTTGTAAAAGCGGTATAAAGATCGTTGTATCCGTCGATCTTTTTGTGTTTTTCGATGACGTCGAATATTTCAGCTCTGCCGTGAGTTACTGCGTCGGTAAGTCTTTCAATATCATCGGGAACTACGTCGTATTCAAAGTTCAATCCAACAGTCCAAGTCTTTAGAGACGGAAGTTTTCTGACAGAAAATTGACCTGCGGAAATTTTTATTCCGTTCTCGTTTAGCATATTGTTATACGCTGTTTTTTCATCACCGTTTTCCGCTCCGTTATATTCGGGCGGCATTCCGACAACGCAAAGTCCCATACTTGCAGGGGAGGGTCTCTTTTCTAGCGGATCGCCAATATCCCATTTGCAGCCTGCCATATCAGCAAGACTGCCGTTTCCGGTTGCGTCTACGTATATTTTAGCTGAAAGGGAATAGTTGCCGCACTCTGTAGTGATAAGAAGAGATTCGATTTTGTTCGAGCTGTAATTGATAGCAGAAACCTGACTGTGAAGTAAAAGCTTTACACCTGCCGACTTGCATTCTTTTTCAAAGAAATACTTGCAGCCTTCTGTGTCTACCATTATTCCCGGAATTCTTTTGCCGTTTTCATCGGTGGGTGAACCGTGTCTTGCACAACACATATCGTGCTCTTCAAGAAAAGCGAAAAGCTCTTTTACAAGTCCGCCTTTGTTCTGGGAATCAAGAATTATAGGCATAAATCCTTCGGTGAGTGTTCCTCCGAGAGATCCTGCTTTTTCAATCAAAACTACCTTTGATCCGCTCCTTGCTGCAGAGATCGCAGCACAAGCACCGGCGATTCCGCCACCGCAAACGGCAACGTCGTATTCACCAAGAAACAAGGTGGAAAGGGTAAAGCATTGAGAAGACATTGTTTAATCCTCGAATGAAATTTCGTTAGAAGTTATCTGCTTAATTTTTGCGAGAGATTCAAGTCTGTAACCAAGGTCGCGTATATCTTTTCCTCCGCCAAGATAGGCTTTTTCGATAGCAACTGCAGCTCCTACAACTTCAGCACCGCTGATTTCAGCAAGGTGAATGAGGATTTTAAGTGCAGAGCCGTTGGCAAGGAAATCGTCTAAGAGAAGAACTCTGTCTCCTTTGTCAAGAACCTTTTTGGAAAGATAAACGTCGTACGCCTGACCGTGAGTATAAGAAATTACGTGTGTGGAGTAATAATCGTCGCCGAAGGCAGCGTTTCTTGTCTTTTTTGCATATACTACCGGTACTTTGAATCGCATAGCGGCAATAGTAGCAAGACCTATGCCGGCAGATTCGATAGTGAGTATTTTGGTGATTTTTTCGTCTTTGAATCTTTCATACCATTCTTCGGCAAGCTTGTCAACAAACATAACGTCAATTTGATGATTTAAGAATGTATCAACTTTCAGCACACCGCCGGGAAGCACCTCGGCTGTTTCGAGAATTTTCTTTTTTAAAATTTCCATTTTTAGTCTCCGTTATAATCGTTAATTTGATTCCATTTAATTGTCTTTTGCTCGTGCTTTTCAAGAAAAACGTTGGCTTTTATAAAATGATTGCATCCAAAAAATCCTGCATAGGCAGATAATGGACTTGGATGCGCGCATTCAAGAACGAGATGTTTGGGATTCGTTATCAGTTGCTTTTTTGCTCTTGCGTTTCCTCCCCAGAGCATAAATACTACCGGTTCGTCCTTTTCGTTGATGAGCGATATAATTTTGTCGGTAAGAATTTCCCAGCCTTGCCCTTTATGACTTTGCGGGGTGGCTGCTCTGACGGTAAGCGTTGTGTTTAATAGGAGTACGCCTTGTTTTGCCCAACCGATAAGCTCTCCGCATTCGGGAGATTCAATGCCCAATTCCGTGTTAAGCTCCTTGAAGATGTTTTTCAATGACGGAGGCGGTTCGATACCTCTTTTAACAGAAAAGCACAGTCCATGCGCCTGACCCGGGCCGTGATAGGGGTCTTGTCCTAAAATCACAACTCTTGTGTCGCTATACGAGGTATATCTCAGAGCATTGAAGATGTCGTTCATTGGAGGATATACCGTTTTTGTGAAGTATTCTTTTTTTAAAAATTCCCTTAAATTTAAATAATAATCTTTCTTGAACTCTTCGGAAAGCAGGGAATCCCAATCGTTATTTAAATTAACCATAGTATACTTTCTAGCAGCTTTGACGTTGATTTTTATTTGCTTTTTCTGTATGCAACAGGGGAAACTCCGATTTTAGAACGGAATATTCTTGAGAAAAAGTGCGCATCGGGGTAACCTACAAGTTGAGCTATCTGCTTTATGGGAAGGTCGGTGCTGAGCAAAAGGTCACAAGCAGACGAAAGCCTCATATTTGTAATGTACTGAACAGGGGACAGTCCGGTTACCTGATTAAATAAAGTGTTGTACCTTGAAACGCTTAGATTTTCTATCTTTGCAAGTTCGGGCACGGTTATGTTATCATGGTAGCAGGAGTTGATATACATTATCGAACGTTTTAGAAGCAAATCTCTAACGTTGCATTTGTTAACTCTTCTTGCAAGTGTTATAAGAAGACGGTCGAGAAGGATTGAAAGCTCGTCTTCCTTGAATTTATCGTGTTTAACGAATGCGTTAAATATATTTTTGAATCTTGCGGTTATGTCGTCGTCGTTCTGTATTTCGTTTATTTCAGGATAAATTTTCAGGCCGTATTTGTCAAGAATGGTAAGGACGTCTGATCCGGTGAAATGAAGCCACATATAGTCGATTTCCGAATCGGATTTGTGAAAGTAACGATACCTGAATTTAGGAGGGAAAAAGATAAAGTTTCCGGATGTTAGAGTCTTTATGCCCTCGGGCATTTCAACCTCGACCTCACCGGATACAATATACATAAGGTAATAGTCAAGTCTTCCTTCGATGTTATCGGTTTTGAAACTGGATGAGGTGTAAGTATTGCCTGCGCAATTTACTACAAGCGGTCTGTGGGTACATTCACGGCTGCATTTGTTCAAACTTGCGCTCAACATATCGTTATATGCGTGATAACTTAAAGAATACATATTTTATCCTCATAAAAAAAGTAAAAAAATCCACAAAATAGTTGAAAAGTGCATTGACTTAAATACAAATTTATTATATCATATGTTTGTAGAAAAATCAATAGCCTTTGGAGGTTAATATCATGTCAGAACAGAAAAAAATAATTCTTATCGGTGCCGGTTGCAGAGGTAGATGCTATACCGATGTTTCCTTCGATATGCCTGAATCATATAAAGTCGTTGCGGTTGCTGAGCCTGTCGAGGACTGTAGAAATTACATAAGGGATAAGCATTCCGTTCCCGAAGAGCTTTGCTTCGCATCTTGGGAGCCTTTGCTTGAAATGCCAAAGTTTGCCGATATTGTTATCGTTGCAACTATGGATAGACAGCATACCGAGCCTGTTCTTGCGGCGATTGAAAAGGGCTATGATATTCTCCTTGAAAAGCCTGTTGCTCCTACTCCCGAGGAATGCAGACTTATTCAGCGTGCAGCAGAAGCCAAAGGTGTTAAAATCCTCGTTTGCCACGTGCTTAGATATACTCGCTTCTTTAATACTATTAAGGATATAATCGATAGGGGTGAGCTTGGTCGCATAATGGCTATACAGCATATCGAGGCTGTTGGTAACGTGCATCATTCTCACAGCTTTACAAGAGGCAACTGGCGTAATAGCGAGGAATCCACACCGATGATACTTCAAAAGACCTGCCACGATATGGATATTATGGCATGGCTTATAGGAAAAAAGTGCAAGAAGGTTCATTCCTTTGGTGAGCTTTCGTATTTCAATGCGGAGAATGCACCTAAGGATGCTCCCGATTATTGCATAGAGGGTTGTCCTCATATGGAAGAATGTCCTTATAACGCAGTGAAGATTTATTACGATGACAAGGATAATAAATGGTTCCGCACAACTTGTACAAAACTTGCAAACCCAACCGATGAAGACGTGGAAAAAGCAATCAGAACAACCGATTACGGTAAGTGCGTATTTAAGTGCCCCAATAACGTTGTTGACCATCAGGTAGTTAACCTTGAGTTTGAAGACGGTATTTTCGCAAGCTTTACAATGTCTTCCTTTACAAAGGGGGGGCGTACGATTAAGATAATGGGTACGAAGGGTGAGCTTGACGGTTCTATGCATGATCCGGTAATTAAAGTTTATGACTTCGCAACCAAGTCTGTAAAAGAATACGATCTTGATAAAGCTGCTCTCGGAAGCAGTATAACCGACGGACATGGCGGTGGAGATCACGGCATTATGATCGCTCTTCTTGATGTTATCGAGGGTAGAGAAAACCGTTCTGCGTGCGACATTGGCGAGTCCTGCGATAATCATTTGATTTCCTTCGCGGCTGAAGAATCAAGATTCAACAGTACGGTTGTTAATATGGATGAATATTCGGCGAGATTTAATTAAAACGCCAGAAAAAACAAGGCAGAGGAGTTTTTCCTTTGCCTTGTTCTTTTATTCAAAAATGCTTTCGATGACCTTGGACGATGAGTAAGGTGAATATCTCCATCTGTCAATATGAGAGTAAACAGAGGTGTCGATAAAGTATTCTAAGGGTTGTGCGTATATGGGTGCATCTTCGGAATTTATAATTATCAGCTTTATTTTCATTTTTTCGGGAATAATGCTTTTTATGTAAACGGCGGCGGTCTGTCCGACTCGCACGTCGCTTCTGTATTCCGCAAGTCCTGCAAGGTTAGGTCGCAATTCAACAAATACACCGTAACTTTCAACGCTTCGTATAATTCCTCTTACCGTTTCGCCTTCTTTGTATAAAGATGCATTTTCCTCCCAATTGCCGAGAAGCTCTCGCTCGGAAACGAAAATTCTTCCTTTTTCGTCTTTTGATTTTACAACGGTGTATATAAAATCGTTAACGTTTACACGGGCGGATGGGTGCGAAATTCTGGAGACGGATATTGTATCAATGGATAAAAGGGAAATAATTCCGCATCCAATATCTACAAATGCACCGAAATTTTCAAGATGAGTAACTTTTGCAGGTATAATATCACCCGGTGTCAGTGTATCCGTATAATTTTCAACACATTCTTTTTGCGCCGCTTTTCTTGAAAGGATCGCGGTTCTCTCGCCCAGATCGTTTTTTTCAAAGCCTATTACTTTAAATGATACGGGTTTACCCACTCTTGTGAGTATGGCAATGTCCTTTGCGCAGCTTCCGTCCGAGGAATAACTTGCTTCGGTACGTGGAATTATAGCTTTTATAGCGGCAGGAAGATTTATGTGAAGATTGAAATTATGGTCGCAGAGAGTTGCGATGCCCTCTAGGATCACGTTTGAGCGCATTGCTCTTTCCAAACCATCGGGACTTGATGTGTATTCGTAATTTTTATCGCCGGTTATCAGCATTCCTTCGGGCATATATTGATTCATAGCCGCTACCTTTCGTAAAACAAAATTATATAAGGGATATCCTATTGATTTAAGTTATGCTTAACGAAAGGGAAATATGCTATCAAAAATGATTTTCGTTCTCTTTTGAGCCGGGGAGTCCGAAACTTACTTCTATTGCTGAATTTACACTGTTCATTGTTGCGTCATCAAGGTGTCCCATTTTTTCTTTTAAACGTTTTTTATCTATTGTTCTTATTTGCTCAAGCAGAATTATACTATCCTTTGCAAGTCCTGCATCATCTCCCGGAACGTCTATATGCGTAGGAAGCTTTGCTTTGCTGATTTTCGAAGTAATTGCAGCTGCTATAACCGTAGGACTGTATCTGTTTCCAACGTCATTTTGAACGATGAGTACAGGTCTCAGTCCTCCTTGCTCGCTTCCGATAACAGGGCTCAGGTCTGCGTAATAAATATCTCCTCTTTTTATGTTCATTTTTATAACCTCGGATTTATATAAATAAAACCGCATTTTTCTCCTTCTTTTGTTTGCAATGTTATTTTGTACTTTATTTCCTTATTTTAAACAAGGTGAAATGAATATTCATTAATACCATTTTATTCTATTCGTAAAAAATCTCTACTTTTGTCTGAAATAAAACGGAAGGTTCGAAATTTTTTAACAAATGATGTCTTTTTTCGTAATAAACTGTTGCAATTTGTTATAATTTGTGCTAAAATAAAAATAATTATGTGCTATTTAGCACAAAAAATAGGAGGTTCTTATGAACAAGTTTTCAAAACTCGTCGGTTATGATCCGATTGAGAAAAAAACAAGTGTCAAAACTGAGATCGTTGCCGGTATCGTTACATTCCTTGCAATGGCTTATATTTTGACAGTAAACCCTGCACAGATCCTTGTGGGCGCTGATATGGCGTACTGGCCTTCTGTGTTTATCGCAACCGCATTCGGTGCGATAATCGGTACTCTCCTTATGGCATTCCTCGCTAAAATGCCTCTTGCACAGGCATCCGGTATGGGTCTTAACTCCTTGCTTGGCGGTCTTGTTGCTATATGGGCGGGTGACACCTACGGTGTTCGCTTCACTCTCGGTCAGGCATTTATGATGGTACTGATCTCCGGACTTCTTTTCCTTGCTCTTACTCTTATTAAGATTAATGGTAAGTCCTTCCGTGAGTTGGTATTTGACGGTATGCCCGTTGCTGTAAGAAGTGCAATTTCCGTTGGTATCGGTCTCTTCATTGCATACATTGGCTTCCAGAATGCCGGCGTTATCGTTTCTGATCCTTACGTTCAGGTTGGTCTTGCTGATTTTACCAATTTTGAAACATCTAAGTTTGCTATCGTTGCTATTATCGGTCTTTTCCTTATTGCAATTCTTGATAAGCTTAATGTTAAGGGTTCTGTAATCATTGGAATTTTAGGCGCTACTATCGTTGGTATCCCCTTCGGCGTTACCGATCTTGAGATTCTCAAGGGTGACGGCATCGTTTCCTGGAAGTTCTGGGAAAACTTCTCTAACTTCTTCACCGGAGAAACCACCGTGTTTGGTTCGTTTGTAGACGTATTTACTGATGGACTTATTCCTGAAGGCGGCAGCGTATTTACCGTTATTATGGTTATTCTTACCATGTGTATGATCGATATGTTTGACACCATGGGAACTATCGTAGGATGCTGCGGCGGTAACAGAATTCTTTCTGATGAGAACAACAAGCCTCACAACTACGATAAGATAATGATCTCCGACGCTATTGCAACCTGCGCAGGAAGTCGGATCGTAGCCATGTCGTTCTGTGAGCCAAGGAGT
>JAZTXO010000172.1:0-1558 GCA_045636445.1 Eubacteriales bacterium | reverse complement strand
CCCGCAGCACCCTCGAAGTATGCCTCTTGAATTTTATCAACAAGACATCCCTCGTGATTGGATTGGTAAAATATCGGAGTAACCTTAAGCTTTTCACAGTGCTCTCTTATCATTTCAAGGAGACTTTCATAGCTCGTTTTGCCGTATTTGTCAGGCTCTCTGATACCAAGCATATTCAGATTTGGTCCGTTGATAATATAAAGCTTCATACTTTTTTAACCCTTTAAAATTCTTTCGGCAACCTCGCTTGGTGTTGCGTCAGCATCAATATGAACGTCGCACACCGAGCAGTAAATACCGTATCTTTCATTAAATCTTTTTTCAATAGCCTCTCTGTCGGAGGAAAGTGGGCGTGTGGCGGTTGGAATAAGCTTTTCTAAAGGACGGTCGATAAAATAAAGTCTTCCGTTTTCCTTAAGAGCATCTAGGTTTTCTTTTCTTAAAATCGCACCGCCACCGGTGGCAATAACAAGAGAGGCACTTGCCGAAACCTCTTTTATAACCTCTGTTTCAAGGTCTCTAAAATATTTCTCCCCAAACCTCGAAAAAATCTCGCTAATCTCCATACCTGCACGCTTAACAATAAGCTCGTCTGTATCAAAAAATTCCTTTGCAACCGATTCGCTTATCAGCTTTCCGACGGTGCTTTTTCCCGATGAGGGCATACCGATAAGAACTATGTTTTCTTTTCTGCTTAAAATTTTATCGTGAATTTGCGAAATTATCTCCGATTGATATTTTTCATTTACAAAATACTCCGATGCCTTTACCGCTTGAGCGACAAGCATATAAAGTCCTCCCTCGGAAGGAATGCTTCGCTCCTTTGCAGAAAGTACAAGAGGTGTCCTTAAGGGATTGTATACCGCATCCGCAACACCGCAAAGCTTAGGAAATTTTGAAATATCAATAGGAATATCGAAAATGTTAGGATACATTCCCGAGGGGGTAGTGTTTATTATATATTCCGCATCGGTGTGCTTTTCGTAAAGCTCATCGTAGCTTACAGCGTCGTCCTTTGCACTTCTGCTTATTCGGAATATTTCCTTCGCACCCATATCTTTTGCCACCGCTGCCGCAGTTTTCGACGTGCCGCCCGTACCGAGAATTATTACTTTTTTATTTTTAAGCGGAACACCGATTTTTTCTATCAAAGATTTTAAACCGAAAAAGTCGGTATTATAACCGTAAAGCAGTCCGTTTTTATTGACAACCGTGTTTACCGCACCGATAGCCTTTGCACCCTCGTCAATGTAGTGAAGGTAGGGAAGAACTGTTTGCTTATAGGGAATTGTGACGTTGATAGCCTTGAAGTCACGTTTTTCCATAAAGGCTGAAATATCCTCTTTTGCCACCTCGCAAAGCTCGTATTCGTAGTCTGCAAGATAGGAGTGTATTTCCTTTGAGTAGCTGTGTCCCAGCTTTTCACCAATTAAACCGTATTTCATTTTTTCTCGTCCGACTTAAGATAGTCCGTGCCGTATCTTACTGTAAGCATATCGGCAATAACCAAGGCCACTACCGCATCAATTACTGCTCTTGCTCTGTGTATTACGGCAGG
>JAZTXO010000171.1:0-9491 GCA_045636445.1 Eubacteriales bacterium | reverse complement strand
GGAAAATCAGCAAAAGTGAAAACAGCGCAGTTTTCATATTCCTTTAGGGTAACGCCCTTGTTTTTATCAAACCAATCGCAGGCGGTAAGAAAAGAGAGCATCAAAACCGCTGTCAAGCATAAAGCTAATAACTTTTTCATTCGCTATACCTCCTTATTATTCGGTTTTACCTAACTGCATTTCAAGTGTTGCAATTTGCGTAAGATTTTCCTCGACGTCAAGATATACAACCTCGTCGCCCGATAGGTCAACGAGTAACACGTGAAAGCAATCGGTAAGTCCTTTTTGTTCAAGGATTCTTTTCATTTGCGGTATCGTTACAACCTGCAAGGCACGTATTTCTTCATCGAACTTTTGTCTGTTCGTGCCTACTGTGCCGCCGCATTTCCATTCGTCGCCGTCCTGCCAACAGTAAATCTCTATGCCTTTCATCGGATCTTCGCTTATATCGGGCAATCCGGGATAGATGGGAGCGGAGCAAGCAGAGAGCGCAAACAAGGTCAGCATACACAATACTAATGCTATAAATTTCTTCATTCTCGTTACCTCCTTTTACTCGGTTTCTGTGTTCTTCTCATATAAAATGTAGTAATCGTAAACAGTAAATTTTGCGGTTTGGGTATGGTCAACACCTTCGATTTTATCTATCAGATAGCTTTGATTGATAGTCGTTTGGTCATTGATTTGGTTGTTCTTTACCATCGAAGTAATCTTGCCGTCATTCACTATGCTATATTCCGCGCGGTATTTGATCTGCGTATAAACTACCGTTCCGGGTAGCTCCTTTAGCTCGGCGTGTCCTTTCAGAAGCATCATATTTTCATCTTTTGTAGACTCTTCAACCGTCTGCGAAATATCAAAATAGTCTGTCACATCATCACCGTAACAGTTGTAAATGACTTCGTAACGGTCAGAGGTGGAATAAAAGAGGATTTTTCTTTCTTCGGGTGTACCTTCGTCTTTAAGATAGTATAAATCGCAAACGACCTTGCCATCTTCCTTGTAAAACTCTTCCACAACGTAGCTGTAATACGATTTCATACGTCGTCTTGTTAAACGCTCACCCGAATACATAAAGCCACGAGGATTGCCACCCTTAAATTCTTCCAAAAATCTTCTCATTTCGTGCCAATTTGAAGGAACGTCAAAGAGCGAATCTGTAATCTCGGTGGGCGATACGTCAAAGGTATAATCTGATGCGCCAATCGTATCAGCAATCTCGGCATCCTTATGTATGTTGGTGTTGTAATAGACGAATTTCATAGAACCATCGGCACACTTACCAAGTGCAATATAGCAGAGGAAAATAGAGTACCTTCCTTGTATATCGTGATTTCCGTTCTTGCCTGCGAAGGCTTGCATAGCTGCCTCAATGTTATCACCGTTCACAAACTCGGTACTGAACTGATCGCTGTATGAGCTGCCGTAAAATTCAAGCGTGAATACACCTTCGGCATCATACGTAGCTTCGCCCATAATCTCCGTGCCGGTAAATATCCACTCGGTAACACCGTATTTGTCTTTTGCGACCTCCAAAATTTCTTTCTCGGTGTATTCCACCATGTCAGGATGGGTGGTAACGTCACCGAACAGAAAACAGGAGGACAGCGTGAACGTGGTTAAAACAATGAGCAGTAAGGCTAATATTTTCTTCATATCGGTATCCTCCTTCTGTGGTTTTGTTCTTATTCTTCGTCCTCGTCGCGCTTTTCGTAGCTCCAGCATCTTCCGTCAAGGCGTAATCTGTCATAGTGACCGTCAAGGTCATCGGGATTGCCCCTAAAGTTTACGCAGTCGAGGCATTTCTCGCGCACGACCTGACGGAGTCTGCACTCGTAATCAATGCGCGGTAATACCTCTCCGTCAATTTCCTCGATATAGGTTATCTGCGAGAGATTTACCCAAACCATTCTTTTATCTTCTTCGATAAAATACGGCTCCATGCAATGTTCCTCGCTAAACATCGTGAGTTTTACGAACTTTTGACTACTGTTATTTGCAAATTTTGCAAATTCGTCGGCAGTTTTAATCCCTTCGGGGAATCTGTAATAGTTAGTATCAAGTTGAAGTAATTTTGTTTTCATTTTTACACCTCGTAAAGTATCTTTATTTCATCTTCGGGATCGACATCCCAACCGTTCATTTCCTCATAAATACGAGTGATATTTCCTTGTGCTTTGGCACATTCGATAAGGATTTCTTCTAAAGCTACAAGGTCGGTCTTTGCATCGTCAAAGTCGCCAACACATATTCTTGAAGCCTTTTCTGCACCGGGAGTGCCTGAACAATAGCGAGAATAGGAAATTTCGTATTCATTATCGTCAAATCCGCTTTCCGAAATTGTCAATCTCCACACCCAATTTTCCTCGTCGCAGCTATCAACGTGTATTTCCTTGAAAACGCCGCCACCGAGCTTGAAGCCGAGGATTTTGCATCTTTCGGAACCGCCGTTTTTACCAAGAGCGTAATCACTATCGTCAAAATGCGCGTGGATTTCGGCAAGGTTTAGAGAATTTCTTGAATCGGTGGCATTTATGCGGAACATACCGCCCCATTTTTCTATGGCAATCTCGAATTTGACATCAGAAAACTCTGCAAGGAAAGCCATAAACGCGTTTGCTGCTTCTTCGTTTGTAATGCCTGACTTATCGTATATAAAATATCTGCGATGATCTGTTACGGGTGGCTTTACAATCTCAAAAATCAGCTTTTCTTCGGGAAGATTGTCTTTGTAATATTTCTTTGCAAGTCCTTCAACGTCATTCTTCTCGTCAAGCGCATAGAAGCGGTCATCAAGTGCCGAGAGGACTGTTTCAAGCTCGTCGGAGTAATCTGCTTCTGCTATGGTTTCCGTATCGGTTATATCAAAATCCTTTGATACGGCAGAGAGAAGCTCGGCGCAAATCGCTGTCAGCTCTGCGTTGTCAAGAGCATTCACACATTTTTCGAGATATGGGAGAGTCTGCACGCTTGAATTAGAAAGATACTGTGCAAAGCCGCCGTTGTTCACCTCGTCCGTGAGTCTGCACCCCACAACGTAGTAGGCAAGGAACGGCAGTGGCAATTTGTCAAGCTCTCCCACATCTTCAAGATGCCAGATATATGTTTGCACCTCCGGCTTATCAAGAAGCGCACCGGGGTTTTTCGGGTATTTTAGTTTTAATAACTTTGCTTTCATTTTAGTCCTCTAATCCGTAGTCCTTCTGTTTATATACAGAGTGCTTACAAAGCGTAAGCGGCTCGGTGTCCTCGTCCTCAATCTTCGTGCGATAGAGGTTACAATGCAAAACGCCCTTTAAGCCATTGACGGATTTCAGCCCACGGCAGCTGTCAAACACAAGAGTTGTATCTTCTGGAAGTGCCGAGAAAAAGCTCTCGTCGAGATAGGAAACGTTTGCATCGTTAAACGCAAAATGATTGATATGAGGGTTATTCTTCATAAACTGTGCAAGACCTTCAACACGGCTTACGCCATAGAAGAACACGCCTATGCTTTCGGGCAAAACAAGCCCCGAAATATCCACAGATTTATATTTGAAAAACGCAACCTCGCGCGACTTTATCACCGCATCTGCAATAAGGGCTTCATTTTTCTTTTCGGTGTAAAAGCTGATTTTCTTCGCTCCTACCTTTTCTTTTCCATCCCATTCAAAGACAGTCATTGAGCCGTCAATCTCACTATACTCGTATCTTGTATCCGAGGTGTAGGAATAGGTGGTTACAAGATGTTCTTCCCATTCAAGTGCTGCAGAGATCTCGCCCTGCTTTTGCATCAATATAGGAGTCTTGCCACCTCTGACATAGTTGATAAAATAATATGTCGCCGAGCCGTCCTCGAAGTGCGTATAACCGTCGCAAACGATTTGGTTACCTTCTACCGTCCATTCCTCTACAACCTTGCCGTTTTCGGTTTTGCAGGCGTGAATGTAGGTGGGGTAAGGCATACCGTTTTTGAAGAACGGAACGAGGTATCGCATATCTCCGTCATAAACGACTCGGAAAACCACGTCGAGCGTTTTCACGTAGCTTTCTATGTAAGTGAGCGTTTCACCCTCATAGTAGTATTTCAGATATGATTTCTTCGCACCGAGCTTTTCGGTACGCTTAACTCCGCGTGCAAGCTCCTTTGCTCTATGAAACATACCAATGTCAAGCCCTGTATGCAGGTCGCAAAGGCTTTTGGCGTATTCTATTTTGGTTGCCTGATCTCTCGTGTCAACCCACGGAGTATTTTTCGCAAAGGCGTTTGTTTTATCAATCAGCTTGCCGAGATATTCAAGTCTTTCGGCTTCTGTAAGTTCAATTAAGTGCATAGTTAGTCCTTTTCACCGTTAGAGTATTACTCGTAAATCCCCAAACATTCTTTGAATAGCTTTCTGCCTACGTATTCGTTGATTTTCCAATGCTTATCGGTACGGCGGTAATACTCGTTCCAATAGCTTACCATTCTTGAATAGCTCTTACGGACGGAGCTTTCGTTGCGCTTGCAAAATGCTTTGATATCGTCATTGTTTCTCTCACTTAATGCGCTATAAACGGCTTCTACAATCTCTACTACATAATCATCACAAAGACTCACGATAAAGGGTAAGCACCATTCTTCAAGCCCTGCATCAAGCAGCTTCTTTGCATATTTTTCACGAAGATATCCGTCGTTGCTTCGTGTGTATAAGCAATAAAGGATTTTCTTTTGTCTGTCGGTCAGATTTTCGATCTTTTCTTCATTTGTATCTACAAAGTATAGACGATATGGGAACGATACTGTTCCACTTGTCAACTCATATTCTCTCAATAGGTTATCCGTTGCGAAAGCAGCACCGTTTACCGTTCTGTTAGGCATAGCTGCGAAGGCTGCTTCAACATCTCTTTTAAGCTCTGTCGGGAAACACGGATATACAAATTTGAAATAACGAACATTTTTGTATTGCCTTTTGAAGATAACCTCGTACAGATGAAGGAGTGACCAAATAACACCTGCAAACGCGGCAATAGCAAGGAGAGTTCCTAATACGCTAAGTACAATTTCTAAAATTTCCATTATTAGTCCTTTTGTTTAATGATGGTAGCTAAAACCTTTTCCGCTTCTGCGTATAGCTTGGGCGAGGTCTGCGGATATGTAAGCTCGGCAGGGAGAGTATCAAACACCTTAACTTCCTTCATTTCGCTTTCGGGAAGATCTCCGAGCGAATGAACAACCGCAAGGAACACCATACCGTTGGAACAGGATTGGCGATTGAAGCCCCAATAGTCGCAGATCGGATAGATGTCTGCATCCTTGATTCCGCTTTCCTCAAAAAGCTCGCGCCTTGCTCCTTCAAGCGGAGTTTCGCCGACCTCAATATGACCGCCCTGTGTTTCCCACGTATCACGCTTCTTGTGTCTTGAAAGTATCCATTTTCCCTGATAGGAGGTACAAATGACGGTGTATTTGTATTTTCCAAGATAGCCGAGGGGAAACAACCTGCTTTGAAGCTCTTTGCGAATAACCTCTCGGTCAATGAGTGGCGCGTTCAGATCTACGCCTAATTCCTCGCATTTTTGGATTGCAAGCTCGTGTCCTTGCAAGGCTGCTTTTCTGTACCAAAAGATTGATTGGTCTATATCGACATCGGCGGTTTCATAGTGTTTTGCAATATTATATTGAGCAACGCTATCGCCGTTGTAAGCTAACAGGCGCAAAGCGGAGTCGTATAAGTTTTCGTTTGCCATAATTAACCCTTAAAATAGAAAAGCCATTCAACAAAAAGGCACAGTACACCTATGTTAAATGGCTCAATGATTTTTTATAAAAGTGCGTTCGGAAGGGGGCGAGCCGAACAATACGCCCAGAGGTGTATCAAAAAGACTTTGTCGCTCTTTTGACATACTGTAACCCCTTTCGATAATTTTCCAATTATAGTATAGCATATTTTTATTTAAAATTCAATAGTTTTCAGGCGTATTATACATATTTATGTATATATTTTTACGACAATTATAGTCGAATTTTCCCGTTTTTCGTAAAAAGCACAAAGGCACCGGCTTTTACCGATGCCTATATCTCACACGCTACGATACTATTTTTACTGTGGCTGAAACTATGGATCGACCTGACTTTTATCATCGGCAAGCCGATGTTGCGGAACCACCATAGTTGCTCACGGGATTTTTAATGTGTTGTTAGCGTGGAAATACCAATAATTAAATCTCCTTATCGGTGACATTGAAAATATGCTTTTTCTTGCGCTTTGCGTACTGATACGTTTTATAAGCTCCGCCCCAATCGTGAGTGATACCGCAGATAACGTAATCGGCTTGCTCGACCATCCACCTATTACGGTAGGTAATGGCAAACCTCGGCGGCTTATCCTCGATTTCGGGGTATATAATTTCGTCGTATCGTGTCTTTTGATACTCCAAATGATTTTGCTGATATTCAACCGTCATATACGGGGTAATGAATATGAGCGAAACACCGGGGTGAATGGCTTTATATTTTTTGCAGCAATCATAGGCAAATGCGTCAAACGAGCCGTAACCACCTAAATAAAAATCCGCAGGCTTATCACCGACCTTTTCTTCCAAAAAGGCGAGGATTTTTTGCTCGTATTCTGCCGTCCTTGTGAACTGTGAATGACCGCAAAAGGTAATTATCATAGGCAAATACCTCTTTATGTAGGTGTACCTACATAGTATATCACACTTTTACGAAAAAATCAATAGTATGTAGGTACACCTTCTTATAATTTTTCCTATTTATTGATAAAATATATATGTAGGCAAAACTACGGAGATAAATCTACTTACGGGAGGTGTTTGCGTGACTGTAAATGACGCTGTTGCGAGAAGAATTACAAAGCTCTTGCAGGAAAAAGATATGTCGCAATATCGTTTAGAGCTTGACTCTGGCATACAACACGGAAGTATGCAGTGCATAATGAACGGACGAAACAAAACTGTTACGTTAAGCACCGTGATTATGCTTGCTCGTGGCTTTAACATTTCGCTGACGGAATTTTTAGACGATGATCTGTTCCGCAGTGAAGATTTAGAGGTCGAATAAAGGCTATCTGCTTATGTAGGTAGCTTTTATTTTTTTATCTGCTCGTTTTCTTCCTTTATACATTCATTGTCTTTGTAATAATCTTCTACAAGACACAAAAGCGAGGTGCAAAGGACGTCAAAATCCTCTTTAGGCATATTTTCAATTTTTGGTGTGCCTTGGACTATAATTTCGTGTTTACTTTCTTTCATTGTAGCTCCTTTCGTTTTTTTCAAGAATAACAGTTTTGAAAATTTAACGTTAGAAACTTATCCTAAAGAAAACCAAAAATAAAATATTGTTTTTGCTTGTTGCGGTGAAAATTCACCCCAAATCTCCCCAAAATGAATTTTGCTTTTTCGGTGGGTTATATCAGAAAGCGCCGTTGCGGTCAAGGGAAAAAATTATCGCTGAAAACAATAAAAGCCGATTTTTCGAACACTAAAAATATTCGTTAAATCGGCTTTTTCTATTGGTACAATAATGCAATATTTTTTTCTCTTTCCTTGACCGCTTAGGCGTTTTCTGATGGGGAGTAGTTGAGGATCTTGGATATAGGAAAAGTTATGTTTCCGTTTTGGCTTTGTTTTGGTAAATCGGTATTTTATCGGTTTTGAGCTTGTGAACGGTTGGGATTGACTTTCTAACATTCCAAAGAACAAAACACTACCATTAAATAAAAAACGCACAGGAGGCAAAAAATATGAAAACAGCAGTTATCTACGCAAGGTATTCAAGCGACACCCAGACCGAGCAATCTATTGAAGGTCAGCTTCGTGTTTGCCAAGAATACGCCAAGCGTAACGAAATCATTATCGTGGATACCTACATAGACAGAGCAATGACGGGTACGAACGATAACCGCAAAGACTTTCAGCGTATGTTATACGATAGCGGCAAGCATCATTGGGATTACGTTCTCGTTTATAAGCTTGACCGTTTTTCTCGTAACAAGTATGAAATGGCTATGCACAAAAAGACTTTACGAGACAACGGAGTAAAAATACTCTCAGCTATGGAGAATATTCCCGACACTCCCGAAGGCATTATCTTGGAGTCGCTTTTAGAGGGAATGGCGGAATATTACTCGGCAGAATTGTCGCAGAAGGTATTACGTGGTTTGAATGAAAGCTACTTAAAAGGCAATTTCACGGGCGGATATTATCTTTACGGCTACGATATTGTTGACAAGAAATGCGTAGTAAATCCCGAAGAAGCGGCAATCGTTTATGAGGTGTTCACGGGATATGCAGACGGATATACCGTACCTGCTATTGTTGCTAATCTTCGTTTCAGAGGAATAACAGACAAGCGCGGCAAATTCTTTACGACCTCGGCTATATATAAGATGCTTGGCAATCAGAAGTATAACGGCAAGGTTATGTATCGCGGTGTACTGTATGATAACATCTATCCGCAGATTATCCCCGACCAGCTCTGGAACGTAGTTCAAAAAAAGCGCGAAGCAAACAAACACGCTCCCGGCAGAAAGAAGGAAATATACGACTTCTTACTTTCCGGAAAGCTCGTATGCGGTGACTGTCGCAGGCTGATGGTCGGTGAAAGCGGTACAAGTATGACCGGCGATATTCACTATTATTACACCTGTCTTTCCCGTAGAAGAAAGCGTGCTACCTGCAACCTCAAATCAGTAAAAAAACAGTATTTAGAGGATATAGTCGTAAATACTGTATGGGGTATCTTAACTGAAAACGGCTTTATCCGAGTTATCGCAGAAAGGCTTTGCAAGATGCACGAAAAGAAGGTTCGAGATAATACAAAGCTGAAAGCATTGGAAAGCAAACGTAACGCTTCACTAAAAGCGTCCAAAAACCTTATTGCAGCAATCGAGCAAGGCATCATCACCGAACAAACGAAAATCCGCTTGAAAGAATTGGAAAGCGAGATTACACAGCTTGACTTTGATATTGAGCAAGAGAAGATGCGCTCTTATTCTTACTTGACCGTTCCGATGATTGAGAAATATCTACAATCGGCAATCTACGGTGAAATCACCGATATGGCAGTAAGAAAACGGCTCGTAAATACTTTCGTGCGCGAGGTCATTTACTCTCCCGACAAAATCATAATCACATTGAATTTTTCGGATAGGTACGACACCCACGACATAACACCAGATTATATAAAGGACATTCAAAAGCAGTCCGAAACCGAGGCTGCTTTTCCTATCCCTCAAAGTTCAAACATACTCGCTTCCTTCCCGCCAAACTAAGTCACCCAAAAGGGTGACTTTTTTGTTTGCGGAGAGAAAGCTGGATTCGAGCCCTCTCCGCGCCATGCGCGGAATAGGGTTCGCATTTGAGCGATAGCCGTCGGGGAGCTTGCTCACCAGCGGCAAAGCGACAAATCTGCAACCTTGTTGCATACCCCTTTCTCACGCCTTGGTACACCCCAATAGGGGTGTTCTTTTCTATCTATGACGAAGAGCAGGTTGGATTGGAACTCTCTC
>JAZTXO010000170.1:0-23403 GCA_045636445.1 Eubacteriales bacterium | reverse complement strand
TAAAACGACGCAGAATCCGGTTCGCATACCCCACGCAGACGCGTCAAGCTTGCTTGTAAGTGGCAAGTGAGGGTATCTTCGCTTGTCGAATACCCGGGCCGCTCCAGACATTCTCGCTGCGGCTCGGTCACCTTCGGGGGAAAACAACACTTAGTTGTTTTCTAACGCCCTCAGGCCGCTTCGCTACCCCGAAGTAACCCTTCGGGGCTTTGGTTTTTTATAGGCTCTTGCAAACTCTGCAAGGGCATTTTTTGTTTTGATAACGATAACACTTGAAATGCGCTTGAAAACATGATATAATAGTCCTGCAGCACATTTGAATATTTCCGCAAGTGTGGATATTATTTGGCGAATGCCGATTTTCCATTTGTTGTGGGTAAAAAGTGTCGCGTTACCGTGTTGGGCTTCCTTGTGCGTCACTTTGTGGGGCACTTTTTTGTTTTGGAGAGAAAAAATGGTACTTGAACTTAACAACATTAACAAGTCCTTCGGCGATAAAGAAGTTCTCAAGGGAATTTCTTTCACGGCAGAGGGCGGAAAAGCGTTCGGCCTGCTCGGAAGAAACGGCGCAGGCAAAACAACCTCTATTCGCATCTTGATGAACGTTTTCCCTGCAAACAGCGGAGAAATTCTGCTTGACGGAAAGCCGATAGACTATGAAAAAATCGGTCTTGGCTACCTTCCCGAGGAAAGAGGTCTCTATCCCAAAAAACAGATTATTGACCAGCTCGTTTATTTTGCGGAGCTTAAGGGAATGAACACAAAAGATGCCGTAAAAGCTATTGATTATTGGCTGGGCAGACTAGGAATGACAGAATATAGGAACAAACGCCTCGACACTCTGTCAAAAGGAAATCAACAGAAAATCCAACTTATCACAGCGCTTGCGCACGATCCCGACATCGTCATTCTCGACGAGCCTTTTTCGGGACTCGATCCCGTAAATGCAATGCTTCTTAAGGACGTGGTAAAGGAGCAGATTTCCAAGGGGAAAATCGTACTGTTTTCGAGCCACCAAATGAACTACATAGAGGAGTTTTGCGACAGTATCGCAATTATCAACGCAGGCAAGGTTGCCATCAGCGGAGACCTCCACGACATTAAGCGAAACTACCCGCGCGACAAGCTTGTTGTAAGCACCACAGAGCCTGAAAGGATAAAAGCAGACTTGGGCGACGCCTGCAACTTGCTTGAGGACGGAAGGTTGCTCGTTAAGCTGTCCGCTCCCGGCGAAAAGCAGTCTGTAATGAAACGAATCGTCGAGAGCTACGACGTTGACGAAATAAAGGTGTTTGAGCCTTCTCTTAACGATATTTTCGTGGAATATGCAGGCGAGCAGGCCTTGGAGGATTCACAATGAAGCAGTTTGGAAAAATACTGAAATTCGAGCTTAAGGGCTATCTAAGAAACAAGATTTTTGTTGGAATTACTATATTTCTCGTTGCCGCAATCGCCGTCGTTATGTTTATTCCCAACATCATTGCCGCCTTTGGCTCGGATGACGGGGGCGACGCAGCGCCCGGCGAACTTCCTACCATGCTTATTTATGCCGAAGACGAAAGCCTTGCCGCCGTTGTAACGGAATATTTCAAAAACACCTTTACAGAATATGACGTCAAAGCATCCGAGGGCAGCGTTGACGATTTAAAAGATGAGATCGTATCGAGTAAAGCAGAGTGTGCTTTCGTAATTAACAGCCCGATCTCCTATACCTATTACGTAAATAATCTTTCGGTGCAGGATACAAACACTCAACTTGCGACTGCGGTTCTGCAGGAGATTTACCGTTTGAATGCTATGGTGCATAACGGAATTTCTCCAGAGATTGCCGGAGAAATTATTTCTGTTCAGATCGAAAGCAACGTGGAAACCCTGGGCAAGGATCAGATGCAAAACTTCTTTTACACCTATATAATGGTTTTTGCTCTTTATATGGTCATTATTCTTTACGGTCAGATGGTTGCCACTAATGTCGCGACGGAAAAAAGCTCCCGCGCCATGGAGGTTTTGGTTACCAGCGCAAAGCCTACGAGCATGATGTTTGGAAAGGTACTCGCTTCCTGTATCGCAGGCTTCTCGCAGCTTGTTCTCGTGTTTGGTACAGCTATATTGCTTTACAATATAAATAAGGACGCTCTGTCAAATCCTCTGATTGCCTCTATATTTGATATTCCTGTTGAACTGTTTGTCTATTTGATCGTGTTCTTCGTTTTGGGATTCCTTATTTATGCTTTCATGTACGGCGCGATAGGCTCAACGGCATCAAAGCTTGAGGATATAAACACCTCAGTTATGCCTATCACTTTCCTATTTATCATTGCGTTTATGGTAGTTATGTTCTCAATGAGCAACGGATCGGTTGACAACACCGCAATGCTCATTTGCTCCTATATCCCGTTTACATCGCCTATGGCTATGTTTACAAGAATTTGCATGAGCACCGTTGCGTGGTACGAGATTGCTATTTCTGTTGTCGTTCTCGTAGGCTCTACCGTCGGAATAGGCGTTCTTTCCGCAAAAATCTACCGTATGGGCGTTTTGCTCTACGGCACGCCTCCTAAAATCGGTACGATCATAAAAACCGTATTGAAAAGACAGTAATTACCGCTTATGCTGCAATAAGTTCACTATATATAATTAATAAGGAAGGAATTTTTATGAAAAAGTTTCTTAAGGTGCTGCTTTTTGTCTTTTTGGCAATTTTTATTATACTTTTAGGATTTGTCATTGCCAATAAAATCAGCGAGATTTCAATGAATAAATACATTGACAGCTTCGAGGCTGTCCAAAAGGAAAACAGGCTCGTTCCGGAATATGACGAGTTTGGCAATCCGTACTTTACCACCGACGGCGATTTTAAGGTGCTTCATCTGACCGACATTCACTTGACCGGCGGTATTATCGGCAGAGGCAAGGACAAAAAGGCTATCAATGCGGTTGCCGCTATGGTAACTGCGGAAAAACCCGACCTTGTTGTTATTACCGGAGACGTTTCCTTTGCCGTGCCATGGTACGGAACAATAAACAACCAATACGCTCACAACTACTTTATCCGACTTATGGAAAACCTTGGTGTTTATTGGACGGTTTCCTTTGGAAATCACGACTCGGAGGCATATAATTACTACAACAGAGCCTCGGTTGCAACGATGTACGATAATGACGACCTTGAATACTGCCTTTTTGACAAGGGTGAAGAAGAGGTTTGGGGCGAGGGCAACCACGTAATAAACCTTAAAAACCCGGCAGGACTCATAACCAAGAGCTTTATAATTCTCGACTCCGGCTCTTACACCGATGACGACCCTCTCGGCATCAAATGGGATTACGAATGTATGGACGAAAGCCAGATAAACTGGTACAAGTCGACCGTTGAAAAATATTCGGCATATAACGAAGAGATATATAACGCTCTTCCCGAGGAGAGCCGTCCCGCAGAAAAGGAAGCATTTACAACCGTTCAGAGTTTGCTCTTCTTCCACATTCCTCTTATGGAAACTCGCAACGCATATTTGGAATATGTAAACAATAATAGTCAAAACACCGAGAATGTTGAGTATATCCGTGGAAACGCGGGTGAAGAGGACAAAATTGTTTACTGTTCGGAATACGAAGAAAACCTCTTCGAAACCATTCTTGAGCTTGGCAGCACCAAGGCTCTCTTCTACGGTCACGACCACTTAAACAATTTCGTTCTCGACTATAAGGGCGTTACACTTTCCTACGGATACAGTATAGATTACAGTGCCTATTCGGGAATTGCAAAGAAGGGTTACCAGAGAGGCTGCGCGGTTATTAACTGTTCGCCCGACACAAGCTTTGAGATAACTCACGAAAACTATTATCAAGATAAATATCCCTCTCTTTACGAAAAAGAGTCGGTTGATATGAATAGGTAAAGCGAAGCAGATAGACTAAAAACAAGCAATAAAAAGGCAATATCAAACCGTTTAGGAATGATATTGCCTATAATTATTTACAAATTAGATATTTGCGAGAATTTCTTCTGCCTTTGCGAGTGCTTCGGGAATCTTATCAATATCACGGCCGCCACCCATTGCAGAGTCGGGACGTCCACCGCCCTTACCGCCAAGAATGGGAGCAATCTCACGAAGAATATTGCCTGCGTGAGCGCCTGCCTTTACAGCATCTGCGCCTGCCGCAACTATAAGATTAAGCTTACCGTCGTTTACTACTGCAAGAACTGCAACCGCATCGGAATATTTATCCTTAACCGTGTCGGAAAGTGCTCTTGCCTGGTCGGCGCGCATATCGACCTTTGCGCAAAGAACTTTTACCTTACCAACAGTCTTAAGTCCTGCAAGAAGCGCCTCAGCCTTTGCGTTTGCAATCTGGGAGTTTGCGGAGTCAAGCTCGCGGCGAAGCTCCTTGATTTCAGCCTGAACCGAAGCCGCCTTGCTTACAAGAGAAGCGGGGTTGGGAGATTTAAGCTCCTTTGCGGTGTCTCTGATAAGCTCTTCCTTTTCAGCCATAAGAGCAAGAACGCCAAGACCTGTCGTACCCTCAATTCTTCTTACGCCTGCGGCAACGCTTGACTCGGAAATAACCTTAAAGAGACCGATATTACCGGTGTTACAAACGTGAGTACCGCCGCAAAGCTCGGTAGAGGACGAGCCGATTTTAACAACTCTTACCTCAGAGCCGTACTTCTCGCCAAAGAGCGCCATAGCGCCCATTTCCTTTGCTTTATCGGGGGTTGTAACGATAGTTTCAGCCTGCTCTGCAAGAAGAATATTTTGGTTAACGAGAGCTTCAACCTTAGCAATTTCCTCTGCGGTCATAGCTGCAAGGTGAGTGAAGTCAAAGCGAACTCTGTGCTCGTCAACGTAAGAGCCTGCCTGCTCAACGTGAGTTCCGAGAACCTGACGGAGAGCCGCCTGGAGAAGGTGAGCTGCCGAGTGGTTTCTTCTTATTGCATCGCGTCTTTGAGTATCAATCTTAAGAGTTACCTCGTCGCCAACGCTGATAGCGGCTTCGAGAGTAATTTCGTGAATATAAATGCCGTTTGTCTTCTTGGTGTCGGTAACCTCGCCTATGCCATCGATAATACCGCTGTCACCAACCTGACCGCCGCCTTCACCGTAGAAGGGAGTCTTGTCAAAGATAACCGAGCATTCGCCCTCACCGGCAGTAGTCACAGCCTCATTGTCAACAATTATGGAAAGAACCTTTGCTTTACATTCGTTTTCGGTATAGCCAACAAACTCGGTTTCGGGAAGATTTTCAAGAAGAGACTTCGAAGAGTCTGCCCAACCGGAAATGTTTCCTCTTGCGGCTCTTGCTCTCTGCTTCTGCTCTTCCATAAGATCCTTGAAAGCGTCCTCGTCAATAGAAAGTCCTGCTTCTTCCGCAATCTCACGGGTAAGGTCTACGGGGAAGCCGAAGGTATCGTAAAGCTTGAAGGTATCAGCGCCGGAAAGAGTGGTCTTACCCTCTGCCTTTGCTCCTTCAACAAGTCCGGAAAGGATTCCGAGACCTGCGTCGATAGTTGCGTTGAAACGCTCTTCTTCAAGGGTTATAACCTTAAGAATATAGTCGTACTTCTCACGAAGCTCGGGATATGCTCCCTCGTTCTGACCGATAACTATTTCAACAAGACCGCGAAGGAACATTCCCTCGATGCCGAGAAGCTTTGCGTGTCTGCAAGCGCGGCGGATAATACGGCGAAGAACGTAGCCGCGTCCCTCGTTTGAGGGAATAACACCGTCGCTTATCATAAAGGTTGCCGATCTTGTGTGGTCGGTGATAACACGGATAGAAACATCGTTATCCTTATCAGCTCCGTAGCTCTTTCCTGCAATCTCGCAAACTCTGTCAAGAAGAGCTCTTACGGTATCAACCTCAAAGAGGTTGTCCACTCCCTGCATAACGCAAGCGAGACGCTCAAGTCCCATACCCGTATCAATGTTCTTCTGGGCAAGTTCGGTGTAGTTGCCATTACCGTCGTTATTGAACTGGGAGAATACGTTGTTCCATATCTCCATAAATCTGTCGCAGTCGCAGCCGGGCTTACAGTCGGGAGAGCCGCAGCCGTACTTCAAGCCTCTGTCAAAGTAAATCTCCGAGCAAGGGCCGCAAGGACCTGAGCCGTGCTCCCAGAAGTTATCTGCCTTGCCGAGCTTAACTATGTGAGCCTCGGGTACGCCTATTTTATCACGCCAGATAGCGTACGCTTCGTCGTCCTGCTCGTAAACCGAGGGCCAAAGAAGCTCTGCGGGAATTTCAAGAGTTACGGTAAGGAACTCCCAAGCCCACGGAATCGCCTCGTTCTTGAAGTAATCTCCAAAGGAGAAGTTACCGAGCATCTCGAAGTATGTGCCGTGACGGGCGGTATGACCAACTCTTTCAAGGTCGGGTGTTCTTATACACTTCTGGCAGGTGCAGACTCTGTTACGGGGAGGCTCTACCTCACCGGTGAAGAACTTCTTCATCGGCGCCATACCCGAGTTTATAAGAAGCAGGGATTTATCATTGTTAGGAACGAGCGAAAAGCTGGGAAGGCGAAGATGCCCCTTGCTCTCAAAGAAAGCGAGATACTTTTCACGAAGTTCGTTAAGTGATGTCCATTTCATTTTCTTTTCTCCGAAAATATTTATTTTATAATGTATTATTTTAACATAACTGAATAGTAAAGTCAATAAATATATTAAATTTTGTATTTTTATAGTAATAGCCCCCGCAGAGCTGCGAAGGCTATTTTAAAATTATTCATCGCCTTGGGCGAACTTTATGTCAGGGCGGAAGAGGAGAGTGTTATAGTTTGCGATGTTGATTTTCGCAAAGGTCTCTCTGTCTGACGTAAAGATTATTTCGGTTATAGCATCGCAGCCGGAGAAGGCAGACGAGCCTATTTTCAAAAGTCCTTTGCCTAAAGTGAGCTTTTCAAGAGCCGAGCAGTTGCAGAATGCATACGTGCCGATAGTTTCAACGCTATCGGGAATTACAAGCTCGGTAATATTCTCGCAACCGGAAAATGCTCCCGAACCGATTGATACAAGGCCCTCGGGGAGAATAAGCTTTTCTATTTCGGTATGGCTAAAGGCATACTCGGAAATTTGGCGGAGCGAACTGCCGAATTCTACCGTCTTAAGGTTTTCGCATTTGTAAAATGCCTGATAGCCTATGTCCTTCGCTCCCAAAAGCTTCACGCTGGAGAGATTCGAACAGTTTACAAAGGCATAGCTTCCAATGCTTTCGGTTTTCTCGCCCAATTCAACCTCTCGAAGAGACATACAGTGCTCGAAAGCGCAAGCTCCAACGGATACGAGATTTTTGCTTATTTTCACGCTTCTAAGTCGGTAACAACCGGAAAATGCATAGCTTCCCAGCCGTTCAACTCCGTCATTCATTTCAACCGATTTAAGCGCGGAACATCTCGAGAAAGCCCCCGAGCCTATGGTTTTGACGGAAGAGCCGATTTTTACCTCGCTTAAGGCGCTGCATTGAAGAAATGCCGAGTCACCGATAGACTTTACTCTGTCGGGAATTTCAATCTTTCCAAGATTGATGCAATAGTAGAATGCGCCGTCCTCGATATTTTCGAGAGTAGAGGGCAGCTTTATTTCCGACAATCGATAGTTTACCGCAAAGGCATAAACGCCAAGAGAGCTAACTCCCTCGGGTACAGTAAACGAAGCATCCGCCTTTCCCGCAGCATATCTCAAAAGCGTCAAGCCGTCCTTTGAATAAAGATTGCCGTCAACCGCTTTAAATACCGCATTTCCGTTTGATACCTTAAATGCCGCAAGGCTGTAACAGTCAAAAAATGCCGTGGTGTGGATTTTCGTAACGTCTTTGGAAACGGAAAACTGGGTTAAGGAAGTCGAGCCGAAGCTTTGTTCGCCTATAATCTTAATTCCGCGTCCGCCAATAATCTCGGTAAGCTTACCGCAGCCGTAAAAGGCGCGGTCTCCGATATATTCAACGCTGGCGGGGATAACCACCGATTTTATACTGCTGCGTGTAAACGCACGTGTGCCTATGCTTTTTACGGTTTTCCCCTGATACGTTGAAGGAATTACTACCGTTTTATCCTTGCAGCTACCTATATCCGAAACAACGTAATAGCTTTTATCGCTGCTCAACGAAAAGACAAGTCCCTTGCTTGGGGTATACGCCTCTTCGTTGAAATCAACTTCCTCATAGGCGTCAAATTTGTCTACGCCCGGAGCAACGATTTCTTCCTTGGGAAGCTCATTCGAGGGTATAGGAGTTTGTGAACAGGATGCAAGAGTCAATACAAGAAGCAAAGCCAGGGAGAAAAGAGAAATTTTTCCTTTTGTTTTGTTCATATATTCTCCAAAAAATACAAAAATTATAATTTATATATTAATTTTATCATTACATTGAAAAAATGTCAATAGATGCTCCGTATAATCATTTTTTACGACAAAAAAAATTAAGTTTCGAAAGTGGGATTGACTTTTTTATAAAATAGGTATATAATTTCTTTGTTAATTTTTGAAAGGATAATTTTTATGAACGTCGAAAAAAGATTTCTGAAATACGTATCCTACCCGACTATGTCTAAAGAGGAAAGCGAAAGCTTCCCATCGACAACAAAACAGATTGACCTTGCACTTGCAATAAAAAAAGAGCTTTCCGATATTGGATTGTCCGACATAAAGGTTGATGAAAACGGCTATCTTTACGCCTTTATCCCCGCAACGGCAGAGGGCTTTGATACAGTTGGCTTTATCGCCCACCTTGATACCTCATCGGCTATGCCCGACGAGCCTATTAAACCTAAAATTATCGAGTACCGCGGCGGCGATATTATCCTTAATGAAGAAAAAAATATTGTTATGCGTGAAAGCGATTACCCCGATATTAAGGCTCTTTCGGGGCACAGACTTATCGTTACAGACGGAACAACCCTTCTCGGAGCTGACGACAAGGCAGGTATTGCCGAAATAGTTTGCGCCGCAAAGCGTCTTATCGACGAAAAACCCCCTCACGGAAAAATTTGCATCGCCTTTACTCCCGACGAGGAGATTGGCAGAGGAGCAGACCGCTTTGACGTTGAGGGCTTCGGCGCAGATTATGCCTACACTATGGACGGCGGCGTTCTGGGAGAATTGGAATACGAAAACTTCAACGCGGCATCTGCCACGGTTGTTATAAACGGCTTCTCCATTCATCCGGGAAGCGCAAAGGGCAAAATGATAAATGCGGCGGCGGTTGGCGCGGAATTCCACTCCCTCTTAAACCCCAACACCCTGCCCGAAAAAACCGATAAATATCAAGGCTTCTATCACTTGCGTTTAATTACGGGTACTTGCGAGAGCGCAAGACTCGACTATATTCTCCGTGACCACGATTACGAAAAGCTCACCGCCTTAAAGTCGGAATTCGAGGCTACGAAGGATTATCTTAACGATAAATACGGCTCTTCGGTTGTAGAGCTTACTATTACAGACGCTTACAGAAATATGAAGGAAATTATCGAGAAAAACCCTCATACCGTATCCCGTGCAAAGGACGCTATGGCAAAGCTCGGTATCACCCCTATCGTTCAGCCGATAAGAGGCGGAACTGACGGCTCTGTTCTTTCCTTTATGGGACTTCCCTGCCCCAATCTCGGCACAGGCGGCGGCAACTTCCACTCCGCCTACGAATATGCATCGGTAGACCAGATGGAAAAGGCTGTCGAGCTTATTGTTGAACTTGCAAAGGGTGCAAAAAAGTCTTAAAAAACAGCATATTGTCAACTTTAGTTTTCATTTTTAAAAATTTTGTGAGGTTTTATGGTACTTGACGTTATTTTAAATGTTGCTCTTTTATTCCTGCTTATGATACCGGGAATACTCTTGAAAAAGCTTAAAATGGTGCCCGAAGGATTCGGAAAGGGCGTTTCAAACCTTGTTCTTTATATGGCTCAACCCGCCCTTGTCTTTATGGCATACATTAAGGATTTCGATTCGAAAATCCTTATAAATTCGGTTTACGTTTTTATTTTCTCTATTATCGCTCACGTTATTTTTGCGGTAGTGAGTATGATGCTCTTTGGAGGCGCGGAGGACGGAAGACGCAGAATGCTCCGCTTTGCTACAATCTTCTCCAACGCTGCATTTATGGGAATTCCTCTCATTAAGGAAGTGCTTGAAGATATTTATCCCGGCGCAACCCTTTACGCTTCTATTTACAACATCACCTTCAATCTCTTCCTTTGGACTCTTGGCGTTCGTATTTGTACCAAAGACAGAGATATAGACGGAAACGCCATAGACGACCACGTTCAGGCGAAAAAAGAGGGCGCTTCGATAATGAAGGCCCTTGTTCACCCGGTAACCATTGCCGCAGCCCTCGGACTTCTCTTCTTCTGCTTTGATTTGAAATCCTACGTTGCCGATTTCGGTCATCTTATCAGCAAGGACTTTGAATTGTGGGGATTTATTTCCGAGGTATTTACCAAGCTCGGTGACCTTGTTGCTCCTCTTTCAATGCTTGTTATCGGTTTGAGACTTCCCGAAATGACCTTCAAGGGTGTGCTGAAGGACAAGTATATGTACCTCTTCTTGGGACTCAGACATCTTATTTTACCCGCCGCAATTCTCGGAATACTGAAAGTCTCGGCTCTTGTAGGACTTACTATCGATTACCCCGTAGCGGCTGTTGTGCTTATTCTCGCTTCTGCTCCCGCAGCGACAAGCGCAACAATGTTTGCCGAAAAGTACAACTGCGACGCAACATACATATCAAGGCTTGTAACGATTTCAACCCTATTATCCATAGTGACAATGCCGCTTATGCTGTTATTTATTTAAACTCTATATTTACAAACAAAAGAGAGAACAAGTCATTTGTTCTCTCTTTTCTATTAGTTTTCATTTTTGCGCTATGAGGACATCGCATAATCTGCAAGAGTTTTCTTTTTTATTCTTTTTCGCTGTTTTCGGCAGCTCCGCCGGGGATATATCCCTCGAATATTACAGTATCGAAGCCGCACTTGAATGCCTGCTTTTCCTCTTCCTCGCTCTTAACAGTCCAAGCAAAGGTTGCAGCGCCCATAAGTCTTGCAATATGGAAGGAAGGATTCTTCTTTGTGTGATTTTTGTGGAATGCAACAAAGGAAGGTCTTCCAATTCTGTTAAGAAGCAGGAACTGAAGCAAGAAGAAGAGGGGCGCTCTGTACTCGGGGTATCTTAAATAGCCCTGGGAGAGAATACCTCTTGGTACTTTGGGATTGACTTTAGCAAATCTGCCAAGCGAAAGCGGATTAAAGGATTCCACAATATAAGCTCCGCGATAACCGCGAAGAAGAGCCGCCGCCTTGGGCGCAACTTCTTTTTCGATTGCAGTTTCCTTTATTTCAACAAGCAGCGGAACTCGTCCGTCAACCAGTTTAAGCACCTGATTAAGTGTGGGAATACCCTCTTCTGTACCGAGAAGCTTCATTTCAGAAAGCTCCTTTGCGGTGAAGTCGGTTGTAGAGCCGTGACAGCCAACCATTCTTTCAAGAGAATCGTCGTGGAAGATGACAACCTCTCCGTCAGCGGAAAGTCTTACGTCAAGCTCGATTCCGAATCCCATCTCTACTGCTCTTTCAAAGGCTGCAAGAGAGTTTTCGGGAATTTTATCGTCGTGAAGACCGCGGTGAGCGAATCTTGTTCCGACAAACTCGTTTATTCTCTTGTTTTTCGTGGGGAAAATGAGAAGAAGATATAAACCGATGATTATCAAAATAATTATAAGCAAAACTAACATATAAACGCCTCCAACAAGGACCAATTATCAATCAAGGTCGATTTCGGGAATTTCCGCTTCCGGCTTTGAATCTCCGTGTTTAACGAAGAACATTGTAACGAAGGATGCCGCAACGAATACAGTACCGAATGCGAAGAATACAAGACGCATACCGTTTCCGTCGGTAAGCATATCGCCAAGGTCGTAAAGCGCGCCCGAAAGTATCGGCGCAATAATCTGCGCTGCCATAGAAGCGGTATAATAGTAGCCGGTGTACTTTCCAACCTCGCCGCCCTTTGCAAGTTCTACAACCATAGGGAAGGAGTTAACGTTAATTGTGGCCCAGCCAATACCTGCAAGAGCAAATATGGGATACATAACCATTGGGCCTACGCCCTCACCGATAAAGTTACCGATGAAGAAAGCGGCGGTAAGCATTGAAATACCTGCAAGAATAGTCTTGCGTCTGCCAAATTTAGATGCGATAAATCCAACGGGGATATAAGAAATAATGGCGGCAGCTTGCGCCACAATAAGAGTGAGACCGTAATCAACACCGAGAACGTTGGTTGAATAAACGGAATACTTACTTGTTATCGAGTTATAGCCGATATACCAGAGCGCAACCGAAGCAAGAATGAGAAGCAAAGACTTCATTTCGCCCTTATCAAGTGAGCGACCGCCGGAATTATCAACTTGCATAACCTCGTTGAGACCTAAACGCTCGGTATCGCTCTCCATTTCTTCTGCCCACTTCTTTTCCTTAACCGCTGCAAGGAAGATAATAAGGCCGGTGACCATTATCGCGCAAGTGGCAATAACGTAACCCGTATAGGACATATAAAGATTTTTCGAAACACCGAAAACGCTGCTGAGAGCAAGAACTATGATTCCGCCCGCAGTACCCATAAGGTTTATTACAGCGTTACCCTTGGAACGAAGAGGCTTTATTGTAACGTCGGGCATAAGCGCAACCGCAGGAGAACGGAAGGTTGCCATAGCTACAAGAACAATGAGAAGAACTCCGATAAATCCAACGAGAGGCCAGATGTTTTCAAGAGTTATTTCAAGAGCCTGCTCTCTGAGAGCAGTTTTTACAGCGTTGAACATCTGTTCGGCAGCTTCAATTCTCGAATTTTTAATCGCTTCGCTTATAATTCCGTTATCATAAGCTTCCGTAAGCTGACGGACAAGTTCGTTATAAGACTCAGATGCTGCGTTATAGGCATCAACTATACCCGAATCTGCAAGTGCATTAATCTGAATTCCGTTAACGAAAGTCAAAAGCACAAAGGAAAGAACAGCCGCAACCGTACCAACAAGAACGAAGGGCGTACGACGTCCCATTTTCGTCATAATTTTATCCGACAACGCTCCGAAAATCGGAAGCATAAATACCGCAAGTACGTTATCTACCGACATAACAACACCCGAAACGGTCTGCGGCAAACCGTAATGGTTTGTCAATGCAAGGGGAACTATTGCATCATACGCCTGCCAGAAGGCGCTTATAAGGAAAAATGCAAATCCCACAAGTATTGTTCTTTTGTAATTAAGCTTCATAAAAAGCCACCTTTCATTTTGGTATAAAACAAGATATTTCTGCCGATACACCTTACAAGTTATATTTTACCATATATGCTTTTATTTGTCAAATGAAATATAAAATACATTTTGGTAAATTTTTAACCCAATAATAAAAAATAATACAAAAAAGACGCTTCAAAAACAAAACGTCTTTTTCAAATCTTATTGATGTGGCCCTCCAGCCTTTTCAGCATAAGTCCGCTGACATAGCCGATTACCACTCCCGCTGCCGTTCCGGAAATTACCAACGGAACAAAATAATAAAGAATTCCGCTGTTTCGAAGTAAAATTGAAGCGGCAATAATCTGCCCTGCATTGTGCATAACACCGCCCACGGTGCTGATGCCTATTATGGAAAATATTCCGATTTTCTTCAAAACTATCATAAAAAGAAGCGAAAGCGCCGCCCCGAAAAGACTGTAAATCATCATTTCAAGGTTTCCGAAAAGAAGAGATGACAAAATCACACGTATCAAAGAAACGCTGACAGCTCCCACAGAGCCGAGAGAATAAAGAGCAAATAGGGTTGCAATATTGGAAAATCCCGCCTTAACTCCCGGCACTGCAATGAAAACGGGTATCAGGGATTCAAGGTAGGAAAGCACCATAGCAACCGAAACAAGAAGCGAAAAGGTCGTAAGCTTTTTTGTATCCCTCATTTTCTACACCTCAAGCCTTTCCTCGCCACCGATAATCTCGACGACAACTCGGTTTTCAAGACAAGTAATCCTCTGCCCCGCGCGGGAAATTTTTCCGTCTTTGACGCATATTTGCCTAGGACAGTCCGCCCATTTTATATAGGCTTCGCCATTCTTTACAACAAGTATATTGCTGCCGCCATTCAAAGAATATTCAGCGTCAACAGAAAGCGAATACTCTCCGGCAAACTCACCGTCAATGCTGACACGGACAAGCTCCCCTTTTTCCCTCGAAAGCTCTGTAATAAGAAAAACGGAAAGGGCAATAACGAGAATTGTTGCAATAAGAATAACGTCGGCAATCAATTTTTTATTACCGAAAATCTTCTTTTGCATTTTCTCTTTTCCTTTCCGTTTTTGTGAGAGGAGGGTTTCCGAACTTTTTGAAAAAAGTTCCGTACCTCAAAAACTTTTATATGGTTTTTTTCCTTTTACCGAAAATTTCCGCTTTTCGGCTAATAAGTTTGGTGGAAAAATTGTTGTTTGTCTCTGCGTCAGCCGTAGTTACCTACGGCAAGTCGGAGAAAACGACATTTACCAAATCATTTCTTCCATAGTTTTTCGGCTTGGGATTTTTTAGATAGATTTGGTGATCGTGACCCGAAGCCGTAGTTACCTACGGCGAGTGGAAGGGAGCGCCGAATATATCAAAAAATCACAGACGAAAATTATTCGAAGTGTGCGCCGCAGACAAAATTCCCAATATGGATACAGTGAATAGGACATACGTCATAACAAGTTTTGCAACCGTTGCACTTGGTGTAATCTATGGTCGCTATGTTGTCAACGAGAGTTATCGCTTCGTTGGGGCAGCTCTTTACGCACTTGCCGCAGGCGATACATCCGTTTTTGCAAACCTTGCGAACGTCTGCGCCCTTGTTGTGGTTATTACATTTAACAACGACGGTTGACGTATCGTTAATAAGATGTATTATGCCGTTGGGACAGGTTTTTACACAAAGACCGCAGCCGATACAACGACGAGGGTCGATTTCAGCAATGCCCTTTTCGGGATTTATGCAAATTGCGTCTCTGGGACAAACTGCTGCGCAGTCGCCATAACCAAGACAAGCAAAATTACACAATCTGTCGCCTGAAAAGCTCTGATTTGCCGCCTTGCAGCTCTTCGGGCCGTCGTAAACGTATTTACGCTCTTCGGGAGAGCAAGAGCCGTTGCAGGCAACGTAAGCAACCTGCTCGACAACGTCACCCGATTCAAGTCCCATAATGGCGGCAACCTCTTTTGCAGTGCCGTCGCCACCGGGAATACAAAGGGAAGGATTGTCGGTTTTGCCCTCGGAAAGCGCCTTTGCATATCCGTCACAACCGGAGAAACCGCAAGCGCCGCAGTTTGCGCCGGGAAGGCACTCTCTCACGGCAGCCACACGTTTGTCTTCTTTTACTCCAAAGAAAACAGAGGAAAGAACAAGTAAAACTGCACATACAACTGCTATACCGAGAAGAATCAAGGTAGGTAGTATAATTAACTGGAACATTTTTACCTCCTTATTACATTCCGAGTATTCCCTCAACGACTCCGGAGAAGCCGAAGAAGGCAAGTGATACGATAGAAGCCGCAACAAGAGTTATGGGAAGTCCCTTCATAGCCTTGGGAGCAGGACAGTTTTCTATCCTTGAGCGTACTCCTGCAAAGAGAAGCATTGCAACAAGGAATCCAAGTCCTACGCCAAGAGAAGAAACCATAGATCTTACGAAACCGTAGTCCTTTGTCATATTCTCGATAGCAACACCGAGAACAGCGCAGTTGGTGGTTATTAGGGGAAGATATACGCCCAATGACTTATAAAGTGCGGGGATAAACTTTTTGAGTACTATTTCTACAAATTGAACCAGCGCTGCAATAACCAAAATGAAAACAATTGTTTGCAAATATCCAAGTTTGTTGGGGTTAAGCAGATGAATCTGAATAGGCCAGGTAACCGCTGTTGCACAAAGCATTACGAAGGTAACGGCAATACCCATACCCACAGCCTGGTTAGTCTTTTTAGACACACCGAGGAAGGGGCAGATACCGAGGAATTTTTGAAGAACGTAATTGTTTACGAAAATTCCCGAGAAGAGTGTGTAAAGAAGGATTTTAAGCATTCTCTGTTCCCTCCTTTTCAGCATTTTCAGCTACCGAAACAAGCTCCTCGTTTTCAGCGCAAGCTACCTTGCTGCAAAGACTTGCGGAAGGGCAACCCTCGCAAGAGAAGTTCTTTCTCTTTTCAGCGCCTTTCTTTGGGCCTATTGCATTTACGATAGCAATAAGAATACCGAACACAAGGAATCCGCCGGGAGCTTGAGTGAGAATCGGAATATTGTAATCGCAGAGCACCGGAATTGTGATGGATTTAAGTCCGATTGCTTCAAGATTTATCATTCCCGTGCCGAGAATTTCTCTTATAAGAGCCATTGCAAGAAGCGCAAGCAGGAAGCCGATACCCATTCCGAGACCGTCGAGGGCGGAATCAATAACGTTATTCTTTCTTGCATACATTTCGGCTCTTCCGAGAATGATACAGTTAACAACTATAAGAGCGAGATAAACACCGAGCATTTCGTAAACCGGAGCAAGGAATGCTTGAAGAAGCATCTGCACCAGGGTAACGAACGTAGCGATAACCACGATATAGCAAGGGATTCTTACAGTATCGGGAATTACCTTACGAAGCGCGGAGATTGCCATATTCGAGCAAACGAGAACAACCGTTGCGGCAAGTCCCATAGAGATTGCCGAAACAATGCCGTTTGAAACTGCAAGAGTAGGACAAGTTCCGAGAACAAGCACCAAAACGGGGTTTTCGGCTATCAGGCCTTTAAGAAATATCCAAAGCTTTTTATTGCTAGACATCAGCTATTACCTCCGTTCTGTGTATTTGGAATAATGGTTGATTCAACAGCCTTAAGATCGGCTACAACCTGGAAAGCTTCAGCCATTGCCGCTTTTAGGCGGTCTGAAGTGTTTGTAACTCCGCTTAAAACTTCAACAGAGCCTACCGTTTCACCGGTCGCGTTGTCAAATCTTCCATAGAATTCGTCTACCTCTGCTTCTGTGGGGGGAGTGAAGGATACAGTGCCGTAATCGGCAGGATCGCTGACCTTCCAATAAACCTTTTTAACACCCGCTATTTTACCCTCATTATTTATATAAATGAGAGTTTTGGTTTCGGGAGTGCCGTATTCGGGAGAAACAGCGAGAGTATATACAACGTAGCCCTTACCGCTGTTTTCGCGGTAAACACGCTGAACTTTGTCAATATTACCGGGAGTAAAATTAGTAAACTCGGCATCAGAGCCAACAAGCTCCTTTGCAAGAGCGATGATTTCTTCATCGGTTTCGGCTACGTCACGCTTAACACGCTCTTTGACAACTGCGATAGACTCGGTAACAGCCTCAATAAGTCGGTTTGACGTTCTGGTAACGTCGGTTATGACCTCAACAGAGCCTACGGTCTCGCTGGTTACGTTTTCAAATCTGCTATAGAATTCGTCTACCACATCTTCCGTGGGGGGAGTGAAGGATACAGTGCCGTAATCGGCAGGATCGCTGACCTTCCAATAAATCTTTTCCGTCTTTACTACCTTGCCCTCGTTGTTTATATGAATCAAGGTTTCTGTTTCGGGAGTTCCGTAGTCGGGGGAAATAACGAGAGCGTACACAACGTATCCTCTGCCGCTGTTTTCGCGATAAACACGTTTTGCGTAGGTTGTTCCCTCGGGGGTTACGTCTGTAAAGCTTATAGTTCCGCCCAAAAACTCATAGGCAAGAGTAACAATCTCGTCGTCTGTTCTGGGAAGAGGCTTTTCGGCATTGGCATCGGAGAAGTCAAGATAAACGAATACTTCTTTTAATGCATCTTTAATTGCCTTTTCGGTATACTTTACGGTTGCTCCGGTGACTACCTTGTCTATTCCGTCTGCATCAACGCCCTTATAGGACTCACCGTAATTTCCGTCGGGCTTTAGGATTGCGGGAACTATTGATTCCTCGTTTTTGGTTATAACAAGATTGATTATCTTTCCGTCGTTATCTATTGCAACGGAAAATCCGATTTCTTTACCTGTATAGCCTTTGTTTGTGCTGACTATAACAACCTTGCCCTTGCCGTTTTTCTCGGTATAAATTTCCTTTATAACCGCAGGAGCATCTTGGGAAAGAGCATCGGGAGAATCGTTAAATTCACCGTCTTTCATCACCTTATTAAGCGATTCTTTTATTGCCGTCTTGTTTGCATTCAAAATGAAAGGAGAAGTAATTGCATTTACTCCCGCAAGAAGAAGAGCAGAGATTACACATATAAGAGTGAGGACTAAAACCGGCTTTAAATTTTCTTTTTTCATTAAATTCATGCCTTTTTACCTCCGAGCGGACGCTTTTTCGTCCATTTTTCGATATAAGGCGAAAGAATGTTCATAAGAAGAAGAGCGAACGAAACGCCTTCGGGATATGAGCCGTAGAATCTTATAAGGAAGGTTATTACACCGCAACCAAATGCAAATACTATTTTACCGGTACGGGTTATGGGAGTAGTTACGTAGTCGGTTATCATAAATACCGCAGCGTAAACCACAGCTCCCGAAAGAACCTGGTAAAGAGCCATCTCAAAGCTGCCGTAGCCTATAAGAGAAAGTGCATATACCGTTCCAACGTAGATTAAGGGAGTTTCAAATTTGATAACGCCTCTTAAAACAAGGTACAAATATCCTATAACCAAAGCAAGAATACAGGTTTCACCGATAGCTCCGCCTCTGAGTCCTAAGAACATATCAAGAAGCGAGGGAAGCTCTTCTGTACCTGCTCCGCCTTTTACTGCCTCAAGAGTTGTGGCAGAGGTAACAAGATTTGCAGCCTTGGGGAGAACACCCTTGCCTATTTCCTTGGAAAATGCAAGGAAAATAAATATTCTTCCGGTTGCGGCAGGGTTTGCAAAGTTGCATCCAAGACCACCGAAAAGACATTTAACAACAACGATAGCGAAAACAGAGCCGACAATGCACTGCCACCAGGTCGTAGCGTCTGCGGGTAGGCTGAGACCGAGAATAAGTCCGGTAACTACCGCAGAAAGGTCGCCTACCGTCTGCTTTTTCTTGGTAACAAGGTTAAAGATAAGCTCGGAAAGAATAGATGTAATAACGCAGATACCAAGAACTATAAGAGCGTCGATTCCGAAAAGAATCACTCCCGCAATAGCAGAAGGCACAAGAGCGATAATAACGTCAAGCATTATGCCAACGGTATTTTTGCGGGTATGAATATGAGGGGAGGAGGAAACAACAAGTTTATTCATTTTTTTCTGCCTCCTTTACTTTTTGTTTGCCGATCTTATTTCTCTGAGATCGGCCTTTGCAAGTCTGTTATTTTGAACAAGAGGTCGTCTTGAAGGACATACGAATGAGCAACAGCCGCATTCAATACAAAGATTGACCTTTGCATCTTCAAGCCTTGATGCCTTGTCCTCTTTATCCTCTACATTCAAGGATTTTGCGAAAATTGTGGGATTAAGTCCCATAGGACAAGCCGAAACGCATCTTCCGCAATGGATACAAGGATTGGGAGAAGAGTGCATTACGTCCTTTGCCGACAGGGCAATTATCGCATTATTGTTTTTCATAATCGGGTCGGCGGTGGAATAAACCGCAACACCCATCATAGGTCCTCCGTAAAGTACCTTTGCAACGTCGTCGGTAAATCCTCCGGCAAACTCAACTACGTCATTGATGGAAGCTCCGACGGGAGCAATAACGTTCATCGGATTTTTCACGCCCGAGCCGTCAACCGTAAGACATTTTTCCACAAGGGGCATTCCCGTTTCCATATATTTTGCAATAAATGCAACGGTGGTCACGTTAAGTACGATGCATCCAACGTCGGAGGGAAGTCCGCCTTCCGGCACAACAAGTCCGGTTGTGTTGTAAATAAGCATTTTTTCCGCGCCCTGGGGATAGGTTTTCGGAAGCTTCTCTACTCTTACCGAGGCATTATCGGCAAAAATGCTATTCATTCTTTCGATGCATTCAGGCTTATTGCCTTCGATGCCTATTATAACCTCGTCTGCGGAAATATATTTTTGCAAATACTCAACTCCGCATTTAACGTAGGAGCAGTCGTCAAGCATCGTACGGGTGTCGCTCGTGATATAAGGCTCACACTCTGCTCCGTTAATAATAATTTTCTTTAAAATTCCTTTTTTCTCTGCGTCAAGCTTTACCGACGTGGGGAATCCTGCTCCTCCGAGACCTACAAGTCCCGAATTTCTAATCGCAAGGGAAAAATCATCAAAGCTTTCCACCTTGGGCGCAGCTATGGCAGCATCGGGAGTCATTTCACCGTCGGATTCGATAACGACAACGGTGGACTTTCTGCCGTTTGACTGAAGAAGCTCATCAATCTTTTTAACAGTACCGGAAACCGAAGAATGAACCGGTGAGCTAACGTATCCCGAAGCTTCACCCAGAAGAGTTCCGACAAAAACCTTGTCGCCCACTTTAACAACGGGGGTAGCCGGCGCTCCTATATGCTGCGACATAGAAATTTTCACCTCGGTGGGAGGAGTCATTCTTACAGCAGCCATATTTGCAGTATTTTTTCTGTGAGGAATTTTTGTTTTACCAAGCTTAAAAAGCGGCATATTTTAACCTCTCTTTTTGTTTCATTTTCTTACATCTAAATATTATACAGTATTACTGTTAAAAAGTCAATAAAAAAGGGGAGGATTTTGAATGTAAATCTTCCCAACTGTAAAAAAATCCAAGGCTTTTCTTCATTTCTTTTATCTTGGAAGTTTTCTGAAAAAATGTATTTTTTCGCCTATTTTCGCTGATTTTTACAACTTTTGTTTCCATTTTTTATTTATTATTTTGATTTTTATTAACTTTGGAAATTTTTTACAAAGAAAAAAGAGAGTTGAAAAATCTCTCTTTTTTAGGTTGAATTTTTAGGTTTTTTCGGGTGCAAAAAACGGCTATTTATATGTGTTATTTTTTTAACATATAAAAGTGCATTTTTTTACTGATTTTGTGTTATTTTTTTAACAATTTTTTTATGTTTTTATAGGAAAGTTAAGATTGAGAAGAAGCTGTCAAAGCACAGCGAGCAAATGCAGAAAACAAGACCGAATACTCCTATAACAAGTCCCGCAATTGCAAGTCCTTCAAAGTAGCCTAATACCCTTCTGGAAATTATTGTAAACGCAACGGAAATAATAGAGAGTATCATACCAAACACCGGCAAGAAGCAAAGCACCAAGGAAAGGGTGGCTAACAGGATAGAAATAACCGAGAAGATACGGTTTTTTTCCTTATTTTTAACAATGTTTTTTAAGGAAAAGTCCTCTGTTTTCTTTCCTTCATTATTTTTATTATCGGGAGCGTCCATTTTTATAACCTCCAAAATTCTTTTTTTACATTTTAACACATTTTTTCGTAATAATCAACATTTTTGGTATATTTTTATTTTTTGGGGTAAAAATCATTTTGTAAAGATAAAAATTACTATTTTTCGGAAAGGGTTTTATGGATACTTCAAGAAAAAAACTTCTTATAAAAAAACATTCTCCAAAGTCTCCCCTTACAAGAGATTTAACCTTAGCTTTTTTTATTGGCGGTCTTATTTGCTCTTTTGGTGAGATTATTTTTATTTGTCTTAATTATTTTCTTATAAGCGATGAAAAGGAAGCCACGGTTGCGGTTACTCTTATTCTTATTACTCTTGCTGCAATCTTCACCGGCTTTGGTATTTTTGATAAAATAGGAAAACACGCGGGAGCAGGAACGCTCGTTCCGGTTACGGGTTTTTCGAATGCGGTCGTTTCCGAAGCTCTGGACTCGGCAAGCGAGGGAATAATTCTCGGTGTTGGTTCTAAAATATTTACCGTTGCAGGGCCGGTAATTTTATTTGGTCTTTGCTCGGGAGTAGTCTATGGAATTATTTATTATTTATGGGGAATAATTTCTCCTCTTATATAATTATAAAAAGGAAGATTTTATGAAAAGAATTACAGAGCTTGACGGAAGCGTTAGGTTTGTTTCATCATCCGCAGTAGGCGGATATGAGGAAAGACGCGGCCCTTTGGGAGAAAAATTTGATTTTTGCGACGATACGAATAAATTCGGTCAAAAGACTTGGGAACTTGCGGAAGCGGAGATGGGAAGAATTTCTCTTAATATTGCCCTCTCAAAAGCAAAGCTTTCCCACGAGGAAATAGAAATTGCAGTTGCGGGAGACCTGCAAAATCAGTGCGTGTCATCCTGCCTTGGACTTTCGGGCTTTGGCATTCCTTATATTGGTGTTTACGGAGCTTGTTCAACCTGCACCGAATCAATTATTATATTATCTTCATTTATGACATCAAATAAGGATATAAAATACGGCGCTACAATAACAACCTCTCACAACTCGGCAGCCGAGCGTCAGTTCAGAACTCCAATAGAATACGGCGGACAAAGAACACCCACATCACAATGGACTGCAACCGCAGCAGGCTCTTTTATTCTCGGCAGAGAGGGTAAAACCTCGGTTAAGGAATATATGGTCGGTAAAATAGTAGATGGAGCTACATCTGACGGAAACAATATGGGAGCGGCAATGGCTTTTGCAGCAGCAGATACCATTCTTTCCTATTTTGCCGAAACCTCTTATTCTCATTCTCATTTCGACTATATCGTGACGGGAGATCTCGGAAAGGTTGGCTCTGCTCTTCTTAAGGATATATTAAAGGAAGAAAAACCCGGACTTGAAAAATTCCACACCGATTGCGGTCTTCTTCTTTATGATTTTGAAAATCAGGACGCTCACAGCGGCTCTTCAGGCTGCGGAACAAGCGCTTCTGTTCTTTCCACTTACTTTTTACCAAGACTTAACTCGGGTGAATTTAAAAGAATTTTATTTTTATCTACCGGCGCTCTTATGAGTCCCTCAAGCCTTTTGCAGGGTGAAAATATTTACGGTATCGCTCCCCTTATTTTTCTTGAATCAAATAATTAAAGGTAAAATCTTATGGAAAATATTATAACCCCTATTTTTCTTTCATTTATTTTCGGAGGATTTCTCTGTCTTATAGCACAGTCGCTTATCGACCTTACTTCTCTTACTCCCGCAAAAATTCTCGTTTTATACGTCTCTTTGGGAGTACTGATTTATGCCGTTGGACTTTACGACCCGCTTTTTAATATTTTCGGAAGAGGTATATCCGTACCTCTTATAGGCTTTGGAGCTTCTATTGGAAGAGGCGTTAAAGAAGCGGTTGATTCCGATGGCTTTTTAGGAGCTTTTTCAGGGGGTATATCCGCTGCCGCAGAGGGCATTACCCTTTCACTTTTCTTAGGTCTGCTTTTTTCTCTTATTTTCAAAACAAAGCAGAGAAGAATGTAAAGTTTTATTTCAATTTTAATGTTAACTAGCTTTTACATT
>JAZTXO010000169.1:0-5031 GCA_045636445.1 Eubacteriales bacterium | reverse complement strand
TCAGAGTTCGGTCATACGGTTTATACCTGTTCTTGTGGTGACTCATACATCGGTGACTATACTGATAAATTAGAGCACAATTATAACAAAAAAGTCGTTGAACCGACTTGTGAAGAACACGGATATGCAATTTATGAATGTCCCGACTGTGGAGCTTCTTACATCGGAGATTATGTTGAAAATAAAGAACATTTTTATGTAGAAGTTAAGACTCCGGCAACCTGTACCGAAATGGGATATTCGACTTTTACTTGTGAATGTGGTGAAAGTTATATCGGGAATTATGTAGATAAACTTCCGCATACATACGAGTCCGTAATCACTGAGCCTTCTTGTACAACTTTGGGTTATACAACAAAGACCTGTAAAGATTGTGGTGATACTGTTAAAGTAGATTATGTTGAACCTACAGGGCATACCCCTTCTGATTGGATAATTGATATTCCGGCAACAATCACAAACAGCGGCAGCAAACACATTGAATGTACAGTTTGTGGTGAAAAATTGCAGACATCCGATATTGCACAGCTTGTAGATAGCGACCGTACCGATGAAGATGGTAAAGCAGAAATCGGTGCTTTTAGCATCATTTTAACAGACAAAAATGGTGTTCCTGTGTTCAATTCTGAAATCATTATTGATGTAGATGATATGGTAACAATTAAACTTCCAAACGGAAGACTTTTGGACTACGCAGACCAAACAACCATCACTGCATTTTATACTGAAAATCAGAAGCCCGCATCCGAGCTTAATATTTTCATCGAAGACCTAAACGGTAACAATGCTACAGGTAAAACGGATGCAAACGGACAGCTTAAAGTTCCAAATAATCAAAGTAATACAGGCGATGATAACGGCACAATCGGAAATGAAACTGAAGATGTTAAAAATACATATGTTGTTTCTGTAACCGATAAATATAATGTCACAATTCCGAACTGTGAAATCAAGATTGGCGAAAGCAACAATGTTGTTATCGACCTTCCCGATGGATTGATTCTCACAAAGGATAGTCCTGTTATTATCACAATAAAAGACCACAACGGTAATCCTCAGAAAGATGTTTCTGTAATTGTTATTGCTGATAAAGACTACATCGAAAAAGGTGTTACCGACAGATATGGTAAATTAACCGTTCCACCTGTAAATTCGGGATATACAGATAAAGACGGTAAAGTTCACATTGGTGGATTTAATGTTATCGTTGAAGACGAAGCAAATAAAATTGAAAATGCTTATGTAACCTACAACGAAGACAACACAATTTCTGTACTTCTTCCAACCGACAACCTTATTGATTACGAAAACAGAATCCGTGTAACCGTTCTTGATAAAGACGGTGTTGCAGTTAAGGATATGTCCGTAACTGTTAAGGATGTTTCCGAAAACGAGCGTGTTGGCATTACCGATGAAAATGGTATTATGACCGTACCCCCTCTTTCAGAAGATATTACAGACAGCGAAGGTAAAGCTGTAGTAAACGGAAATAAAATTACTGTTGAAGATGCAAACGGTGTTATTCCGGGTGCTTTTATCAAATACGAGGACGATAAACTGAGCGTAGAGCTTCCTGAAGGTAAAGAAATTACAGTAGATAATAGAATTATTGTAACTGTTACCGATAGCGAAGATAAGCCCATCAAAGATATGAATGTAGTTGTAAAAGACACTTCGGGACGAACTGAAAGTAATCTCACAGATAAAGATGGTAAGGCCGTTGTTCCTCCGACAACTTTCGACATTACCGACAAGAACGGTTATGGAGAATTGAACGATTATTCAATCACTGTTGCGGACGAAACCAAACCTTTGGAAGATGTATCCTTAACTCTGAACGAAGATGGTTCTATCACAGTTCTTCTTCCGACAGAAAGTAAGATTGTTCATACGAACAGAATTACTGTAACTGTTACAAGTAAAACAGAAAAAACACCTGTAAAAGATATTTCTGTAACTGTTTCTGAAGCACCAAAAGCTGAAGATGATACACAGGCAGCAGAACCTAAAACTGCAAATGGTAAAACTGATGAAAATGGTAAGATTATAGTTCCTCCGCTTTCTGAAGACATTACTGATGGTGATGGCAATTCCGACATAACCAACAAGGAAGAAAAACCGGGTGAAGACACTAACGGTGACGGAACTGAAGATAAGCCCGGCGAAGTTATTACAACCTCATATAAGGTTTCTTTAGCAGATACCAAGGGTAATATCCCTAATGCCTTAGTGAAAATCGAAGACGGAAAAGTATATATCACAATTCCCGATACTCACGTTTTGGATGTATCAAATCAGATAACAGCAACGGTAACAGACAACGAGGACAAACCTGTTGCGAATGTTTCCGTAACTATGACTGATAAAAATAATACTTCTAAGACAGGTACAACCAACGCAAACGGTAAGGTCACACTTCCTGTAAAAACTTCAAGTGGTGGTTCTTCAGGTGGTAGTTCTTATTCCGGTGGCGGTGGCGGCGGGGGTTCTTATTCTTCTACTACAATCACTGTAGTTGATAAAGATAATAAGAGTGTATCCGTTTCAAAATCTACATCAACAACAAAGGCAACTTTGACATTACCTACAGGCAAGAAACTCACTGATGATAATTATTATACTATCACAGTGAAATCTTCAGGCAAAGTAAAAGCCGATTATGAAGTTGTTCTCAAGGACAGAAATGGTAACGAAGTTACAGGTAAAACCGATGCAAATGGTGTAGTAATGCTTCCGGGCAAAAAGCACTCTGCATATATCTTTGGATACCCTGATAGCACCTTCAGACCTGATGGCAATATGACAAGAGCCGAAGCATCAGCCATTTTCGCAAGACTCATTTCTGAAGAAAAAGGCGAAAAGATTACAGGAACTTCCACAGATTTCAAGGATGTTTCCAAGAATGATTGGTGCTTCAGTTATATTTCTTATCTTGAAAAATACGACATTATCAAAGGCTATTCGGATAAAACATTCCGTCCCGATGATTACGTATCAAGAGCAGAATTTGTTGCTATGACCGTAAGATATTACGACCTCTTCAACGATGTAACATTCGGCGCTACAACTAAAAAATATACAGATGTTACTACTAACTATTGGGCGGTTAAAGAAATTTCTTATGCTAAGAACATCGGATGGCTTAACGGCTATGCAGATGGTACTTTCCGTGGAGATAATAACATCACACGTGCCGAAGTTGTTGCAGTTGTAAACAGAGCTACAGGCAGAAGTGCCGATGAAGATTATATCAATAAAAACTTCACTAAGCTCAACAGATTTACAGATGTCAACGACAGTAGCAAGTGGTATTTTGCCGATATAAACGAAGCGGCAAATGAACACATCGGCATTACAACTTCTGAAGGTGAAACTTGGACTAAATAAAATTTTCTTACGTTGGGGGTGATGCAAAATGCAAGATGAAATAAATGAAAAAACTATTGTTCTTGCAATAAAAGGTGCAAAACTTTCGGGCCGAGTTTTGGCTATGGCTATGCGTGAATATTTAAGGCATAAGCATAACAAACCGACTGAACTGAAAAGTGGTAAACACTCCCTCAAGGAACTGATGAAACACGGTGGGTCTTATTCAAGTGTTGAAATAAGCAAAAAGAATATTAAATCCTTTGATAAAGTCGCAAAAAAACATAAAATTATGTACGGCATTGAGAAGGATAAAACACAAGACCCACCGACATATTATGTTTTCTTTCAGTCCAATAACAAAGATGCGTTTGAATATGCTTTCCGTGAGTACACAGCAAAGGTGTTAAAACACAAGGAAAAACCTTCAATACGGCAAAAACTAAAACATTTCCGAGAACAAATCAAGAACGAGCGAACGGCAGATAGAGATAAGCATAGAAGCAGAGATATTGAGCGATGAATTTAAAAGCAAAGCTCAAGTCGAAACTCAACAAAAAACTTATCTTAAATAATCTTCCATTCGCTTTTTTTATATGGATTGGAGATAAAATCTCATACACCTGTCGGCACAGCAGCAACTTTTTACTTGGTATAGTCGATGGAATTGCAAAAATGTTTAAACCACCATTGTTTTCTTTCCATATCACCGATATTTTAATTGGTATTTTGGTTGCGATTGCAATGAAATGGTTTATCGTTATCAAAGGAAAAAATGCGAAGAAATTTCGTCAAGGAATCGAATATGGTTCTGCACGTTGGGGCAATACAGAAGATATTGCTCCATACATTGATGAAAACTTTTATAATAATATTCTTCTAACCCAAACTGAGCGCTTGTCTATGAATACTCGTATGCCGAACCCCGATTATAATACCAACAAAAATGTTTTGGTTATTGGTGGTTCAGGTTCAGGTAAAACAAGGTTCTTTGTAAAACCAAACCTGATGCAGATGCACAGTTCGTATGTGATAACAGACCCCAAAGGTACAATTCTTATCGAATGTGGAAAAATGCTTGTAAAAGGTGGATACAAAATCAAGGTGCTAAACACCATAAACTTCAAAAAATCATTGCATTATAATCCCTTTGAGTACATTCACGATGAAAAAGATATTATGAAATTAACTAATACTCTTATTCAGAATACCAAAGGCGAAGGAGAAAAAAACAGTGAAGATTTTTGGGTAAAAGCAGAACGACTTTTGTACAATGCCTTAATCGGATACATTTGGTATGAAGCTCCCGAAGAGGAAAAGAATTTCACATTACTTTTGGATATGATAAATTCCTTTGAAGTCCGTGAAGATGATGAAACCTTTAAAAATGCCGTTGACAGAATTTTTGATGAATTAGCAGAGCGTGAACCCGACCACTATGCAGTCCGTCAATATACAAAGTTCAAGTTAAGTGCAGGAAAAACCGCAAAGTCCATCTTGGTAAGTTGCGGTGCAAGACTCGCCCCATTTGACATAAAAGAACTTCGTGAACTGATGGAATATGACGAATTGGAACTTGATACATTGGGAGATACAAAAACTGCTTTATTTATCATAACAAGTGATACAGATAGTACATTTGATTTTGTCACGGCATTTATTGTA
>JAZTXO010000168.1:0-10590 GCA_045636445.1 Eubacteriales bacterium | reverse complement strand
GGTTATTACCGACAACGATGAAGTAAACAAGTTAAGAAATCTTATAACAGAAATTCTAAAAGAAAAAGATTTCAACTATTCAATACACGATTTCCGAGTAGTATTTGGAAAAACAAACAAAAAGATAATATTCGATATCGTTCTTCCGTACGACTCCGAAATAAGCGAGAGTCAATTAATTTCTACAATTTCAGAAAATGTAAAAGATAAAGAACAAAATTGTTATTGCATTATCACTATCGACAGAGCATAAGAGTTTCTGCCCTTATTTATCCACCCTATTCAGCGTTTTGCCGCATTGATACGACATGATGTTTTCTATGATGATATTAAGGCAACGCTCTCTTGCTTCATAAGCTCCCCAGGCTGCATGAGGGGTTAAAATAACATTATTAAAATGCATTATTTCGTTGTACGGATGATCTTTGCCGAACGGCTCGGTTGAATAAACATCGCACCCGTATCCGCCTATTTTTCCCATTTTAATTGCATCGCATATATCCGCCTCGTTAACCACAGCGCCTCTTGCTTCATTAACGATTATGACAGATGATTTCATAAGATTGATTTTTTCTTTCGAAATAATTCCTCTGCTCTGCTCGTTCAAAGGACAATGAATAGTTATTATATCGCTTTCTTTGCAAAGGGTGTCGATATCAACACATTTAACACCGTCAACAGGTGTTCTCTTATTAACAATTACATTAGCGCCAAATCCCGCTGCGATACGGCTGACAGCTTTGCCTATTCCACCGTAGCCAATAATTCCCCATGTCATTCCGGCAAGTTCATGATAAACGGGTACAAGTCTATTTGGAAGACCTAAGTTGGTATATTCACCGCTGTTAACGAAATTACGATATTCAAACAAGTGAGAGCATAATGCTGTAACCTTTGCAGCTGTAAACAACGCAACGCTATCCGAGGAATACCCGGGAACATTACAAACACCGACGCCAAATTCCCTTGCGGCAGCAATATCGATATTATCGTATCCGGTCGCAAAAACGCAAACAAGCTTCAATGCTTTCGCACATTCAAACACTTCTTTTGTTATTTTTATTTTATTAATTATTATTACGTCAGCATCGGAAACTCTTTTTAGAACCTCGTTTGGAGTTGAGCTATCGTATATTTCAAGAACTCCAAGCTCTGACAGCTTGTTAACAGGAGTATCAGAGCCTAAAGAAGCTCTGTCAAGTACAACGATCTTCATATTTTAACCTCAAATTTTTATTGATTATATTGTACACAATAAACTAAAGATTGTCAACAAAAAAATCCAACTTATGCAGATGCTAGTCCAAACATGTTCGGTAATAAGCCTATTTTCATAAGAAAAACAAGCAGTTTTCTTCAATAAATTTATATAAATATAATATTATAAAAAATATTTGCAAAAACACTTGACAAACAAAAAAAGAAGTGATATAATAAACGTACCTCTGTTTAGGGGCTTTTTTTGTGCGTTTTTTTGGGACAAGCGCACACCTTAAGCATTGAGGGAGGTATTCAACGGGCTTGACCCGAATCTATTAGGAGGTGCCGAAATAATGAGAGTCAAAATTACACTCGCTTGTTCTGATTGCAAGCAAAGAAATTATGACACAAAGAAAAACAAGAAAAACGATCCCGACAGACTTGAAATGAAGAAGTATTGCCGTTTCTGCCGCAAGCATACTTTGCACAAGGAAACAAAATAATTTCGAGAGGATAACGAGATGGCTGAAGAAAAGGATATGCTTTCTACCCAGGATGATTCCAAGAAGGTAGAAGAAAAAGCAAAAACAAAACACGCTAAAAAGCGTAATATTTTCGTACGCGCCGGCTCTAAGCTTGTTAAGTTCATTAAGGATACAAAGGGCGAAATGAAAAAAGTAACCTGGATGTCCAAGGGTGAAGTATTTAAAAGCTTTAAGCTCGTAATAGCAACCGTAGTTGCTGTTGGACTCGCTATTGCAATCGTTGACGTAGCTTCTTCTTTCGTAATCAACGGTATAGCAGGTCTTATCGGTTAATTAAAAATGAGTAACATTAACGAAAAAAACCAGGGTCCCAGATGGTACGTTGCTCACACATATACGGGCTATGAAAACAAAGTAAAGGATAACATTGAGAAGATTGTTGAAAACCGCGGTCTCGGACATCTTATCTATGATATCAAGGTTCCCGCAGTCGAAGAAAAAGTTCTTGACGAAAACGGAAAACCTGTTTTTGATAAGAACGGTAACGAGAAAATCGTTGAAACAAAGCTCTTCCCCAGTTATGTCTTTATTAAAATGACTATGAATGATGAGTCTTGGCACGTTGTCAGAAACATCACCGGAGTCACCGGCTTTGTAGGTCCCGGATCCGAGCCTACTCCCCTTACCGACGCTGAAGTTGAAATGTTCCAGGTTGAGATCATTTCTGACGAATTTGAATTCAAAATCGGCGACAAGGTTAAGGTTGTTTCAGGAATCTTCGAAGGATATTCTGGTGTTCTTCAAGAGATCAGTGACGACAAGAAATCGCTTACTATTCTTGCAGTTACTGAAAGACGCGACATTCCCATTATGGTTGAAACCAAGGATGTTGCTTTAGCGGACTAATTCCGCAAGTGCTTCATATTGAAGCTTACGTGGGAGGGAGAAAAATATTTTTGAATTCTCCCGATAAAATTACCACATTTGGAGGTTTATTTAATTATGGCTAAGAAAATTCAAGGTTACATTAAACTGCAGCTTCCTGCCGGAAAGGCTACTCCCCAGCCTCCTGTAGGTCCCGCACTCGGTCAGTACGGTGTTTCTATCCCCAACTTCACCAAGGAGTTCAACGAGAGAACAAAGAATGATATCGGTCTTATCATCCCCGTTATCATCACTGTATACGCAGACCGTCCCTTCACATTCATCACTAAGACTCCTCCCGCAGCAGTTCTTATTAAGAAGGCTGTTGGCATTGAGACCGCTTCCGCAGTTCCTAACAAGACTAAGGTTGCACAGCTCACCAAGGAGCAGGTTCGCAAAATTGCAGAAACTAAGATGCCCGACCTCAACGCTGCTTCTATCGAGGCTGCTATGAGCATGGTGGCAGGTACCGCACGTTCTATGGGCGTTACCGTTGAAGAGTGATAGGAGGATAAACAGATGGCTAAATTCGGTAAAAAGTATAACGCAAGCGCAGAGCTTGTTGATAAAGCAAAGCTTTATGACGTAGACGAGGCAGTTGCTCTCGTTTGCCAGACTGCAAAGGCAAAGTTTGACGAGACTGTTGAGATTCACATTCGTTTGGGTGTTGACTCTCGTCACGCTGACCAGCAGGTTAGAGGTGCTATCGTCCTCCCCAACGGTACAGGTAAGACCGTTAGAACCCTTGTTTTCGCTCGTGGCGACAAGGCAGAAGCTGCTCTTGCAGCTGGCGCTGACTTTGTAGGCGCTGAAGACATGGTACAGAAGATCACAACCGAGAACTGGTTCGATTTCGACGTTGTTATCGCATCTCCCGATATGATGGGTGTTATCGCTAGACTTGGTAAGGTGCTTGGTCCTAAGGGACTTATGCCTAACCCCAAGGCTGGTACCGTTACTCCCGACGTTGCTAAGGCTGTTCAGGAAGCTAAGGCAGGTAAGATCGAGTACCGTCTTGACAAGACCAACATCATCCACTGCCCCATCGGCAAGGCATCCTTTGGTGCTGAAAAGCTCACCGAGAACTTCAACACTCTCGTTGGTGCTGTTATCAAGGCTAAGCCTGCTGCAGCAAAGGGTCAGTACATTAAGAGCTGCGTAATCGCAACTACTATGGGCCCCGGCGTTAAGGTTAACTACGCTAAGCTTGGTTAATTTAATAATTAACAAAAAAGAGCAACTCAAATGAGTTGCTCTTTTTTTATCCAAAATACTCCGATGGACATACACCTGTTGCTTTTTTAAATTCCCTGCTAAAATGGCTAAGGTCGGTATATCCCGAAAGCATACAAACTTCATTTACGGAATACATTCCGGAGCTTATAAGGTCCTTCGCTCTTGAAATCTTCATTTTATTAATATATATTATAGGAGAGTCACCAAAAAATTCACGAAAAATCCTTCTAAAATATTCGGGTGTGATTCCGCACATATCAGAAAGCGAAGAAATATTCAATGGAAGCGAAGTGTAATTTTTATTAATGTAATCAACCGCAGGTTCGATAATCATATATTTACTTTTAGGAAGATAGGATTTTCTGTATTCCTCTTGCATTGTGCAGATTATGTTGTATAGGTTTGCCTTACAGCGCATTTTGTATCCAACGTCCTTCGTTTCCCAGTGTTTTTTTGACGATTTGAAGAAATACAGAAAATCGGATGCAGCTTTTACGCTTACCACAAAAGGTTCAAAGCTAATATCCTCGGAAATCTGAAAATTAATAGCATAACATTCGCCGGGAAGACTTGATTTGACGGAATAACTCGAGTCCTTCGGAAGATAAATAATTGTGTTTTCGGTTGTGCGTAAAATTCTGCCGTCCGAAAAACGATATTCCTTATCTCCGCCAAGATGAATTGCGAGTCCATGGTTTGGCCTATCGATATGCTTGTGCTTTCCCTTACCTGCGCCAACGTAGCAAGCAAGTGCAATATCTGATATATTAAAATCATAATTCATAAAATCGGTCATATCATCACCTCTTGCATTTATTATACACTTTTGTTTTGAAATAGTCAAGTGTTTTGTTTTATGCATTTACATTTTGATCGCAAAAGTATAAAATGAAAATGTAAGAAACGCGTAATGCGGCAAAAGGAGTTTGTTATGCAGTATATCAAAAACGAAGATTACGAGTACATTATGCAAAAATATGCCGATGAGCCTAAACCAATCGTTGGCAGAAACCGTTTTGTAAGACAGGATAGAATTTTTGATCCTGCCGCAGGCCTTGACGGTGACGAAATTATTAAAAATATAGGTGTTGAAGACGAAAAACATTTGAATCTTTCTAAAACCGAGAGAAAAGCCTTAGCGCTTGAGTATGTTTTGAAAAATACAAGAATTTCTTGCGACAAAAGAGATATCTTTCCTGCCATAAATTCCTTGGACAGACCTGTTTGGAAGGGGCTCTGCTCCAACTGGTACTTAAAGACTTTTAGAGAGGATATTCCCGAGGTCTTTAACAAGATGGAGGAATATACCAACGAGAAGATCTGTACTATATGGCCTGACTTTGATCACAGTACGCCGGATTTTGACAGATTATTTTCACTTGGATTCGTTGGCATTTTAGAGGAAGCGAAAGCGGCAAACGAAACGATAGCTACAACCGATGAGCAGCACGAATTTTATAAGGGCGTTATCATAACCTATAGCGCTATTATAGACTTTACAAAACGACTTGCTAAACTCGCGGATGAAACTCCCGGATCTAAAAAACTCGCAAAAGCTCTATATAATATTGGGCAGAATGCTCCGAACAGCTTTTACGAGGTACTTCTTCTCCTTTATCTTTACTTTATGATAAGCGAGCATGTTGACGTTTTGCAGGTTCGTTCTCTTTCCAACTTTGACAGACAGCTTTACCCATATTTCAAGAAGGATTTGGAGTCGGGGATCACCGAAGAGGAGATCCGCACTACCCTTGCCTATTTCTTCTTGCAGTTTACCGCAATCGGAAATTATTGGAATCAGCCTGTGTATCTCGGAGGTACTAAGGCTGACGGCACAACCGAGATCAACGAGCTTTCTTATCTCTTCCTTGACGTTTATGACAAGATGGGAATTTATAATCCAAAGGTTCAGATTAAGCTTGCCGAAAGCACGCCGAAGGACTTTGCTCTTAAAGCTCTTGATATGATCCGTAGAGGAAACAACTGTATAGTCTTTGTTTGTGATGAAACAATACGCAAAGCCCTTGTTAACGCGGGAGCAACAGAGGAAGAAGCGCGCCTTGCAGTTGTAAAAGGCTGCTATGAATACAGTACACCAGAATCATTTTGCGGCGGAATGAATTATTTTAACCTACTTAAACCTCTTGAGCAGGCTCTTCACGAAGGATGTGACGGTGTAAGCGGTAAAAAGTATATTGACGGTGTTCCGCCCCTTGAATACTACACCACCTTTGAAAGATTATATGATGAATACAAGAGAATTCTTATTTATCATACAAACAAGGTAATAGAAACGGTAAACAGTTTTGAAGATTACCTTTCTTATATCAATCCTCTTTCTATGTTCTCGGGAACTATGAAAAAAGCAATTGAAAGCGGAAAGGATGTTCTGGAGGGCGGTACAAAAACCTCTTCTTCAGTACAGTTCGGTTTTATAGCCGACACCGTAGACTCTCTGACAATGATAAAAAAATACGTTTATGACAAAAAAGAGCTTACACTTAGTGAGTTTGTCGAAATTATTGATAAAAACTTCGAGGGACACGAGTTGCTGCGAAAAAAACTGCTCTCCGACAGAGAAAAGTACGGAAACAATAAGGATTTCCCCGACTCACTTGCAAAGGATATAACCTCCTTTATCGCAAAGAACGTGATGGGCAGACCTACAGCACCTAAAAGAGGTGGAAAATGGAGCTGCGGCTTCCACGTTGCAAGACAATCTTATGATATGGCAGACAAAACAGCATCGTCAGCTAACGGCAGACTTAGAAGCGAGGAACTTTCGAAGAACGTATCCGCATCTATGGGACAAAATCTCGAGGGCGCAACTGCGGCAATACTTTCTGCTACAAAAATCGACGCTACCGAGTTTACAAGCGATGCTGCACTTGATCTCGGGCTTCTTCCCTCTGCGGTACAAGGAGATGACGGACTTGAAGCAATGTACGGACTCATCACCACGTTTAGAAAGCGTGGCGGTCACGCAATACACATTAACGTTTTTGACGCAGAAACGCTTCGTGATGCACAAGCGCACCCGGACAAATATCAAGACTTGCAGATACGTGTTTGCGGTTGGAACGTGCTTTGGAATAACATTTGTAAAGAAGAACAAGACGGATTTATCCGTCAAGCGGAGGCACTTGTATAATGAAATCATTTCTTATGATTGGTCAATCAAATATGGCTGGGAGAGGCGACTTTGGCGAAGTGCCTGAAATAAAAAATCCTAACTGCTTTATGCTTAGAAACGGAAGATTTATTCCTATGTCAGAGCCGATAAACCCTGACAGACAGATCTGGGGATATTTTCACAGTGGGGTCGGTCTTGCGGCAAGCTTTGCCGATGAGTATGCAAAGCACTTTAACGAAGATGTTGGTCTTATTCCCTGCGCTGAAGGCGGTTCGTTTATATCCGAGTGGCAACCGGGTGAACTGCTTTTTGATAACGCGGTCAACAATTGCAGGCTGGCTATGAGAACATCCGAGATTGTAGGTATACTATGGCACCAGGGTGAAGCTGATAGTATGAATATCGAAGACGTCAACTTATACCGTGAAAGATTTATGAATATGATAAACGGTTTGTATAAAGACATAGGTTTATCTATTGATATTCCGCTAATCATAGGCGGACTGGGAGATTATATTGCAAAATATGATAAATGCAAGTATTTTCGTGAAATAAATGCAATTCTAAAAAATCTCAGCGAAGAATTGCCTTGCGCAGGATTTGCAAGTGCCAAGGGACTTAACTGTAAAGATGACGGAATACACTTTAATTCCGTATCCTACCGTGAGTTTGGCAAGAGATATTTTGAAGCATTTTTAAGTATCAAGGAAAAATGAAAGCTAAAATTTTTGAAACAAAACGTTTTGCCGTTCATGACGGTGACGGAATAAGAACGACTGTGTTCTTTAAGGGGTGTCCTTTAAGGTGCGTTTGGTGTCATAATCCAGAGGGACTTTCCCCAAAAAAAGAAACTGCATTTTATGAGCATAAATGCATCGGCTGCGGTGAATGTAAAAAGGATAATTTTAAGGTTTGTGATTGCCTTGGCGAAGCTCGTGTTGAATACGGCAAGGAAGTAAGTGTTTCCGAGCTTTTGCCAATACTGCTTGAAGACAAGGAATTTTTTGATAATTCGGGCGGAGGTGTTACACTTTCAGGCGGTGAGTGTCTTATTCAGGCTGATTTTTGTGCCGAATTACTAAAGGAATTGAAAGCTCGTGGCATACACACAGCAGTTGATACCTGCGGCTATGTTACAAAAGAAAATCTCGACAAAGTAATTCCCTATACAGATATTTTTCTTTATGACATCAAGGCATTTGACGAGGACATACATATAAAATGCACCGGCAAATCAAACAAACCAATATTAGAAAATCTTGAATATCTCGACAAACTTGGAAAGAAAATTGAAATACGCATACCTTATATTCCCGAATACAATTCCGAGCAGATTTTAAAAATTGCTAAATATTTAAAGAAAATACAAAACATCACAAAAATTAGACTTTTACCGTATCACAATTATTCGGAAGCAAAATATAAAGCTTTAGGATTAAAATCTAAAATGCCAAAAAAGCTCCCTACAGATGAAGAAATCAGCAAAGCAAAAGAAACGTTAAAAGAATCGACTCATTTAATTATATAAAAGTAAAAAGAGGATGAAATTTCATCCTCTTTTTATAAGTTCACAAAGCTCAAGAGCTGTCATTCCCAATATATAATCGGAAACGTTTACGCTTTCCACTATATCGTCGATCGAATCAAGAGTATTACCTGATAGTTTATCACATAGCTCTTGTATGTCCTTTGTGCCAAAGAAGTCACCGTAGATTTTAGCAATCGAGATTATATCACCGCTTATGGACAACTCAAGCTCAACGATTCCAAAATCATATCGCTTCTTTTTGTGCAAAACATACGATGAGAGGTAGTCTGTTTTGGGAAACAACCATTCCTCAGATGAATTGCGTACTTCAAGTTCTTTTATAAAATCGTTGTTAGGAACATCGATAATTTCCGGAGTATATTTTTTAATTACAAAATCGGAAATTATCGAGATAAACTCCGAAACATTGTTTATGGAAGTAAATGCTTTAATATTGGTGACTCTTGCACGAGTAGATTTTATCGCTTTTGACTTAATTTTTTCTTCGTCAACTCGCAGAGCATTGGAAAGAACAGAAAGATCGGTATCAAAAAGCAGCGTTCCATGATGAAGAGTTCTTCCGTTTTTAGTGCATTGTGCATTACCGGACACCTTCTTTCCGTCAACTTCAATATCATTTCTGCCACTCAAAGTTGCTTCAAGACCAAGCGAACGGAGAGCCTCGATAATAGGCTTGCAAAAATAAGCAAAATCAATTCCGTCTTTACCGGTCGACGAAATAAAGCTGTAATTAACATTTCCGAGGTCGTGATATACAGCTCCTCCGCCTGTAATACGTCTTGCAATCTTGATTTCATTTGATTTTACGTAATCAAAATCAAGTTCTGCTTTTACGTTTTGATTTTTTCCTATTACAACAGTTTTATCATTCTGCCAAAGAATAAATACATCATCTTGAGTTTTTTCAAACATATACTCTTCAACAGCCAGATTGTAATAAGGACAAACGGATTTCAAAACCAAAAATTTCATAAAACCCCTATTTCCATAATGGCACGTCAAGCATATACTCGACGTGCCAAAATTTGTTTATAGATTAAAGACCGAGCTTAGCTCTTTCAATCTTCTCGATATCAGTGAAGTTGTTCGTAGGAACGTGTCCGGGAAGAGGCATAATCTTCTCGTGAAGTGCATCAATGATCCAATCTGCCTGAGGGAAGAAGGACTTCTCAAGCTCGAATGCAGGAGTTATCCAGTTACGAGAACCAACAACAACTGCAGGGCCATCGAGGTAATCGAAGCACATTTCGGTAATATTGGAAGCCATATCTCTCATTACAGAGTTTCTTTCGCAAGCATCACCAACGAGGATGATCTTACCGGTCTTCTTAACAGACTCGATAACCTTCTCATAGTTGAAGGGTACGATGGAACGAGCGTCGATGATCTCAGCAGATACACCGTACTTCTCTTCAAGGATCTTTGCAGCTTCAAGAGCTCTGTAAAGAACTGCTCCGATAGTAAGAATAGTAACGTCCTTACCCTCTTTCTTGATGTCGGGCTCACCGAAGGGGATCTCGAAGTGTCCAACCGGAACGCCATCCTTTTCGAATTCTTCACCAAAGCCGTAAATTCTCTGGCTCTCGAAGAATACAACAGGGTCAGTACCGTCAAGAGCAGAAGTCATAAGTCCCTTTGCATCGGTAGGAGTTGCGGGGAACACAACCTTAAGACCGGGAATATGAGAACAAAGAGCTGTCCAGTCCTGAGAGTGCTGCGCACCGTACTTAGAACCAACAGAAACACGAAGAGTAATAGGCATCTTAAGAATACCGGCACTCATTGCCTGCCACTTTGCCATCTGGTTGAAGATTTCGTCACCTGCGCATCCAATGAAGTCAGCGTACATAAGCTCAACGATTGCACGGCCACCGCACATTGCATAGCCTACCGCAGAGCCAACGATTGCAGACTCGGAAATGGGAGAGTTGAAGAATCTGTGATAAGGAACAGCTTCGGTCATCTTCTTATAAACGCCGAATGCTCCGCCCCAGTCACGGTTATCTTCGCCGTATGCGATAAGAGTAGGATCGTCATAGAACTTGTCGATAATCGGCTCGAAG
>JAZTXO010000167.1:0-10171 GCA_045636445.1 Eubacteriales bacterium | reverse complement strand
CCACAGCTTTTTAATTTTATACCGCGACAGAGATATTTTTTCAAGCTCGGAGTTGGCATCGTCTCTTTGCATTTCAACGAAGCTGCCCTCTTCAGCACCGAGGAACACCATCGTTTGCGTACGTTCGCTTAAGCCGAAGCTTGTATCAAGCTCCTTTGCAAGTTTTAAATCCGATTTTCGCATTAAGAGGATTGCCGCCCCTGCTGCCAAAAGGAAGCCTAAAGCTCCGATTGGAAGCGCTAAAATCGGGAGTATATTCAAAAGACACAGCTTGGAAAAGATAAGCACGAGTCCCGAGAGAAAAAGTCCGGCGCAAAGTCCCGAAAGAAGGGATTTTACTAATATTGCCAGATTACTTTTTCGTTTGAATTTTAAGAAATTCTCACTCATTTTTTCTCCTAAATAAATAAAATCTTTTTTACAAATATTTCGACAGTTTAATATTATATCATACACATATATCTATTGTCAAGTTTTTGCCAAAAAAAAGCCCGGCTTCCGCCGAGCTTTAAATCATATTTTTTCCCTCAAAGGATTCCAGCGTCCCGAAAGATAATACGCAAAGAATACTCCGAAGAGCGCAAGATTATGGAGTATCATACAACCCCAAGCCGATACAAGTCCGAAAGAAAAAATCTGGGTACAGATAAACGTGCCGACTATTCTTATTCCCCACATTCCAAGGATATTTGTAACGAATGGCATAGTAGTTCGTCCCATTCCCTGCATCATACCCTCGATTATTATGGATACACCGTAAAAAGGCTCGGACACCGCAACCATTTGCAAAACGACAGTACCCAAGGCTATAACCGCAATATCGTCGGAAAACAGCGAAACCATAGGTCTTGCAAGTAAGAACAACGCTCCTCCGGAAATTATCATCAAGAGGATTTCAATACGGAGCATGGTTTTTCCCAGGCGTTTAATATTCTCGCCGTTTTTTGCTCCGTACTCTCTACCCGCAAGAGTTGCGGCAGCCGCCTGCATTCCGTATCCGGGGATATAAAAGGCGGACTCTACGGTATTTGCGATAGTATGAGCCGCCGTTGCGACTCCGCCGATAGAGTTTACCATAGCAGCAAAAGCAACGTAGCCGAAAGAAGTTCCGAAGCGTTGAAGCGCATTGGGAAAAGCGACCTTAAGGCAGGGAGCGAGTATCACTTTGTCCGGCTTTACAGAATATCCTTTCGGTGACACCGTTTTATGCCTGAACAGAGCTACCGTTATAAGTATTCCGCCTACCGCATAGGATATAGCCGATGCAACTGCAGCGCCGATTACGCCAAGTCCGAATCCGGGTATGAAAAATCCACCTACCGTACGGCAAGGATAGATAAAGAAGAAGTTGAGAGCAACGTTTAATATATTCACAACAAGTCCGACACGCATAGGAGTTTTCGTATCTCCTGCCGCGCGGAGCACAGTTCCGAAGATAATTGAAGCGCAACGGAACATCATAGTTGAATAAAGGACAAAGAAGTAGGTGGAAGCGGTAGGTCTCAAAGGCTCGTCAAGCTGCATCCACGCCGGCACTGCTCCGCTGAGAGAAAGCGGCAAAGCGGTAAATACGACTCCGCAAACCAAAACTGCAAGTACCGCCTGAGCCGATGCTCTTTTTGCTCGTTCGCTGTCCCCTGCTCCGAGAGCTTGGGAAATAAATGCAAGAAATCCTACGCCAGCCGCAGAAACGGTGCTTCCGATGAGCCAATTGACGGTAGTAGTTGAGCCAACCGCTGCTACCGCTTCCGTACCGAGAGTGCCTACCATGGCGGTATCGATATACTGAACCGCAGTGCTAAGGAGCTGTTCCAGCATAGTCGGCCAAGCCAAGGCTAAAATCACAGCAAGAAGTCCTTTGGACATTCCCTTTTTCGACAAATCTGCCATATCAGCCTAAAACCTCAATCTCGCATCTTGCATTCTCGTCATCAAGAATTATTTCGTCTACCGAGGGAACGGTTATTTTTCCGGATTTTGGATTTTTAATGCTGATAACGGGTGTTGTAACTTCCGCGAAAACCTCGCTCTTTTCAAAAGCAAGGTCGCAAAGATGCATTTCGCAGTTTATAAGCTTTAGTCCCTTGCAGTAGCAAAGGGGCTGAGTACCCTCTATTATGCAGTTTTCAAAGGTTACGTTTTCGCAGTACCAAGCAAGGTATTCACCCTTGATTTTGGAGTTTTTAACTACAATATTTTTCGCATGCCAAAGAGAATCCTTGGTGTTGAAATCGCAGTTTATAAAGGTCGAATTTTCTATGTATTGTAAAGAATACTTTCCATTTAGCCTAACATTTTCAAAAATCAGGCCCTTTGAGCGCATCATAAAATACTCGCTTGTGACGGTGGTATTTTTCATATTTACACCGTTTGTAAACCAACCGAATTCGGGGGAAACAATATCACAGTTTTCGATTGTTACGTCGGAGCATTCACGAAGTGCCTTTATGCCGTGCATACGGGTATTTTTTATTTTTACATCGTCGGTATACCAAAGTGCGGCTCTGCAAAGCTCGGTCATCTCGCAACCGTCGATTTCAACGTTTCTGTCGTGCCAGAAAGGATAGCGGAGATTAAAATAACAATTTTCGGTAAAGATATCGGCACTTTCTTTGAAAGCACTTTCACCGTCGGCAGGCCCGTCGAAGCGGCAAGAGGACGCTTTTACTCCCCGACTTCCGTAAAGAGCGCGTTCTTCGTCAAAAGTTTTATTTTCTATCAGCTTCATTTTCTTCCCCTTTTATTTCAAACTGATTTATTATATCACATAGTTTTACTTTTTTCAACATAGAAATGGAAAATCCGCCCATGCAGAGCGGATTATATCGGTTATTTAAGTATTCTTTGAAGCTCTGCCATTTTTTCGCTCGTAGGTGCACTGAAACATACAGCTTCCGTACCGAGAGCCGCATATTTGTGTTCACCCATTCGGTGATAGGGTAAAAGCTCTATTTTTTCTGCTCCTTTGGCAATTTCCTTTATTGCTCCAATTTCCTCTTCGGTGTCGTTTATACCCGAAATTATGGGAGTACGGACTATGACTTTCCCGCCGAGAGAAATTATTCTTTTTAAATTGGAAATTATAAGCTCGTTTCCCACACCGACAAATTTTTTGTGCTTTTTTGAATCGGCAATCTTCACATCGTACAAAAATAGGTCGGTAAAGGGCAAAATTCGCTCAAAATATTCAAAAGGCAGATGTCCGGCAGTATCTACTGCGGTGTGTATTCCGTCACTCTTGCATTTTTTCAGTATTTCTTCAAGAAAATCTATTTGAAGCATACATTCACCGCCGGAGAATGTCACCCCACCGTCCGAATTTTCATAAAAGGCTTTATCTTTAATTATTATATTAAAAATTTCGTCCGAGGTGTATTCCCTGCCGCAAATTTCTCTTGCATCGTGAGGACAAAAGAGTGCGCATTTGCCGCAAAGGTCGCATTTTTCAAGATTATTCGGACAAATAGCAGCACATTTGCCACAAGCCTTGCACCGATTTTTATAAAAAAGTATTTGCGTTTTCGCTAATTGGCTTTCGGGATTGTGACACCAAGCACATTTCAAGTTGCACCCCTTAAAGAACACCGTCGTGCGTATTCCCGGGCCGTCTACATAGGAGCTTCTCTGAATATCGAAAATATTAGCCTTTATCATATCGGCATTTCCTCAAGTTTTTTGATTTTTTCAGACCATTCTTTAGCCTCGGCAACTTTATCAAGATAAGGCATTACCTCGGATAGTATGGATTTTGACTCTTCGTCCAACACAACGCCCTTACCTCTGAAATTTATGTCACCGGTGAATAGCAGTTTCATTTATTTCCCCATCAATACGTAAGATTGTAGTTATGAATTTCCTTTAAATCCTTATAAATCCCCTCAAATTCACCGTTGTCAATAAGCTCCGCTCGGGCAAAGCGGCAGACCATCGAACGAAGTCCTTGAGCAGGGGAGGAAAGCTGATGAGCCGAGAAATACACGCTTATTCCGTTTTTCATATCAATGGCAAGATAGGCACAAGCTGCACCACCCCAGCCAAAGTCGATATAACGCTCATCTCCCTTGGGGCAACGAACTCCAAGGCCGTAGCCGTGGTTGTTTTTCGGCCAATAGGTTTCCTTTTGTCTATCAGTCAATCTGTCCGTCATCATAAGGGCAACGGTTTCGGGCTTTAGTAGCTTATAGGTGCGGAGTCCTTCCAAAAATTTAGCGTAGTCGGTGGTGGTGGAAATACAACCTGCACCGCCGGATGCGTATTCTGTTCCGAATTTATAAATGAAAATGCCTTTTCCGATGTTGCGGTTTTCTCCGTTTTCAACTCTGTACTGTTCGGCAATTGTATCAAGCTCACTGTCGGGGAGCATAAAGGTGGAATTTGTCATTTCCATAGGCTCGAAAATGTTTTTCTTTACGTACTCTTCAAATTTCTCGCCCGATATAACCTCGACAAGTGCCGCCAGAACGTCGTGGCACAGGCTGTATTCCCACCTTTCGCCAGGCTCAAAGAGTAACGGCTCTTTTGCAAGATATTTCATTACTTCTCGTGTTTGACATCTGCCCTCGGTTTCGGCAAAGGCTTTTTTCAGTTCGGGTGATGAGCAATTATACGAAAATCCTGCCGTCATTTCAAAAAGATGCTTTATAAGGATTGGCTTTTCGGCTTTTTTGACCGTATCACCGCACCGCACGTTCATCTCACGAAACTCCGGCATATAGTCGGAAAGCCTATCTTCAAGTGAAAACAAGCCTTTCTCAAAAAGCTGCAAAGCCGCAGTGCAGGTTATAACCTTTGAGCAGGAATAGATGTTATATCTTTCATTTCCGCTCATTTTCACCTTGTTTTCAAGGTCGGAATATCCGTTCATATATCGCAAAGCGCACTCGCCGTCTTTGTATATTATAAGATCAAAGCCGGGCAAGCCCACTTCTAAAAGCGAATCGCAAAAAGCCTTAGTTCTTTCAAACATTTTTCTTTTCACCTCTGTATATTTTTGTTTTTGTTTCCGTATATTCAACAAATTTTAAGCATCACACAGGCATTCTCGAAAGCTCCGAAATTTTTTCGGAGTAATTTTTTAATGTTTCAACGTCCTTTTCAAAGAAAGCTCGGAGAAGTCTTTTTGCCTGAGAATTGTGGGCTTCGCAAGAGATAAGATTATAGTGTCCCGCGGCGTTGTAGTCCGAAAGATCACTAATAATCAGTTTCATTTGTTTACCTCTTTATCACATTCAAGAAGCATCAGTGTTGTAAGCTCAATAGCATTAAGAAGCCCCTCGACCGAAATGCATTCGTCGGGTTGGTGGACACCGCCGTGCCCTGCAGGCATAAAACGCTTTGGCCCCCAAAGGCTTGTTCCTATTTCGACCGCGTTCTTTAGATACTGTCGGTAGGTACCGCCTGCGTTGACGTAGGTCTTTACCGAATCTTCACCCGTGTATTCCTTTATTACCTCCGAGAGCGCTCTTACAAACTTATTGCTGTCGGGAAGCGCGTGAGGATAAGAAAAATCTACGTTTGGTGAAAGCGCAAAGCCGATTTTCTCTGCTTTTTTCTCAATTTTTGAAATTACTTGCTCGCATGTCACCGAGTCGCCGTATCTGATATTAAAATCGGCAATAATCACCCCGTCGCTGTCGGTTGAAATTTTTGTAAGCACACAGGTAAGCTTTCCAAACTCGCAGTCCTCTGCCTCTATACCGAAAATTTCTCCATAATGCGACGAGGACATAGCAAGAAGATGTTCAATAAGACTTTTTTCAAAGCAAAAGCCGGTTGCAAGCAGACCTTCACATAATATCTTCGCCGCACTTAAGCTTCCCTCGGGGAGTGCCGAGTGCTTTGGAATACCAACGGCTTTTAACACGATCCTTCCGTTTTCGTTTTCTACGGAAAGCCTCTCGTTATTTAGCTTTGAAAGCGAGGCAAAAAGCTTCTCGGAATAAGGCAAGCAGGCTTCCGCATTGCCGATAACGGTGGCACCCGGACCGCCCGAAATCGTTACCCCCTCGGGAAGCGGGTGCTTACTTTTTAGGCTAAACCTAATTCTGCCCTTATTGCCTCGGTACAGTGGGAAAGACGTGTCGGGGACTATGGAAAAATCGGGAGCTTTATGCTTTGAAAGATAGCTTTTTATATCTCCCATTCCGCTTTCCTCGTTTGAACCCGTGAACATCACGAGCCTTGAATTAAACGGAATGCCAAGCTCTTTTATAATTTTTGCGGCATAAAGAGAGATCAAAACTCCGGATTTATCGTCCATACTACCGCGTCCAACTATAAATCCGTCGACATCCTTCGGATCGAATGGGGAGGAATAAGTCCACCCATCGCCCACGGGAACAACGTCGGAATGAGCAAATATCCCGATGTCTTTTTCACCATTACCAAGGTATGAGAGAAGATAACCGCCGTCACGGTCAAGCTCACATTCAAAGCCATTTGTATGGTAAAGCTCCTTGCAAAATTCAAGAGCCTCGGCGCACGCATTGCCGTAAGGAGCATCGGAAGAAGCCTCGCCCCTGACCGACGGAATACGTACAAGCGCCTTTAAGCTTTCGACTATATCGCTCTTATGAGAGTCGATATAGTCTCGTATTTTCTCTTTCTCTATCATTTCTGTTCCGTTCTTGCGATAATATCGTCCTGAATTGACTCGTTAAGCTTTACGAAGTAATCCGAGAAGCCGGAAACCCTGACGCGGAGGTGCTTGTAATCGTCGGGGGTTTCCTTGGCGCATATGAGGTCTTCCTTTGAAACGTAGGTGAGCTGGAAGTGAACTCCGCCCATTTTGAAGTAGTTTTCAAAGAGCATGACGGTCTTCTCAAAGTTATCGTCATTCTTTATAAGAGCCTCGTCAAGAGAGATGTTAGTAACCGTTGAGCCGCATCTTATGCCGTGGGGGTCGGATTTTGCTACCGAATTAAGAAGCGCCGAAAGTCCCTCTCTGTCATATCCTCCGCTTTGACCAAAGCCGAATTTTAACATTTCACCGTCACCTCTTCCGTCAGGTGTTGCAAGGGTCAGGTCACCAAACCACTTGTGGTGGGGATTATAGCCTATGAGGTCACCAACAAGGATAGGATAGCCGAAGAGGTTCTTTTTGCCCTTTAAGAAGCCATAGAGAGTTTCGAAAAATCTCACTGCCATCTCGTTTGAACGCTCGGTATCGTTGCCGAAGAAGTCTCCTTTTTTCTTTATAAGCACTTGCAACTCCTCGTAGCCTTTCCAATTGTTTTGCAGAGCCGCGATAAGCTCATCCATAGTAATTATTTTTTCGTCATACACAAATTGTTTTACAACGATAAGAGAGTCGATAATGTTAGTAAACCCAAAAAACATAGGAGCGCAAATGACTACGTCAGCGGCACCTCTTGTGGGGCTTTTTGCCTTTTCTATACAACCGCGGAAGAAAAGCGCTGATACATAGTTTACGTCTCTTGCTCTTACCGCGTTGCACTTATTATCAAATTTGATATGCCTTTCAACGTCAGAAAGAAGTTCTTTTTCGTAGATCTTGTAAAATTCGTCAAAGCTCTCGGCGCTTCTGATTTCATCTGCGTTACTGCGAAAAATTCTGTCCATAGATTTAAGAGCATTCAATTTAGAGGTTGCGCCAAAGACTCCACCGGGAAAAGTAGGCTCGTTACAGCCGACGGTGGTGTAGCTTACCGAATCCTCAAAGGAAAATCCGCAAATTTCGGTGTAGGCTTTAATTCTCTTTTCGTCGTTTTGGAATGCTATGCGCTTGTGGGGATCGCGCCTTTCGAGATCCATAGCAAAGTGGAGCACCTCTCTCGGCTGAGTCTTTGTCCAACGGAGAGTCACCTGCGGAATATAAGTCGGCAGGTCGGTGAGCGATTCTAAAATAAGCTTTGAAAGATCGTCGTATGCGTCGCTTCCGTCAGGGAGATAACCGCCAACGCAGAAATGGCTCTCGCCGCCTCTTGTGAAATTAGACGAGGTTATGGGCGTTGCCGCCTGAAGCATAAGGAACAGCTCTTGTAAATACTCTTCAGCCTCTTCTCTCGTAATTCTGCCCGATTCAATATCGGCATGGTAAAAACGGGAAAGGTATCTGTCAAGTGTGCCAATACTGTCGAGTGAGCAGGAGAAGCAAAGGTATATGGTAAGACATGCTTCATAGAAGGTTTCGGGCGGATTTATAGGGGCTTTTAAGAGAGTCGCCGAAAGCTTTTCAAGATTTTTCTTATACTCGGGGTTTTCTACCGTTTTGGAAAACTCGAGAACTCGTGCCGAGCATTTTTCGCACCAGGCGATAAGAGCCCCCGCAACCTTGCGAAGCCCCTGTAAATACTCCTGCTCCTCTTTTGCGGTATGCACCTTTAGCGACTTGTCAATTTTAGCTATAATTCCCGAAATTCCGATTTCGAGGACTTCTTTGTAGTCAGCGGTCGCGTGCTGCCACTCCATAACGTGAAGACCGTTTACCTGCTTTAAGTAAAAATCCTTCATTATCGCAGCGGTATGCTTATGTCCCGAGCGGTTAAAGAGCGCTCCGACAACACTTCCGTCAAAGCGGAAAAAGCCGGTCATTTTCTGGTATTCGGTAATCTTCGGCTCTTGGTTAAGTATATATTCGCAAAGTCTTTTTACGTCACGCTCGGTTTCGGAAAGGAAAATATCCTCTCTGTCAAATTCGGTAGCAACCGTTTGGACAAACATATCGCCCCTCAGCGTTGCATCGCACAAAGTCTTAATTCTATCGTTCATAAGTCCTCCAAAGAGTGTTTTTATACTAATATATCAACATTTTGGCGATTTGTAAATCCACGATAGGACAAATTTGCACTTTTCGACACTGTTTTTCTCAAACAATATTGATTTTTTCTAAAAAACATAGTAAAATGTATTTGAGAGGTGAGAAAATGAACTTTGATTTTACAGTTACTAAAATCCACCGAGTTATAATGGTTGGAAAAGAGGAATATCCGGAGCAGATAACCGAGTTTAAGTCGGATAGATTACATCATAACGAGCTTATTTTTCACCTTTCAGGAAAAGCCAAGGTGAAATTTAACGGCAAAGAGCTTATAACCCTACCCGGCACGGTAAGATTTTTGCCTAAAGGCGAGCTTTTTGAGTATCGTGTTGAGAGAATAGAGTGCGGCGAGTGTATAGATGTATTTTTCGACACCGATGTACCCATTTCCGACGAGGCATTTGTCATTGATATGTCTAAAAGAGAGGGGGTTGAGCCTCTTTTTAAGAAAATTTTCTGCTCATTTGTAGCAAAAGATGAAAGCTATCGCTTCGAGTGCTTCTCTCTTCTCTACAAGATTTTTTCCGAGCTGAAAAAAAGCTCATATATTCCCGAAAACAAATTTAAGCTTATCAAACCTGCTCTTGACATTATCCGTTCCGACTTTCTCGATAAAGATATACGCACATCCGAACTTGCATCTGCCGCAGGCATCAGCGAAACATATTTGAAAAAGCTATTTGGCGAAAGATTCGGTGTTCCGCCAAAAAAATATATTATTCAAATGAAGATAAATTATGCCGAGGAGCTTTTGCGTCTTGGCAAATACAGTGTAGCTACCGTTGCAACTATGTCCGGCTACTCCGATATCGGCTTTTTCTCAAGACAGTTTAAGGAATACACCGGAGTTTCCCCCGGCTCATTTATGAAAAAATACAAGTCCTCGAAATGAGGACTTGTATTTTTTGTTTTTGATTGGACAAAAGCAGAGGGACTTTTCAGCCGTATCTTCTTATCCTTTTTTAAGTATTATTTCTTTACTATGTAAGCAGGAACGACAGGCTCTCCGCCCTTTGCCGCAGACTCGATTGCCGCAAGTCCTATTGCAACCGTCTTTGCGCCCTCGTAAACGGTGCATTCGGGCTCTTTATCGTTAACGATACAATCAACCATTTCCTTGATTTCAGCCGCAACGTTGTGGTCAAGAGGATCTACCTTGATTAAGGTTTCGGGGTACATATGCTGACCGTTGTCGGCAACTACGTGGCGGTAAAGGTGTATTTCACCCGAATTGGAATTGTGAACTACCGCAGTTCCCATTGTTCCGAAAATGGAAATAGGAAGCATATTAGGCTTCTTTCCGCCAATCGAGCAGAAGATCTTACCAACAGCACCATTCGGGAGCTGCATTATGGACATAGTAGTATCGTCTACCGGCCAATCGGTAAGAAC
>JAZTXO010000166.1:0-19874 GCA_045636445.1 Eubacteriales bacterium | reverse complement strand
GGGGTGACGGGGTAGCTTTATAGGGGAAAAGCCTTTTATCAAAAGAGAGCGCTCCAATGGGGCGCCTATTCTTTCGTCAACCAATACACTTATCATAAAATATCCTTAAAAAATCAAAAAACTCTGCCGTACAAGCAGAGCTTTTGACACCTTAGATACGCTCAACCTTACCGGAGCGAAGGCAACGGGAGCAAACATATACAGTAGTGTTAGCGCCGTTTACTTTAGCTTTAACTCTACGAATGTTGGGCTTCCAGGTTCTGTTGGTCTTGCGGTTAGAGTGAGAAACGTTATGTCCAAAGGTAACGCCCTTGCCGCAGATACTGCACTTAGCCATTTTGACACCTCCAAAAATCCCGCTCTTTCGAGCGTAATTTTATATAAATTTATTTGATTACATAAATCAGCGAGGACTATTATACCATATCGCTAAGAAAAAAGCAAGAGTTTTTTGAAAAAAATTAAAAAAATATTGAAATCATTTTATTTTTGATTTGTATGCATACCGTAATAGGCTTCTCGGTATTTCGAAGGAGAGATTCCCTCGTGATATTTGAAGAATTTTAATAGATATTTGTATTCTCCGAATCCGTATTGATAGGCAATATCAATTAGACTTGCGTTGCTCATAAGAAGATTGCATTTGATTGATTCGATTCTTGCACTATCTATATATTTCTTTAGTCCCACACCCAGCCTCTTTTTGAAAATACGGTTGAGGTAATCTTCATTATAATTATATTTTAATGCAACGTCGGAAGCCTTGAGAGGTGTTTCGATGTTTACACGTACGTATTCCTTTATCTCTGAAATCAGCTTTCCGTCAACGTCGGATTTTCCGTGAGTTATTTCTGCAAGAAGCACCTTCATCAGCGAGTCGGAACACTCTCTTGGGTATTCTTTTTGCTCGAAGTAATGAAGTAATTCTTTTGTAAGCGTCTTAATCCTTTCAAGGTTTTTTGGCTTTGAAAGGACAGGGGGTAATTCGTTATCTTCAGCTCCGCTTAAGTGTAGCCAGAAAAATGAAATATTTTCGCTTTCTTGGCTTCCGCCGTGAAATTCTCCGGGTACAATTTTTAATACTTCTCCGGGTTTCAGAGAATATTGTTCATCTTCTATAAACATATTTACCTCACCTGAAAGAACTATAATAAGCTCTATAGAATCTATGGTTCTGCAAATATGCTTCCACTTTCCTTTTGAAGTGAATTTTCCACCCCTTAAAAATTTTATATTTTCATACATAGTCGGATTTTAACCCCATTTTACAGTTTTTTTGCGTTGCCTTATCGGTTAAGGTTTGTTATAATTATATCAGTAAACTACTCAAATGTCAACCGAAAGGAATTTATAAAATGAAAAAAACAGTAAGTCCCATAGCTTTCTATGATACCCGGATAACAGACGGATTTTGGAAATCAAGAATGGAGCTTAACCGCAAGGTTACCGCTAAAGCCGTGTATGACAGATTTTATGAAACCGGCAGAATAGGGGCATTTAAGTTCGATTGGAAGGAAGGGCAGGACAAACAGCCTCACTTTTATTGGGACTCCGACGTTGCAAAATGGATTGAGGGTGTTGCATATCTTACAAAGCAGAGCTCCGAGCCGGAGCTTGAAGCATTGGCAGATGAAATCATCGACGACGTCGTGAAAAATCAGGGAGAAGACGGTTATTTCAATATATACTTTACAGTAGTCGATCCGACAAAGAGATTTGCTGACAGAGATAAGCACGAGCTTTACTGCGCAGGACATCTTTTTGAGGCGGCGGTTGCATACTTTGAGGCTACCGGAAAGCGTAAGCTCCTTGACTCAATGTGCAAATATGCCGATTACATATACGACCGTTTTATGGTAAAGCAGGATACTGCTTTTGTTACCTCGGGACACGAGGAAATAGAACTTGCCCTCTTCCGTCTTTACGAATGCACGGGTGAGCAGAGATATTTCGATCTTGCCGAGTTCTTTATAAACCAAAGAGGAAATAATAAAAAAGATCCGACACTCGCTCCCCTCGCTACCCACGAATATAACCAATCTCACTTGCCCGTAAGACGCCAGCGCGAGGCGGTAGGCCACGCGGTAAGAGCGGCATATCTGTATGCGTCTATGGCAGACCTTGCGGGATATACCGATGACGAGGAACTTTTTGTCGCTTGTGATGCTCTCTTTGATAATATTACGAAAAAGCGTATGTATATAACCGGTGGCATCGGCTCTTCAAGCTCCGGCGAGGCATTTACAGTAGACTATGACCTGCCTAATATCCTTGCATACAGCGAGAGCTGCGCAGCAATCGGACTTGTCCTTTTCGCCAACAGAATGCTATCTATGAAGCCCGATTCGAAATACTCCGACACCGTTGAGCGAGTGCTTTATAACGGTTTCCTTTCTTCAACCTCACTTTCGGGAGACTCTTTCTTCTATGAAAATCCTCTCGCAACCCTGCCGTATCTTGCAACCAAGGACTATATTAGTGAGTACAGACGCATAAAATATCCCCTTCATCAGCGTAGTAAGGTGTTCGGAACTTCCTGTTGCCCCTGCAATATAGTAAGATTTACTCCTTCGATAGCAGGAATGGTATTTGGCGATGACGGTGAAACCCTATTCGTACATCAGTATATGAATGTCGAAACCGAGATTTCCAGAGAGGGAAAGAATATAAAGCTTTGTATGAATACGAAATTCCCCGAGGACGGCAGGGTGGAGATAAAGGCTGTTGGCGGAGATGTTTCCATAGCTGTAAGAATCCCTTATTGGCATAAAGGATATAAGGGCGAAACCAAAGACGGTTATGCATATTTTGGTCTTTCCGACGGAGAAAGCGTTGAATTTAACTTTGATATGACTCCGAGATTCGTTGAATCAAGATGCGAATCTCACTTCACCGCAGGCAAGTGTGCCGTAATGCGTGGCCCTGTCGTGTATTGCGTGGAGTCGGTTGACAACGGAGATTATATTCGAAACATAAGGCTTGACACCCGTGGTATAATAGATGTGTGCGATTCGAAGGAGTTCGGAATTCCGACACTTCTTTGCGACGGATACCGCCGCACTCTTCCCAATGACGCGCCTCTTTACAGCGAGGGACTTTCAAGCTACATTCCTATAAAGGTTAAGCTTATTCCTTATTTTGCTTTTGCTAACAGAGGTGAATCGGAGATGGCTGTGTGGCAGAATATAGTTTTTTAAAGGAAAGAAAATGAAAAAGTACAAAGTAGTCGTAAGCGACCTTGACGGAACACTTCTTAATGGAAAAAAGGAAATAAGCGAGGAAAATAAAGCCGCAATAAGCGAAATGAGTAAGATAGGTATTCGTTTCGTCGCATCAAGCGGCAGATGCTTTTCCGAAATTCCAAAGGAAATAATGTCTAACCCCGATATAAGATACATATCCTGCTCTGACGGGGCGGTAATTTACGATAAAACGACCGGTAAGCCTGTCGTTACAAATTATATGCCGAAAGAGGTTGCCAAGGCTTGCGTAGATATACTCGGAGATTACGACGTTCTCGCTTTGCTACACAAAAACGGTTCGCTTTATCTTGATGGAGATAAAAACAACCACGAAAGCCACGTTTATTACAACGCCCCCTATGCCTTTGAATATATTTCAAAGACTGTGGGAATTGATACCGAGAACGTTTTGGAAGAAGCCTGCCTTGATGAAACTGTCGAGCTTTTCTGTCCGTTTTTCCGAAACAGCGAGGAGCTTTCGGCGTGCTTGGAAAGACTTCTTGCTCTCGGTGAGGTTAAAATCGCCGCATCCGAAAAGTACAATCTGGAAGTATATTATAAATATGCCGGAAAGGGCAGGGCTCTTTATCCTTTGGCTGAATTCTTTGGCTGCGATATATCCGAGATAATTGCAGTGGGAGATTCAAAAAATGATTTGGAAATGATAAAGGAAGCCGGCTTGGGACTCGCTATGTCGAACTCTATGCAGGAGCTTATCGAAGCTGCTGACAAGGTTATTTGCTCAAACGAGGAACACTCTGCAAAATACATTTTGGAAAATTATATAATCTGATTCTTTAAGGTATTATATCGAAAAGCCTCTCATATTCTTTTATGAGAGGCTTTTTTTTGCCGTATTTTTACCGAGGTCAAAAAGATGAGTTCAAAAACGAGATTTTTCAGAAGCGGAATGATGCTTACCGCCGTTGCTCTTGCTATGCGTACAGTATCGCTCTTTTTCGGCGCGTTTATATCCCGAACCGTGGGAGCAGAGGGCGTTGGCATATATACTCTTGTTATGACGGTTTATTCCTTTGCGGTAACCTTCGCAACCTCGGGAATAAGCCTTACTGTAACAAGGCTTGTTGCTTCGAAAATCGGTGAGGGAAGAGAAGATGAGGTAGGCTCTGTTTTAAGAGGAGCGATAGCGTATGCTCTGTTCTTTGGCCTTATCGGTAACTTTATTTTGTTTTTCGGCGCGGAGCTTATCGGAATAAGAATCCTTTCCGACAGAAGAACGGTAGAAGCTATAAGACTTCTTTCCTTTTCTCTTGCGCCGGTCGCTCTCGGCTCGGTATTTTCCGGCTACTTCGTCGGTGTTAAACGGGTAGGCTTCAATGCCTTCGTTCAGGTTGTAGCTCAACTTGCCAAAATTATGATTACCGTAGCAATAGTAAGCGCAAAGGTGAAAGAAGGCGTTGGAAGTGCTGTAATCGGACTTTGTATTTCTATAACCGTCACCGAGCTTTTGGCTTTCGGAATAATTTTTCTTGAGTTTTTATACGAAAGGAAGAAAAACGAGGTAAAGAGCAAGGGCGGTATGGAGCTTTCCTGCGTTTTAAAGATGGCTGTTCCTTTAGCTTTTTCGGCATACGTAAGATCGGTGCTTCTTAATATAGAGCATATCCTTATCCCGAAAAAACTTCGGCAAAGAGGAGAAAGCGAGACGGAAGCCTATTCTCATTACGGAATCCTTCACGGAATGGCTCTGCCTCTTGTTCTTTACCCGATGTCGCCTCTGTCGTCATTTTCGGGACTTCTTGTACCCGAATTTGCCGAGGATATGTCTGCCGGCAGAAACAAAAGAATGGAAACGATAGCCACAAGGGCGATGACTCTGACGCTAAGCTATTCGGTAATATGTGCGTCTTTTATTTATCTTTTTGCGGAAGAGCTTGGTTATGCCATATATAACTCCTTTGAGGCGGGATACCATATATCCGTTCTCGCATTGGTTATTCCGATAATGTACCTTGATCACGTTGCGGATTCTATGCTTAAGGGCATTGGAGAGCAGGTCTTTTCAATGTGGGTAAACATCAGCGATTCGCTAATCTCCGTGGCATTGATTTGGTTTTTGATACCCGGAATGGGTATTATGGGTTATGCTTTGGTAATAGTCATAATGGAGGGGTACAACTTTATTCTTTCGGTAATGAGGCTGAGGAAAAAAATCAAATTCCACATAAATATAAAGGAAGGAATAGTTCTTCCGCTTTTATCATCGCTTATATCCTGCATTGCAACCCGAAATCTTTTCAGCTTTGACGGAAAAAGCATATCCGGTGTTTGGTTAATATTAAAAATTGTGTTTGCGTTGGCTGTGGCAGTATTCTTGATGATAGCTTTAAATGCTCTTGGAAAAAGAATTGAAGCAAGGCTTGAAAAGAGTAAAAATAACACAAAAACCAATAAAAACAAAGCAGCATATTAGACGGTTTTTATGCCTAATATGCTGCTTTTTGCAAACAATTGTTGACTTTATTTAAAGAAACTCTGCTGTTCAGCATCGTCCGAGCTGGTTTTTGAGGACTCTTTTTCGTTCTCGTAAGAGTCTTCGTCATCCTCGGTTTCACGCAGGTCGGTAACGTGTACATTTTCGATTCTTCTGCCGTCAAGCTCAAGAACCTCGACTCTGAGTCCGTACTCCTCAAAGGTGTCGCCCGCCTCGGGAAGTCTGCCAAGAGCCTCCATTGCCCAACCGTTGATTGTAACAAGCTCGGAATCGTTTTCCGCCTTGATGTCGAGAATGTCGAAGAGCTTGTCGGTGTTGGCCTTTCCGGAAACTATGTATTCCTTCTCGCCAACTTCCTTTATTTCCTCAATTACCTCGTCGTGCTCATCCCAGATTTCACCAACGATCTCTTCAAGAATGTCTTCGAGAGTAACGATACCTGCGGTTGAACCGAACTCGTCGGTAACTACTGCGAGGTGAAGCTGCTTCTCTTGAAGCTCTTTCATAAGCTCGTTTACCTGTTGAGTTGTGGCAACGAACATTACAGGCTTAAGTATTTCGGTTATAGGTGTAGCCTTGCCGAATGCTTTTGTGTAGAAGTCTTTGTAATAAAGAATTCCGATAACGTTGTCGAGATCATCCTCGTATATTGGAATTCTGGAGTAACCCGATTCGGCAAATACCTTTGCAACGGTAGCCTTGTCGGAATCTGCGGGAAGGGCAGTTATATCGATTCTGGGTGTGAAAATATCGCTCACTTCAAGATCGCCGAATTCTATGGCACTCTTGATCAGGGTGCTTTCTTCCTCGTCGATTCCGCCGTCCTCTTCCGCTTCTTCGATGATGGAAATAAGCTCCTCTTCGGTCATACCCTTATCTTCGTTAGATTTGAATACCTTTGCAAGAAGAGACTGCCACGCCTTGAAAACAAGGTTGAAAGGAGTTAAAATTATTCTGACCAAATTTATAAACGGAGCAGAGAACAAAACGAATTTTTCGGGCATATTCTTTGCAATTGTCTTAGGCGAAATTTCACCGAAAACAAGCACCACAAGTGTTAACGTTACAGTAGATGCGGTAGCAGCCAGGTCTGCATTGCTGGTAATCAGTCCCGCAAAGAAGAGCGTACCAAGAGAGGCAGACAGAATATTAACGATATTGTTTCCTATAAGAATGGTGGAAATAAGAGCGTCGTAGTTATCCTCCAGTTTGAGAACGAGAGCGGCTCTTTTGTTTCCTTTTTCGGCCATAGTCTTGATTCTGACTTTGTTAAAGCTGGAAAACGCCGTTTCGGTTGCCGAGAAGTAGGCTGACATAATCACGCAAATAACGATTATCACAAGATAGGTCACTAAATGAGGTTCCATAATTGAGTTTTGAAAAAATCCTTTCAAAAATAAAATTTCATAACGCAGGGTGACAGAATAGGGAAAACAGCAAAAAAAGGCATAACCGAACCCTTTTCAAAAAAGTGCGGCTAAGCCTATATAGACGAATATTTAGTTATGTTATCGGGACAATTATCCGCGTCCGCGCCGTCGTGCATATTTCCTCCAAAAAAATTCACTTCGGAACACCGCCGAAGCGTTATGCAAAACTAATGATAACATATTTCCAAAGAAAAGTCAAGTGTTTTTTTGATATTACCCGTTTTTTTAAAGGAAAAATGTAGTGCTTTTGACGGAAAATCTAAAAAAATACCTGAAAAAGCGATAAAAAATAATGACGAAAAAAACAAAATTCCACTTGACTTCTTTACATTTATATGCTATAATAGAAAAAAATGTGCCGGAAGAGAGGTAGTTTTTACATATATGCCCACGTTCGAACAAATAATAACTGCCGAATTCGACTTTACGGCAATTAAGGATCTTATCTTTAAAATTTACACTCATCCTACTGTTGACGGATTGCTTGTTCATTTCAGAAATTTCATTGAAAGCCTTCCTCCTTTCGCTTGGGCAATAATGCTCGGCTTGGTCGGCTTGATCTTCTCGAATTTCGGAAAAAAGCTTCTTGCGATTCCCAGCGTGCTTCTTTCTGCGGCAGCAGGCTTCCTTGTAGGTAATTTCGTTCTTGCTCCCCTCCTTATCTCTTTGCTTGATAAGGTGGAATTCCTTAAAGAGTTTATCAGCATTGATCCTATCGTGGTAGGTATCATTTGCGCAGCGATTTTTGCCGTTCTCTTCCTTCCGCTTTATTTCTGCGGATACGTTGTTGGAATAGGTTATTGCATTTATTTGTTGGTTTATCCTCTTTGCGCAGCCCTTTTCGGCGCCGAAGTCGCAATGATTATCGGTCTTGGCGCTGCTGTTGGTGTAGTAATACTCGCCCTTATCTTCCGCAAGTGGGTTGAAATGTGCGGAACGGCTATTGTCGGAGCATATTTCGTAATGCTTGCAATAAACCAGATTGTGCTTCTTTACGCTGTTGTCAATTACATTATCTGGGCCGTATTTGCCGTTCAGGGTGCTGTTATTCAGATTAAAACCAGACGTCGTTATTGATTTGAAAGGTGTTCGATTTTGTCGGACACCTTTTTGCATTATTTTTATTTATTTTTACATTAAGTTAGTACATATATATTGACTTTTCCATTATTTTGTAGTAAAATAATGTGAACGGCAAAATTGCCGCGCTTTAATTTGTTTTCATTAAAATAATAATATTGCAAAAACAACCTAGTTAAGGTAAAGGAGCAGAAATGGACAAGAAAAAACAATTGGAACTATCACGTATCGCGAATGACATTCGTATAGGCGTAATCGAAGGCGTATATAACGCAGGATGCGGCCATCCCGGCGGATCTCTTTCCGTAGCGGACATTATGGCATATCTTTATTTTGAAGAGCTTCGCGTAGATCCTAAAAATCCTAAGTGGGAGGATCGCGACCGTCTCGTTCTTTCGAAGGGACACACAGCGCCCGTTCTTTACGCTTCACTTGCAGAACGCGGTTTTATTCCTAAGGAAGACCTCAAAACTCTTAGAAAGACTACCTCTTATCTTCAGGGACATCCCGATATGAAGGGAACACCCGGCGTAGATATGACTACCGGTTCTCTCGGTCTTGGTTTCTCTGCAGCTTGCGGTATGGCTCTTTCGGGTAAGATCAATAAGAAGGATTACCGTGTATATACCGTTCTTGGCGACGGTGAGACCGAGGAAGGTCAGGTTTGGGAGGCTGCAATGTTCGCTTCTCATTACCATCTTGACAACCTTGTTGCAGTAATTGACTGGAACGGTCTTCAGATCGACGGCCCTATTGCCGAGGTTATGAATCCCACTCCCCATGATGAAAAGTTCCGTGCCTTCGGTTGGCATGTAATATCTATCAATGCTCACGACTTTGGTGAGATAGAGGCTGCTTTTGCTGAAGCAAAGACTATTACCGACAAGCCTACTGTAATTATTGCAAAGTCTGTTAAGGGTAAGGGCGTTTCTTATATGGAAAACGCTTGTGAGTGGCACGGTCAGGCTCCCAAGGAGGACCTTTACAAGGTTGCAATCCAGGATCTTGAGAAAATTGCAGAGAGCTTGAAATAAGGAGGAAAAAGACAATGGCAGATAAAAAAGCAACCAGAGAAGCTTATGGCGCAGCTCTTGCGACCTTGGGCGAAAAATACGACTTCGTAGTTCTTGATGCAGACCTTGCTGCAGCTACCAAGACCGGAGTATTTAAAAAGAAATTCCCCGAAAGATTTTTTGACTGCGGTATCGCAGAGGGTAATATGGTAAGCGTTGCGGCAGGTATCGCAACTACCGGACAGAAGGTGTTCGCAACCTCTTTCGCTATGTTTGCGGCAGGCAGAGCTTATGAGCAGATCAGAAACTCTATCGGTTATCCTCATCTTAACGTTAATATCGTTGGTACTCACGCTTCTATAACAGTTGGTGAAGACGGCGCAACCCACCAGTGCAGCGAGGACCTCGCTCTTATGCGTACCATTCCCGGCATGTCGGTTATCTGTCCCGCAGATGCTACCGAGGCTTATGCAGCTGTTGAGGCGGCTCTTCTTCACGACGGTCCTTGCTATCTTCGTTTTGGTAGATTTGCAGTTCCGGATCTTACCGCTGAAATGTCTGACTACAAGTTCGAGCTTGGTAAGGGCGTTACATACCGTGAGGGTAAGGACGTTACAATAGTTGCTAACGGATATATGGTTCACTTGGCTCTTGAGGCTGCTGATATTCTTGCAGCAGAGGGAATTGACGCAGGTGTTATCAATATGCATACCATTAAGCCTATCGACATCGAGCTTCTTGCTGAAGCGGCAAAGAGAAGCGGCGCTATCGTAACCGCAGAGGAGCATAGCGTTATCGGCGGCCTTGGCGCAGCAGTTTGCGAAGCTCTTGCAGAAAGCTGCCCTGTTCCCGTAAAGCGTGTAGGCGTTCAGGACACCTTCGGCAGAAGCGGTAAAGTTCCCGAGCTTCTTGAAATGTACGGTCTTACTGCGCAGAATATCGCAGAAAATGCTCGTCAGGCAATAGCTCTTAAGAAGTAATTTTCGTTTGGGAGACGGTATATGAAAAGAATTTTGTTAAAGCTTTCCGGTGAGGCTCTTGCTAACGGAAACGAATGTAATATTTACGATGCAGCTTACGTTGACCAGGTTGCCGCTGCTATAAAGCAGTGCGCCGACAAGGGACTTGAAATTGCAATCGTAGTTGGCGCAGGAAATATCTGGCGCGGCAGAAGCGGTACAGAAATGAACCACACTGCGGCAGACCATATGGGTATGCTTGCAACCGTAATCAACTCAATATATCTCAAGGATGCGCTTATACGCGCAGGCGTAGGATGCGAGGTTATGACCGCAGTTCCTATGATGCCTTTTGCCGAAGGCTATTCGGCTGACAAGGCTATTGCAGCTCTTGAGGCGGGCAAGGTCGTTGTATTTGGCGCCGGTCTTGGTATTCCTTTCCTTTCTACCGATACCGCAGGTGTTGTTAGGGCGGCTGAAATATCCGCAGATGCTATGTTTATGGCTAAAAACGTTGATTACATATATACCGACGATCCCCGAAAGAACCCTAATGCTAAAAAGCTTGAAAGAATAAAGGCATCTGAAATTTTGGCAATGAATCTTAAAGCAATAGATTCCACCGCCGCAGCATTTTCTATGTCAAATAACCTTCCCATACACGTGTTCGGCTTCCGTTCCCCTGATGATATCGTAAGAGCTTTAAGCGGTGAGTCTGTGGGTACTATTATATCCGCCGAATGAATATAATTAAGAAAGGTAAATAATACAATGAAACTTGATACCAAAGATTATGAAGCTAAAATGAAAAAGTCTCTCTCCTCTTACTCGGAGAATCTTTCAACTATCAGAGCAGGAAGAGCAAATCCCGACGTTCTTAAGAAGATAAACGTAGATTATTACGGTTCTCCCACTCCCATAAGCCAGGTTGCGGAAATCAAGGTTACCGATGCCCGTACCATTATGATCACCGCTTGGGATAAGTCTATTATCAAGGGAATCGAGAAGGCTATTCTTACTTCCGATCTCGGCATCAACCCCCAGAGCGACGGAGCTGCTATCCGCCTTAACTTCCCCCCTACAACCGAGGAGAGAAGAAAAGAGCTTTCCAAGCAGATATCAAAGCTTGGCGAGGATGCAAAGGTTGCTATCCGTAACATTCGCCGTGATGCTAACGATAAGGTAAAGGCTGATAAGAAGAATTCTGTTATGACCGAGGATGAAGCAAAGCAGTCGGATAAGCTTATCCAGGATCTCACCGATAAGTATATCAAGGAGATCGACGTAATTACTGCTGCAAAGACTAAGGAAATAATGGAGATCTGATCTTCCGAGAGGAGTATTTGTTTTGGCTCTTTTTACCAAAGCTCATAAAAATACGGAAAATATTCTTGATTCTGTTGCTATAATAATGGACGGTAACGGAAGATGGGCAAAGGCTCGCGGTTTGGAAAGAACTGCGGGACACGTTGCAGGAGCGAAAATCATTCAGGGAATACTTGAGCATTTTCGTTCAATAGGCGTTCATCACGTTACACTATACGCCTTTTCTACCGAGAATTGGAAGAGACCTAAAGCGGAGGTCGATATGCTTATGGAGCTTATCTATAAGTATCTCGATACCGTCGTGGTTAAGAAGATCAAAGAGGACGAGAGTTTCTCTATGCGTTTTCTCGGTGATAAGTCGGTGCTTTCCGAAAAATTAAGAAACAAGTGTATTGAGATCGAAAATATGGCAAAGAACCGTCCGTTTGTTTGCAACCTTGCGTTGAATTACGGTGGCAGAGACGAGATCGTACACGCTGCCAATTCCGCAATAAAAGACGGACATACAACTCTTACCGAGGAAATACTTTCGAAGTATATGTATACTGCGGCATCTCCCGATCCCGATCTTGTTATAAGAACGGGTGGAGATTTCAGAATTTCCAACTTTCTTCTTTGGCAGAGCGCCTATTCCGAATATATAATTCTTGATACCCTCTGGCCGGATTTCACTTGCGAGATTGTTGACAAATGCGTTGAGCAGTATTATTCAAGAGAACGCAGGTTTGGCGGAGTTAAGTGATCGCATTCTTTAAGTTCGATTCTGCCGTTTTGCACAAGGTGCAAGAAAATTATTAGAGGTTTTTAAAATGAAGATTCGTACTATAACCTCGGCATTTATACTTGCCGTTATGGTTCCTGTGCTGATATGGTCAAAATATCTTATTTATCCAATAGTTCTGGCATTCTTCTCACTTGCCGCTGTGTTTGAGCTTTTGCGAGTTGTGGGTGTTGCTAAGCAGTGGATAATTTCTATTCCTGCGTATATAATGGCTTTTGCCCTTCCTATATTTACGCACGATATCTTTCTTGACCAGGATCCGAGGCTTCAGGTCAATTATATGCTGGTTTCGGTTGCCGTAATTCTTGGCTATATGCTTTATATTATGGGTATTGCGGTATTTTCCAAGGGAAATCTTAAATTTAGTAAGGTTGCTGAAGTATTTCTTGTAGTTACTTACGTAGTTATATCCTTTACAGCTCTTTGCCTTTTGAGATATATTCCTAACGGAAATTTGTGCTTCTTCCTTGTGTTCGTTTCAGCTTGGGGAACTGATGTCGGTGCGTATCTTGTTGGCTCGCTCATAGGTAAGCATAAGCTTATTCCCGAAGTAAGCCCGAAAAAGAGTGTTGAAGGCTCAATAGGCGGTATTGTTTTGGCAGCGGTGTGCTTCGTGCTTTACGGTATTGCGGTAGAGCAGTTGACCGACAAATCGGCAAACTACGTTATACTTGTGATTGCGGCTATAATTCTTTCTGTTGTATCGCAAATCGGTGACCTTATTGCCTCGCTTATAAAAAGAGAGTACGGAATAAAGGATTACGGTAAAATTCTGCCCGGACACGGTGGAATAATGGATAGATTTGACTCAATTCTGGCAGTATCTCTTCCTTTGTGTATGATTTGTCTTTGGATTTCACCTTTTAACTAAAAAATTACGGTAAAAACCGTTAGATTTTACGCGGTATAAGCCGCTAAAACCGCCGCGCGTATGTTGTGTGGCGGTTTTTGAAACCATATAGGAAAGAATGTTATTAAAAATATATATTTCTTTCTTAAAACGGAGATTTAAATGAAAAAAATTGCAATTTTAGGCGCAACCGGCTCTGTGGGACTCCAAGCAGCAGACGTTGCCGAAAATCGCGGATATAAGGTTGATTTTTTGTCGGCTAATCGCGATGTAAAGGGCGCAGAAGCTCTTGCAAGAAGACTAATGCCCAAAACAATAGCTATGGCTGACGTGTCTGCCGCCAAGGATTTAAAGGAAAGACTTGGCGATACCGACATTCGAGTGCTTTGCGGTAGCGAGGGCGTGATTTGCGGAATAGGAGAATCCGATTCAGAGGTTGTTGTAAATTCTATTCTCGGTGAAGCCGGACTTATGCCGACTCTTGCCGTAATAGAATCCGGAAAGCGTTTGGCTCTTGCTAACAAGGAATCTCTCGTTATTGCGGGAGATATTGTAATGAATAAAGCGAAGGAAAAATCGGTGGAAATACTTCCGGTTGACAGTGAACATTCTGCGATTTTCCAATCGCTTAAAAGTGGTAAGAAGCAGGAGATTAGCAGGATTCTTCTTACTGCATCAGGCGGGCCTTTCAGAGGAAAAACGAAAGAGCAGCTTAAAGAGGTAACTCTTGAGCAGACTCTCGCTCACCCCACCTGGAAAATGGGCAAAAAAATCACCGTCGATTCTGCAACCCTTATGAATAAGGGATTTGAGCTTATTGAAGCGGTGCATCTTTTCTCAACACCTGAAGAAAAAATTGAAATTTTGGTACACCCCGAGAGCATACTTCATTCGGCGGTGGAATATGTTGATAATGCTATAATTGGCGAAATGTCTGTGCCGGATATGCGTATGTGCGTTCAATATGCGGTAGATTATCCGGAGAGGGAAAAAGGCGATTTTGTACCCCTTGACTTTACCGCACTTGGAAAGTTAAGCTTCTTTAAGCCGGATTACGATGCATTCCCGCTTTTGTCTCTTGCAAGAAAAGCTGCAAAAGAGGGCGGTGCTACGGGAGCTGTAATGAATGCGGCAGACGAAGAAGCGGTGGCAGCCTTCCTTGATGGAAAGCTTTCATTCTTCTCAATTTCAGACGTAGTGATTAAAACTTATGAAAAAATGAGTTATGCGTCGACTCTTACGGAACTTTCGGATATTCTCGGTGCGGCGGCAGAGGCTCGAAAAATAGCAAAATCTTATATAGGAGTAAATTCTTGAATATTCTTTCTACTATACTTTGGGCGGTTTTGGTGCTGGGCTTTTTGATTTTTGTACACGAGCTCGGTCACTTTATTTTCGCAAGGATATTTAAAGTTAAAATAAATGAGTTCTCCCTCGGAATGGGCCCGAGACTTCTTTGGTACGATTCCAAAAAGACCGGAATTAAGTATAGCCTTGCTATGCTTCCTCTTGGAGGATTTGTTTCAATGGCAGGCGAAAATGACGAGAGCGACGACCCAAATTCCTTTGATAAAAAACCTGCTTGGCAAAGACTTATAATTTCTCTTGCAGGGCCGGTTATCAATCTTCTGGTCGGTCTTATAATGATGGTAACGCTTACTTTCTTTATCGACCTTTACGACACAACGGTAGTAGGCTTTTACGATAGAGCAGAGGGCGTTGTTTCTTCCGAAAGCACAGGACTCCTAGTAGGCGACAAGGTGATTCGTGTTAACGGAAAAAAGGTGGGATTTGCCGAAGAGCTTTCTTATGAAATAATGCGTAAAGGACACGAACCCTGCGACATTACGGTTATAAGAGATGGGGAGGTTGTCGAGCTTGAGGACGTCGTTTTCCCTAGGCAAAAGGCTTCCGGTCAGGTGTTCGGCATTATGGATTTCGGAGTTCAAAAAACAGATAAAAACCTCTTCAATTCCATAGGATACGCATTTTCAAAAACCGTTCTTACAGTAAGAATGTGCGTTGAAGGAATTATCGACCTGATAAGCGGAAGATTTACGGTTGAAGGAGTCTCCGGGCCTATCGGAATTTCGGAGGCAATAGGCGAAGCTGCAAGAACCGACTACCTAAGTCTTATAAATCTTATAGGCTTTATAAGTATAAATCTCGGAATAATGAATCTTCTTCCCATACCGGCGCTGGACGGCGGCAGGTCGCTTGTTCTGTGCGCGGAAATAATAACGAAAAAAAGAATTCCACCCAAGGTTGAAAATATTATCAACACGGTGGCGCTTGTTCTTCTTTTAGGACTCTCGGTTTTGGTTATGGTAAAGGATTTTATACAAATTGTTGCTCGTTAGGAGTATATAAATGGAATATAATTCATATAGAAGAAGGTCAAGGGAGGTTAACGTCGGCAGCCTTAAAATAGGCGGCAGCGCCCCTCTTACCGTTCAATCTATGTTAAATACAGACACTCACGACATTGAAACTTGCTATCTTCAAGCAAAGGCTCTTGAGGACGGCGGCTGTCATATAATTCGTCTTACCGCACCCGATGTTGAGTCGGTAAGTACCTTTTTGGAGCTTAAGAAAAGAGGAATAAAAGCTCCGCTTGTTGCCGATATTCATTTTAATTACGAAATCGCTCTTGCTGCCATAGAAGCGGGAGTTGATAAAATCAGAATAAATCCCGGCAATATAGGCTCTATCGAGAAAACACGCCTTGTAGTCAAGGCGGCAAAGGAAAGAGCTGTGCCTATCCGCATCGGTGTAAATTCCGGCTCTCTCGAAAAATCAATACTTGCAAAGCATGGCGGCCCTACTCCCCAGGCTCTTGCTGAAAGTGCTCTTATGCACGCATCGATCCTTGAGGATCTTGATTTTCACGACGTTATTCTTTCGGTTAAGTCCTCAAGCGTTCAGACTATGATTGCCGCAAACAGAATTCTGGCAAACAAAACCGATTATCCCATACATCTTGGCGTGACCGAGGCGGGAGCAGGAATTTCTGCAACGGTGAAAAGCAGCGTCGGCATAGGAACTCTCCTTTCCGAGGGAATCGGAGATACTCTTCGAGTGTCCTTGACGGACGATCCTTGTCAGGAGATTGAGGCCGCAAATTCAATTCTCCGAGCGCTTGAGCTTTTGGAAAACCCCGGAATGAATATCATTTCCTGTCCTACCTGCGGACGAACGAAAATTGATCTTATATCTCTTGTGCAGCACTTTGAAAAGAGAGCGAAGGCAGAGGGGATAGACAAGAAAAATTTAAAGGTAGCAATAATGGGCTGCGCCGTAAACGGCCCCGGTGAGGCAAGAGAAGCCGATATCGGAGTTGCCGGCGGTGATGGCTCGGCTCTTCTTTTCAAAAAAGGAGAGATCATAAGAAAAATAAAGGAAGCCGAAATCGTTGACGAGCTTGTCAAGGAAATAAAGCTTATTTAATTTAAAAAGGTGTTTTATGCAAACGGAAAAGAAATTTTTTGAAGTATTTTCAAGATACGCTCCCTCCGAAGAGAAGAGGGAGCTGCTTTTGCGCGCGCATTCGGCACGATACAGATACACCAAAGAGCCTATGCGAGTCGAAGTTGATCTTTTCTTTGACAGTCATGAGGATCCCGAACTTATATATGAAATAGAGGACGAATGCCGCGAACTTTACGGTGCCGAATCCTTTAAAATTTTGCCCCATTTCCCAAAAGAAATATTTAACGAAAAGTATTATGGCGAGATAGCCTACGAGGCAGCCTATTGCGGAGCTGTAACACATGGCTTCTTCTCCGGAGCTACTTATACCGATGATGGGGAAACCTTGACTATATCAATCCCCTTTGAACAAAGCGGAATCGACTTTGTTAAAAACGCCAATACCGAAACAATATTTGCCAACATTCTCTCTAACAGATACGGAATAATTCGTACCGTAAAGGTTATTGAGGGGGCAGGCTCTAGCGAAAGACATATGGAGTGGGAGCGTAAAAGAGTTGATATAATGAAAAAGGCGGAGGAGGAAAGCCGCGAGCAGTTCCAAAGGGCGCAGGGCGAAATTATGAGACGCAGGGAAGAGGAGGCGAGAGCCAACGACCCTACCTACGATTTCGAAGTTAAAGCGGGAATTTCCCAGGCAACCGGTTCTCTTGAGGTTATAAGCGATACCACCTACCGTGTCGGTGCGACTACGTATAATTTTGCCGAATCAGAGCTTATATTCGGTGATAATTTTGATATTATAGAGCCTACTCCTCTTGCAGATGCTCCAAGGACTCACGGAAGACAGATTTTCCTCGGTACAGTCTTTGAAGTAACGCTTAAAGAAACAAGAGCAGGCGATAAAACTAACTGTACCGTAGGTATTTCTGACGGCGCATCTGCGATTTATGTAAAGAAAACTTTACCAAATGACGAGCTTGGCTGGGTTAACGACCTTGCCGGAGCTGTAAAAAAGGGAAAGAAAAAGATGCTTCCCGTTGCCGTTTTAGGTAGAGTTCAGGTAGATAAATTTGATAACGAGCCATTCCTTTCTCCCTTTGGAATAAAGCGTATTTCCTCTATTGAAAGAAAGGATAATGCCGAAGAAAAGCGTGTTGAGCTTCATCTTCACACCAATATGTCCCAAATGGATGCCATCATTACTCCCAGAGAGCTTGTTGAAACGGCTACACGTTGGGGACACAAAGCAATAGCCGTTACCGACCACGGAAACGTGCAGTCCTTCCCCGAAGTAATGCTTGCGCTTGAAAGCTCCGGCAACGAAGACCTGAAAATACTTTACGGCACTGAGGCGTATTACGTTAACGATACTGCAAGATGTATTTTCGGAAAGAATTATCCTGATTTCGGTGACGAAATGGTGGTGTTTGATATTGAAACCACCGGTCTTTCTAACCGTACCTGCAAAATAATAGAAATAGGCGCGGCAAGAATAAAGGGCGGAGAAATAATAGATACCTTTGATATATTCGTCGATCCCGAATGTCCTATTCCAGAAGAAATAACTACTCTCACTTCTATAACAGATGAAGACGTTAAGGGCGCTCCCAAAGAAAAAGAGGCGATCGAAGCCTTTCTTGAGTATGCGGGTGACCGAATGCTTATTGCTCATAACGCAAACTTCGATATAGGATTTATAAGAGTTGCCGCAGAGCGTCAGGGAATCGCGTTTAACAATACATATCTTGACACTTTAGGTCTTTCCAAATACGTAAACCCCGAGCTTAAAAATCATAAGCTTGATACAATTGTAAACCACTATAAGCTTGGAGATTTCCATCATCACAGAGCCTCTGACGACGCTGAAATCCTTGCAAGAATATTTATAGTTATGCTTGAGCGTCTTACTAAAGAGGGTATTACCGATTTCGACGGTGTTATGTCTGCTATGGGCGAGGCTGTTGACCCCTTGAAGCTTAACGCATATCACCTAATCGTTTTTGCTAAAAATAAAGAAGGACTCAAAAATCTCTATAAGCTTATTTCTCTCAGCTATCTTAACTATTACGGCGGATTTGGCAGACAGAAAAAAGTTCCGAGAATGCCTAAAACGGTAATAGAGCAGCATAGAGACGGTCTTATAATCGGTTCTGCCTGCGTTTCGGGCGAACTTTACAACGCAATTCTTGACGGTAAAAAGCAGGAAGAGCTTGAGGAAATAGCCGAGTTTTACGACTATCTTGAAATTCAGCCTATCTGCAACAACCGATTCCTTGTAGACGAGGGTAAGGTCAGCGATAACGAGGCACTTCGTGAAATCAACCGCAAGATATACGAGCTTGGTAAAAAGCTCGGAAAGCCGGTGTGCGCTACCTGCGACGCTCATTTCGTCAATAAAGAGGATGAAATTTACAGAAGAATTCTCCTTGCGGGAATGAAGTTCAAGGATGCCGATAAGGACGAGCCTATTTATCTTCGTACCACCGACGAAATGCTTGAGGAATTTTCCTATCTCGGAGAAGAAGCCTGCCGTGAGGTGGTTATCGAAAATCCCTCCAAGATAGCCGATATGTTTGAGAAAATCAGGCCTATTCCCGAGGGCAGATACGAGCCGGATCTTCCCGGAGCAAAAGAGGAGCTTGAAAACTCCTGCTGGCAGCGCGCCCATGATTGGTACGGTGATGATCTTCCCGAAATCGTTGAAAAAAGGCTTGAAAAGGAGCTTACCTCTATTATAAAGAACGGCTTTGCGGTGCTTTATATGATTGCGGTAAAGCTGGTTGCATATTCCGAAAGCCTCGGTTATCAGGTTGGTTCGCGTGGCTCGGTTGGTTCTTCCTTCGTTGCAACAATGTCGGGCATTTCGGAGGTTAACCCTCTTCCGCCCCATTACCGTTGCTTAAAGTGCCGTTATTCCGAGTTTGTAACCGACGGCTCGGTGGGCTCGGGCTTTGACCTTCCGGATAAAAAATGTCCCGTCTGCGGTGAAATGCTTTATCAGGACGGCCACGATATTCCTTTTGAAACATTCCTTGGCTTCCACGGTGATAAATCCCCCGATATAGACCTTAACTTCTCCGGTGACGTGCAGGGTAAGGTACATAAATATACCGAGGAGCTTTTCGGTGAGGGACAGGTGTTCCGCGCAGGAACTATAACCGGTCTTGCGGATAAAACCGCATGGGGATATATTGCAAAATATCTTGAAGAGCGTAAAATCAAGATACCCAAGGCTGAAATAGGCCATATGGTAACTAAAATTATGGGTATAAAGAAAACCACCGGTCAGCATCCCGGAGGTATCAT
>JAZTXO010000165.1:0-12649 GCA_045636445.1 Eubacteriales bacterium | reverse complement strand
CATCTTCCGTGTGTGTGGTTGTTTTGGGCGGAGAAATGCCCTTTGCATTATATCTGTAATTTTTAAGATAGTTCCAACGTTTTTCAATTGGTCCGGTTTGTGATAAATTAGACATATCAATCTCCATTCTGTCGCTATATGTGACCGCACAAATTGTTGATGAATTTTTGGTATCGCTTTGCGAGGATTTGGAATAAGGCTCTTTTTATCTATTATACTTCCTTCTCTTTCGAAAGTCAATACCAAATCAAGGAAAACAACCCTGAAAATAACAGGAAAACAACCCTTGTTTTCGCATAGTGTAGGTGATAAAATAGAATTAAAAGATTTAAAAAGGTATTTTTTTGTAAGAAATTAACAAATGATGGGAAAGGAGTTATTTTATGGAGAAATTAAAGGAAGATATTTATTTGACACCTGAGATTGAAGTTATAAATATCTATAATACAGACGTTATAGCAACGTCGGGCGGAATTGAAGACAACTTGGGTGATGATAATTGGCAGTCCTAAACACACAAAACTCTAACATAACTAAGAAAGGTGAAAAAATTATGAAAAAGACAATTAACACAAAAATTTTGGTTTTAGCCATTTCTTTGGCGCTCCTTATTTGCGGTATCGTTGGCGTTGCCGTAAGTGCCGAGAGCGATGCGTCGGCATCGGGTGATGCATCTCTCGCAATTTACAAAAAGAACGTTTCCTTCCAGAATGCTCCCCAGCTTGTTTTTGCGGTGGCATATGAAAACGTAGACCCCACGGCCGTTACTCTTGACGTATGGTACGGCGAAAAGAGCGGTGAGGCTACAAACGTTACTTCCTTTGGCAACGTAACCGTTGATGGTAATACATATCTTGGCTTTGCGGTAGAGCCCGCCGATCCTAAGGATATAGATAAGCTCGTTTACGTTCAGGCAAAGAGCGGTGAGACCGTAAGTGAAGTAGAGCGTTACAGCATTCTTGAGTATGCTTGGGCGGGTGTAATGACTTCCTCGAGCGACGAGTCAGCTGCAGATTACTACAATATTATAGAGTATTCCAAGTCCGTTCAGAAGTGGCTTACCGCTTCGGGCAAGTTTAACGGAACACCCGTAGATAGCTACTTCTACGTTAAGGCAGAGGGCGTCGCTCTTGACGAGAGCGGATATGACAGCGGTGTATTCACCTCTCCCGTAACCTTTACTCTCGGTGCATCAGCTCTCGGCTGGAACGTTACTACTTATGCAAACGGTACAAAGACTAACGAGGTAAAGGCGGCAGGCGACGAGATTACCGCTTCCGCTTCTACTATTTGCACACCCGTAGAGAAAATTGCTCCCCAGCAAGTAGCAGGTACTCCTCTTGATTTCGAGAATCTTACCATTGGTTCTAAGGCAAACGGCGGCGCAGATACTACATTCCTCGTAGGAAGCTCTCTCAACACTGCGAATAGCGGAACCGTTGCAACCAAGGATAAGGACGGCAATGATACTACGGCATATTACTTTGACAGTGAATCCGGCACGGGAGATACAATGAGACTTCAGTCTTACGGTGATGACGTAGATACAAAGGTAGATAAGTCTTCAAACGCTTTCATCTTTGAAACCGATATAAGACTTGACTATGCAGATGGCACAACCTATAGCAAGTCGGCAGTACAGCTTCAGATCGGTAATTCCAATACGACATCCCTTTACGCATATCTTCTTATATTCTACCTTGACGATACTACAAAGACTGTTAAGATGGTTGACAGCGGAGCAAGCGGTTTAGGCGCTTGGGTTATTACAGACGTTAAGTCCGGTGAGTGGTTCAACCTTCGCGTTGAGTACTACAAGGTATCTGCCGACGAGATGCTTACTCTCGTATTTATCAACGGCGAGCTTACTTACGTAAGTAATAACTTCCGTGCAGCAAACGCAAAAGGTGACGACGCATGGCCCGTATACTCGGACAGCTTCACCGCATCTAACGGTACTGCTTACAAGGGAGTAAGCGCCGTATACCTTGGCGCTAATAAGGATACTGATGCCTCTATCTACCTTGATAATACTCTTATCAGAAGAACCGTTCTTACTCCTCCTACTATTCCCGTGAGCGAGTATGATTCTTACTACACTCCCGCAAACTAAAACTTAAGAAAGCGAAGAGCGCTGCGCCTTGAAGTAGGCGCAAGGCTCTTGGAAATTGTAATGAAAAATATTATTACTGAAATATGCCGCACTATCAAAGCTTACACAGAAAGGGGAACACTGTCTTGAAACTCAAAAGAACGTTAGCATTTTGCGCAGCGCTCTTGATAGCGATTTTTTCGTTTTCGTCCTGTAATACAAAGAAATCGGACAAAAGCGATTCCAACCCTCCGTCCGACGGAAATTCAAACGCTACGGTAGATGATAATTGCGTTTGGGGCAAGGGAATTGCGACCAATATTTTGCTTGACGATTTTTCTGCAGAGAACGTGAACGAAGACGATTGGGCATACGAGCTGTTCGGAAGCTGCGAGATCTATCCTAAATTTGTTACCGATACAGCCGAGGAGACAGATCACGAAATCGTCGTCGGCCAGGTTAAGCGTACAATTTCCACAAGGGCATACAGACAGCTTGAAGCGGTTCTTAATGAACTTGGAAACTCCGAAGCCGAGGGCTGGGTAATATACACTAACGGAAAATCTATTGCCATAGCATATAACGGTTACTTCGGATTCACCGAAGCAATAAAGTACTTTACCGATAATTGCTTAAACCGTTCGCATCTCGTTTTAGATGCGGGTGTGGTCGCATCCGATGCCTTTGATACAGAGGAATATGTTGATGAGCACCGAGAAGAGAGAAGAGAGGCAGAGCTTAATGCTCTTGTTCCCGAAATCGGCGCAGAAGCTGTAGATGCTCTTAAAGATTTATTCTCTCTTTATACAGACGATCTTTATAAGTGGATGGTAGACCTTTACGATCCGGAAATAGGCGGCTTCTACGCCTGCAATTCCGGAAGAAACACCACGGATTTCCTGCCCGATATACAGAACACGGCGCAAATTATCAATTTCCTTTCTAACTCCGGACTTACCGAAGGCTATAAAAACACCCGTGAGGCTGTTCCCGAGGAAATAGGAAAGAAAATACTTGAATATGCTAAGGGACTTCAGTCCTCCGAGAACGGTTATTTCTATCATCCTCAATGGGGAAAAGACATTACAACCGCAAGGCTTGGTAGAGATCTTGGCTGGGCAACACAAATGATATCGACCTTTGGCGGTAAGCCCCTTTACGATACGCCAAACGGAGTGAAGGGAACTCTCGGAGCACCCGGACAGAATGCCGCTGTATCACACCTTACGGGAAGACTTTCTGCCTCACAGGTGACAGCGGTGTCAAAGGTCGTTGCTATAAGCAAGGCTTCTTTACCCGCATACCTTAAGAGTCTTGATGCTTGGGATGCATATATAAAAGAACTTAATATTCCTTATAATTCCTATAACGGCGGCAACACTCTCGCATCACAGCACGGTCAGATAAAGCTTGCCGGTCAGGAATATATTGACCACCTTATTAACTACCTGAACAGTATCCAAAACCAAAAAACAGCTCTTTGGGAGGCTGATGACAGCGAGCACGATGAGTATTATGCGGTAAACGGTCTTATGAAGCTTTCCTCCCTTTACAATTACTTTGAAAAAGAGATTCCGAATGCGGAGGCGGCGATAAAGTCGTGTATGGCGGTTGCTCTTAAGCCCGATGGAGACACGTACGTTTGCTCCATCTATAACCCCTGGATAACTATGTATTACGTGCTTCTCAGCGCAGAGCGCACCGGCGGTGAGGCAAGAGTAGCGGAGCTTCGCAGTATTATTTTGTCGAAAGCGGCAGAGCTTATTGAAGTAACCGCAAAAAAGATTGCGTATTACCGTTTGGATGACGGTGCATTTGCTACTTTCGGTCGAGATGCCGCGCCTGTAAATATGTTGACAGGTTCAATTACCGGTTGCGCTATAGACCCGGAGAGCGACGTGGATGCTACGACTATATCCTCGACGGGAATTGTCTGCAATATCTTTAATGTACTTGGCTGCACCGAGGTAAAGCTTTATGACAACGTGGATTACGTGGTATTAAAGCAACGTTGGCTTGATCTTGGAAGCATAATCAAAAAACCTTATATGAATACTGTAGTTCCCGCAACCTTTGACAAATACGATCCTGAGTACGCTACCGTAGAGAAAGGTGTGGTTCTTGATCCTTCGGAGCATGTGGAAAATGTGCTTGGAGATACTCAAACTGTTGGTGGTAATTACAAGTGGTTCGCTTCCGATGTTGTTGCGGATCCCGCACCTTCCGAAGAAGGTGATTTTGCGCTCAGAGCCGAGACATTCTTGGATAACGGAGCGACAAAAACCAAGGCGGATACTATGAGCAGTACGTGCTTTGACATACAGGGCGTCGTGCGAAAAGAGAATTGCTTTGTTTTCGAGAGCGATCTTTATTTTGAGCGCACCGACGGTGCAACCTGTATGGCGGAAATATACTTCACGTCGGCGGCAGTCAGAGGCGACAATAGCTTAGGTCTGCTCGTTACCAAGTATACAGCGAACGGTAAAACCTATTTCAGCATCGCTGAGGCATACGAGGGCATGGACGGAAAGAAGGATAGCAAGATTGCCTCCGGCATTCCTTCGGGCGAGTGGGTAAGACTCCGTTTTGAGCTTTATAAAATCGAAACCAATGCCGGTCTTGACATTAAGTGTAAGGTTTATGTAAACGGTGAATATGAGGGCACTTGTGACTCGGGCTATGTGAAAGACGGCAAATTCGCCGACCGTAAAGTAGCTGCGGTTAAGTACGCTCATTACAGACATGCGGCAAGCGTGGTTTACTTCGATAACACCTCGTTACAGGCTATCAACAAGGAATATGTTGAAGAGGATGATTATGTTAATGTACCGACAGGTCCCCAGAAGCTAGACTTTGAAGATTATATGACCTACGGTGACAGTACCTATATTCATGCAATCGCACCCGTGAGTCCTAACGCAGGGTTCGGAGTTGTAACCGTACCCGGCGCTGACGGTGAGGATACCAACGCATACGTATATGACAGTAACTTAGGCGGTCAGGACACCTTCAGACTTCAGTCCTACGGTATAGACCTTGATGCAAATCTTACTTCGGCTAATGCCTTTACTTACGATGCCGATATGAAGCTCGAATTTAATCCCGATGAGCCAAACGGTGAAATCAGAATCCAGATCGGTTCTACCAGCGCAACAAGCTATCACGCGTATTATATGCTGATGTCCCTTGATAAGGATAGCGGAAGAATAGCTCTTGAGGACTTTGGCGCAAAGTATAGCGGAAGCAAGATTCTTACCGAGGTTAAAAACGGCGAGTGGTTTAACATCCGTGTTGAATACTATTATGTTTCCGAGACCGAAATGCTGTGTTTGACCTACATCAACAATAAGCTCGTTTACGTAAGTAATAATTACAATCACGAGAATACAAAGGGTTCGACAGCTTGGCCTGTATTTAAGGCTGATAAACACACCTTGCCCTCCGGCTCTAAAATTTCGGGAATAGAGAAGTTTATGTTCACTATGCCGTCAAATACCGATGTTACTATCTATCTTGACAACTGTATTATCAGAAGAACCGAACTCACTCCTCCCGAGGTGAAGGACGAGGATTATACAAGCCGTTTTGATGAAGAAATTCCGGATAACGTTGGTGGCGATACCGAAGACGGTGATACCGGTGACGGAGAAAATAGCGGAAGCGGTTCTGTTACACCGCCTCCATCGCAGGGCGACATCATTGATAATCTTCCCAACGGAACTTGGAAGGATTAATACCGAATAATTACTAAAAAAAGAGCAGATCTGTGCTTGAGTTATATCCGTATGTCTGTAGGGGAATTCAAAAGCGGATCTGCTCGGGTTGCAAAATAAAGTTATAAAAGAAAAAAGTTTTAGACTGTCAAAAAAGGATTTTTATGTTTTATATCAATAAAATAACTTCAGATTCTACCGTGGACTTTGCCGCAGAAGAGTTAAAGAAGTATCTACGTATGATGATGCCCGAGGGGGGCGACGTTAAAATTGCTTATAACCCCGAAGCCAAAGACGGCTTCCGTCTCGGTCTTATGCAGGATTTTGGGCTTGATGTATCCGATGCGGAGGACGCAGAGCTTGACGATATTCTTTATATAGACTGCGACACCGAGGGCGGTATTATTGCGGGTGACAACCCAAGATCCGTGCTTCTTGCGGTTTATGAGTATCTTCGTCAGAACGGATGCCGCTGGCTCTTCCCCGGTGTAGACGGCGAGTATATTCCCATGCAGGATATTAAGGCTGTAAAATACCGCCACAAGCCCTCCTGCCGTTACAGAGGCTGGTGCAACGAGGGGGCGGAGTTTCAGCAGTCAATGATAGAGGCGATTGACTTTTCTCCCAAGGTAGGAAACAACGTCTTTATGATGGAATTCCGTATTCCTTCGGCATACTATGATAGCTACTATTCCCATGCAAGAAATACTGAAAATCGCAGTCCCGAGCCTGTGTCGGATAGGCAGGTTCTGCAGTGGAAACGCCAGTGCGAGGCTGAAATTGCAAAGCGTGGTTTACAATTTCACGACATAGGCCACGGTTGGACAGGTGATCCGTTTGGTGTTGATACGGCACGCGGTTGGGCAAAGCTTGACGACTCTTTCCTTTCGGATGATGACCGTTCTATGCTTGCCTACACTATTCTAAAGCGAAAGGCGGGCGGTGCCGGTATGCCCGACGAAGAGGAGTTCAAAAATAGCCCTCGCGCTCGCGGTTTGTGGAACGGTCAGCCCCTTAACACTAACTTTTGTATGTCCAACTCCAAGGCTCGCGAGAAGTGTGTTAAATATGTTGCAGACTATGCAGAAAATCACTCCAATTCTACCTATCTTCACGTTTGGCTCGGAGATGCCGCTAATAACCACTGCGAGTGCGAGGAGTGCAAGAAGAAGATCCCCTCCGATTGGTATATGATTCTTATGAATGAGGTCGACCGTGAGCTTACGGAGAGGAATCTTGACACAAGGATAGTATTCATTGCCTACGTTGACACAACATGGGCGCCCTTGACCGAAAAAATTGAAAATCAAGACAGATTTACTCTTCTTATAGCTCCCATTTCCAGAAGTTATATGATGACTCTTCCCAAGTGTGGTGTGAAAAAGAATACCGTTCCTTATAAGAGAAATCAAAACGCTCTGCCTTCAAGTCTTGAAGAGTATTTTGCATATTTTGCAGAGTGGAAGAAGATGTGGAAAGGGGCGAGTCTTTCCTACGAGTATCACTTCTGGCGCCATCAAGCATTTGATCTTTCCGGTATCGAGCTTGCAAAGAGAATTAACGAGGATATTAAGGTATACAAGGATTATGACATAAACGGAATCATCGAGGACGGCTCACAGCGATCCTTCTTCCCGACAGGCCTTTCCTTCTACACCTATGCAAGAACTCTCTTTGATTCCTCTCTTTCACCGGAGGAGATCGCAGAGGACTACTTCTCTCATGCCTTTGGTGATGATTGGAAGGAGTTCTACGATTATCTTGCAAGAATTGAAGAAAAAATCCCGTTCCCCTATATCAGCGGAGCATACGAGAATCGCCACTATGCTCCCGAGATGCGTGAGCAGATCCTCTCGGTCAAGGAGATTACAAAGGAAAGTCGAAAGCTTATAGGGGCGCACTACAACTCCGATATGAGAGTTCAAACCTACTCCGTAAGACTTCTTGAAATGCATGCTGACTTCGTTGATATGCTCAGCGATGCAATTGCCGAAAAGTGTGTCGGAAACGATGACGGGGCAATGGAGTGCTATGAGAAATTCAGAATAGAAATGGGCAAACGCGAGGCTGAATTCGGTCTTGTTTACGACCACCTTCTTCACACAAGCGCTCTTTTCAACGTGGTATTCTCAAAGTCCACGGAGCCGGTGCTTCTTATATAATGATAAAAAGGAGTTTTTTAAAATGCACGAGTTATACACGGGAAAATATATCCCTACCGAATATGATGCCTCCTGGCGAGAGCCTTTGTGGCAGAAGGTCTTTGAAGAAGCTGGGGGAGATGAGCAGGCAAGCCGTATAGTTGATGCCTTCAAGGTCTTTTATTCTATGTATACCGACGATCTTGTAAAGTGGTATGCCAATCTTTACGATCCTTATATAGGCGGTTACTATTGGACCACCAGTGGAAAAGAGAACGAGGGATATCTCCCCGATATTGAGAGCTCTTGTATGGCAATGGCTTTTATTGAAGGCTCAGGCCTTGCCGATCACGCAGGCGGAGACTGGCGAAATGTTATCCCCGAGGAAATGAAGAAAAAATTTGTGCGCTTTGCAAAGAGAATGCAGGAGCCTAACGGGTTTTTCTATAATCTTCTAAAAACCAGGGAGGAGATAGATAAGATACTTCCCAAAAGAGGCCGTGACCTTGGCTGGTGCACGAGAATGCTTACAGAGCTTGGCGAATCTCCTACCTACGATGCGCCGAATGGCTTAAAGGGCAACGGTCTTGATGCAGACGGAAATCCGGTTGAGCTCCCCTCTGCGTCAGCTTCTCCGTCGGGTGAAGAGAAGACTCCCGCGCCAAAGGTAAATTACGCTCCTTATCTTGAAAATCGAGAGACATTTATTAATTATTTGAACGAAAGAATTGATATAAAGGGCAGATCCTATCACGCCGGTAACGAGCTTAACGCAACCTACAGACAAATAAAATACCGTGATGAAATGCTTAAAGCCGAGAATGCAGATTATTCGCTCTGTGATACACTTATCGAGTGGCTGAACGAGAGGATAGACCCGAATACGGGATATTGGGCTCCCAACGTAAGCTTCCTTGGAAGTAACGGATTTTTTAAGGTTATAACAATATACAACGTTTGGGGATATCCTTACCCTGAAATTGAAAAGGCTACCGACTCGGTTATTGCCGGAATACTGGGTGATGAACCGACGCTTCGCAACAGCTGTGAGGTATATAACCTTTGGGAGGCTCTTAGGTCTTGCAAGGTGAACGCTAAGAATTTCCAGCCGGAAAGCATCAGGGATAAGGTGCTTTGCAGCATTGAAAAGAAGCTGAAGGATAACGCTCCTGAGGCGATACTTAACACCTTTAAAAAGCAATCCGGATATCAAAAGGCAGACGGGGCATTTTCGCATATGGTTGACGGGGGACTTAAAACGCACATCGGCGATATGCCGGTAGGACTTGGACTTGACGAGGGAGATATAGATGCAATAAGCCGCGGAGCACACGGAACTCTCAACGCTATCTTTGAAACCTTTGAATATACCCGCGTTCCGATTTACCACGAGCGTGAGTGGAAGATTTATAAAGAAATTATTGATAACGCAAAGCCGGTCATAAAAAAGAATACACCGACGTATAGATAAATTTCATTAAAACGGATACTGCCTATTGTGTATCATATATTGTGAAAAGCACTTAACGAAAATCATTTAGGAGAAGAACTATGAATATCAAACCCGGAGAGCAATTTGACGTAAATAAGCTGAAGACTCCGCCACTTGAATGCGAGGTTGCGTATTCCTGGCTTTGGAATGTACCGGTAACACGCGAGCTTGTGGACAAGAGCCTTGCAGAGATAGTTAAGGCGGGAGTAAAATCACTTTATATACTTCCTTTGCCGAAGGATTTTCGTCCCGAAACTATGCGCACGTTTCTTGATCCGGAATACCTCTCGGAAAAGTATTTTGAGATAGTGAAATATGCTCTCACTCGCTGTGTCGAGCTTGGAATTATGCCTTGGCTTTACGACGAGGGAGGCTGGCCATCGGGTGCTGCCGCAGGAATAACTGCGAGAGAATACCCCGAAGCCAAAACCACGATGCTCGCATCCCGAAGCATCACTCTTGGCGCAGGAGAAAAATACGAGAAGTGCGAGAGCTTTATAGCTCTCTTTGACGGTAAGAAAAGACTTTCCGAGGACTTCATAGCGGAGCGTGACGTAACGCTGACAGAGTATTACGGCACACCAAACTATGAATTTCCGCATTTCCTCGACTATACCGACCCGAAAATGACCGACACCTTTATAAACAACACATACGAGACACACAAGGCGGCTCTCGGAGACCTTTTCGGCACATCAATTCCATTGATTTTTACCGATGAGCCGGGACTTAAGCGTGTAACTCTCCCTAAAGGCGGCTTTGACAGATTTATGGATAGATTCGGTTACGATGTGCGTGACTATCTATATGTCTTGCCGAACCCCGACGCAGCAGAGACCGAGTGTGAGCTTCGTGCGAGAATGGATTTTGGAAAATTTGTTGGAGAGCTCTTTATGGAGAACACCTTCAAGCGTCTATCTAGGTGGTGCGAAGAAAACGGTATTTACTACGCAGGCCACATAATGGCAGACAACTATCCCGACGGCGGAAAATTCGGCTATTACAGTCTCCTTGAGGTGCTTCGTCAACTTCACATTCCCGGAGTCGATGCTATCTGGGAGCAAATTCGTTTCCCCTATGGCGGAAGAGATCCCTACGATGAAGTAGAAACTGCAAGAATGCCATTCTTCCCACTACTTGCATCTTCTGCAGCAAGACAAAGAGGCAGAAATCTCGCACTTACCGAGTCCATGGGAGTTTACGGTGACGGAATTACTCCCGATGAGATAAAATACGTGACAAACTATCAGCTGATAAGAGGTATAAATGTCATAAGTTATGCTCATATTCCCATTGATTGTACAAGATATTCTGCTATGTTCGTACGTCCTATGTTCCGTCCCGAAAAACCGGGATTTTATCACCTTGCACACTTAAACGACTATTTTGCAAGACTGTCTTATCTCTCTCGTTTAGGACACAGAGAGGGCGATACTGCGCTGTATCACCCCAGTGATGATTATTTTGGAAACAGCGAGATATGCGATGCGGCGGCAGACTCATTCCGTGCTTTAGGTATGGCGCTTGAAGAAAAAAACATAGCATTTGATCTCATTGATGATTACGGAATCAGAGAAGCCACCGACACAGGCGACGGCCTTATGATAGGCGATGCACTTTATCGCCACATTGCAGTGCCAAGCTGTAAATATATGCCCGAAGACGTCAGAAAAAAGATTGCACCATATCTTGGCGAAGGTACCCCAACATACCTGCCAAAATCTGAAAAACTGCGATTTATGACAAGAAAACTTGACAAAATGCGGCTTTGGTTTGTCTTTAACGAGGGTGAACCTGTGGTGCGCGAGACATTCAAATTCTCGGAATACAAAAATGCGTATCGCATTTATCCCGAAAACGGAGATATGGAAAAATACCTTGGAAGAGAGGTGACTCTGCTCCCCGGTGACATTGCCGTGTTCCTTGAATGCGATGAGGAATATCCCACAGTTACCCGTGACACGGAATATACTGTGGAGGCGGAGGGCTTTGCCGAGATCTCCTACAAGCGATTCGTTATTACATATAACAATCTTTCTGTAGAATACGGTGGAAAGATTGCCCCGAACGGTGATTTTTCCGGCGAGATTTCCTATATTGGCAGTTATTCGTTAAACGAAGTGCCTAAGGCCGGCGAGAGATATAGAATTCGCCTTGAAGGCTTTTCAAACACCGTCTCGGTAAGGATAGGTGACGCAGAATTTTCTTTAGGACTTTCACCTATGGAGAAGATAATTGACGGTGCAAGTATTGCACATAGCGGAGATGTTCTTGTCACCGTAGCTAATACGGCGCTGAATGAGATAAAGGCAAAGGAGCATGTTTACCTACCTCTTCCCGCAGCCGAGCGCGGTCCTTACCTCGACAGACTCGCTGTTCACGAAGAGAGAGTCCCCGAGCTTAGATTCGGCAGAGTTTACATCGATAAGCTGAAATAAAAAAGAATTTATTGTGAGTTAAAAAAAGAATACACCGAAATTTCGCCCGTGTGGACGAGTTGAGGGACTGCGAGGTAATGTAGCCAATGAACACCCAAGGGAGAAGGGCAGCGTACGGTTGCATCAGGTTCGTGGACAAGCCCAAATCGTCTGCTTATGAGGGTAAATTCATAGAGTATGTTGACACAATGCGCAAAATTGTTTCTTCGTACGGAATAGACCATATTGATCTTTACAAAAACGGTTTCCCGAAGCCTTGCGTAAATACCGGAGACGAATATACCGTCGACGGACTTCATCCAAATGATAACGGATACGATTTTTTGCTAATATTATCTGTGATTATCTTGAAAGGAAGTGATTATGACTCACAATAACAGTAATTTAAGAGCATAAAGTTAGATAATATATACTCAATGAAACGGAGATAATTCAATGAAAAAGGTTAAGGACAAATACTTAGTAGTAGGCGCGGATTTTGCAGGCTATCCTCTTAAGGAGGCGGTTTGCGCACATCTCAGAGAAAAGGGCTGGAAGATAACCGACCTTGGCGTAACGGCGGACTCCAACCCCGATGACACCGAAAATATGTTCCATAGAGTAGGACTTCGCGTTGGCGCACAGATAAGCGAGGGTAACTTTGAGCGCGCACTTCTTTTTTGCGGTACCGGTATGGGTATTCACATTGCCGCATCCAAGTGTCCGCGTGTTCATGCAGGTGTTGTCGAAAGTGTTCCTGCCGCTCTGCGTGCGATTACCGGCAACGGCGTCAA
>JAZTXO010000164.1:0-4367 GCA_045636445.1 Eubacteriales bacterium | reverse complement strand
ACATGGCTACGATCCGACTTGTCTTGCAAAGCTTGTTCGCAAATTGACCGAAGAAACCAATATTCCTTGGATAAGACTCCTTTACTGCTATCCCGATAAGATAACAGACGAGCTTGTGGAAGAGCTTCGCTCAAATCCCCGACTTCTAAAGTACATGGACGTTCCCGTTCAGCATATTTCGGATAAAATTCTTCTCGCAATGAACCGCCACGGTGACGGAAAAACGATTCGTGACGCTCTTAAAAGACTTAGAGACAACGTTCCGGGTATAACCCTTCGTACAACCGCTATGGTTGGCTTCCCGGGTGAAGATGAAGAGGATTTTTCGGAGCTTTGCGAGTTTATAAAGGAATTTAAATTCGACCGCTTCGGTGCGTTTACCTTCTCACCGGAGGAGGGAACTGCCGCTGCCGAGCTTGACGGCCAGATTGACGAACAAATCAAGCAGGACAGATACGATATTCTTATGCAGACTCAGCTTACCGCCTGCGAGGATAAGAATGAAGAGAAAATAGGAAGCGTGCAGACCGTTCTTTGCGACGGATTTGATACGGTTGCCGAAATTCATTACGGACGCTCTTATGCAGATGCTCCCGACGTTGACGGAAGGATTTACTTCAAATCTAAAAAAAGAATAGCCCCCGGTGAATTTGTTGATGTGCTTATAACCGAAGCTCTTGACTATGATCTTGTCGGTGAAGTTGTAGAGAAAGGAAAATGATAATGAAAAAAATGAATATTCCAAACGCACTCTCTTTCCTTCGATGCCTTCTTGTGCCGGTATTCGTTGCATCGCTTCTTTTTATGGCGGATATTCCCGTGTGGGGTTGTGTTGTTCCTGCTGCGTTGTACGGAATTACCGCTTTCACCGATATGCTTGACGGAAAAATAGCAAGAAAATATAATCTTGTAACCGACTTCGGTAAGTTTATCGACCCTCTTGCGGATAAATTTATGGTGCTTGGCTCAATGTTCGCTCTTCTTGTGCGTATGCTCCTTGACGGAGAGAAAACTCTCGCTCTTGTTTTCGTTTGGGTTGCTCTTCTTATACTTCTTCGTGAGCTTGGAGTAACAAGCATACGCCTTGTAGTTGCGGGTAAAGAAGGAATTGTCGTAGCTGCATCAATGCTCGGTAAAATCAAGACCGTAACTCAAATGATAGGTACTGTTTTGATTATTCTTGAGCCTGCCTTCGATCCAATACTCGGAAACATCGCCCAATACAACCTGATTTCCTACTTCTCCATGGCTGTAATGGCATTTACCACAGTATTCTCCGGCTTGGATTATTTAAAAGCATATATGCCTTATATCGATTCTAACAAATAAAAAATCGGAGCAGAACTCCGATTTTGAAAAAGTAATATATAAATTCGGCAGAGATGAAAAAACTACCATCTCTGCCGTTTTTATAAAATTTATGCTGTCAGGACGCTGCGAACAAGGATTTCGATTTCTGCGGTAAGCTCTTCTGCACTCTGCTTTTTCTCTGCTTTAAGCCAGTTAAGTATTGCGTTGGTTACTCCGCCCGTAAGCATAGCGGCAACGGTGTTAACCGATGTGGGAAGACGCATTCCGGCAGCAACGTTTGATTCAAGCTTTTCTTTTGTGTCGTTAAAATTCTTGTCCGTAATAAGACCGATTATAATATGCAAAATACTACTTGCGAGTAAGGTGCTGATCAGTTTTTCATTGTTGTTTATGTATTCAACAACACGCTTTGCGTAATTTATGTAATAATTTACCGAATCGTCAAGATGTGAAACCGTAGTCGGACGCGAGTCAAAGGTTATACGCAAAAAACCGATATATTCGCTGACAAAATCGTATTTATCTTCAAAATGCTTGTAAAAGGTAGCTCGTCTTACTCCGGCTTTGTTGCAAAGCTCGTTAATGCTTATATCTTCAAACGGCTTTTGCTTAATAAGCTCGGCAAATGCGGTATTAAGTGCTTGTTTTGTTTTCTTTACTCGGAGGTCTTCTTTGATTGCCATAGCTAATCCCTTTTGCTAAAATAAATAATGATATAGAATTATATATCAAAAATATACAACTGTCAAGTATCTTTAAGAAATTTTAATTTTTGTCTTGCTTTTTAGCTATCTTATGCCACTTTGTAATCGTGATTTTTTTAACAAAGCTATTGACTAAATAAAGAATATATGGTATTATATAAGGTAGTAAAAATTTATCCTAAAAGGAGAACAAAATAATGGCAGCTTATAACAAGAAGAACATTGAAGACGTAGAAGTCAGCGGCAAAACAGTCCTCGTTCGTTGCGACTTTAACGTTCCTATGAAGGACGGCGTTATCACCTCTGATAAGAGAATCATCGGTGCGCTTCCTACTATCAAATACCTTCTCGACAATGGCGCAAAGGTAATTCTTTGCTCTCACATGGGTAAGCCTCACAGCATCTTTACCGAAGGCTTTGGTCTTACCAAGAAGGAGAAAAAGGCAGTTGAGGCTCTTCCCGAAGCAGAAAGAGCAGAGGCTACTGCGGAATATCTTGCAAAGGCTCTTGTTTCCGACAAGAAAAAGCTTACTCTTAAGCCCGTTGCAGCAAGACTTAACGAGCTTCTCGGCGAGGGAACAGTTACCTTCGCAGAGGACATCATCGGCGCTGATGCTAAGGCTAAGGTTGCAGCTCTTGAGGCTGGCAAGGCAGTTCTTCTCGAGAACACAAGATTTGACGCAAGAGAAACCAAGAACGGCGCAGATTTCGCAAAGGAACTTGCTTCCTACGCTGATATATTCGTAAACGATGCATTCGGTGCAGCTCACAGAGCACACGCATCTACCGCAGGCGTTGCTGATTACATTCCCGCAGCTTGCGGATACCTTATCGAGAAGGAAATCTCGGTTATGGGTAAGGCTCTTGAGAATCCCGAGCGTCCCTTCGTTGCTATCCTTGGCGGCGCAAAGGTTGCTGACAAGCTCAACGTTATCGACAACCTTCTTACCAAGGTTGATACTCTCATCATCGGTGGCGGTATGGCTTATACCTTCGCAGCTGCAAAGGGCTACGGCGTAGGTAACTCTCTTCTTGACGAAACCAAGATCGATTACTGTAAGGAAATGATGGCAAAGGCAGAAGAGAAGGGCGTTAAGCTTCTTCTTCCTATCGATACTGCTGTTGCTGATTCCTTCCCCAATCCTATCGACGCTGAAATCGCAGTTGATTACGTTGATACCGACAAGATCCCCGCTGATAAGGAAGGTCTTGACATCGGTCCTAAGACTGCAAAGCTCTTCGCAGACGCAGTTCTTTCCGCAAAGACGGTTATCTGGAACGGCCCTATGGGCGTATTTGAGAACCCCACTCTTGCAAAGGGTACAATTGCAGTAGCAGAGGCTCTTGCTGAAAGCGATGCAATCACTATCGTTGGCGGCGGTGACTCCGCAGCAGCTTGTGAGCAGCTCGGCTTTGCAGACAGAATTACTCACATTTCTACCGGTGGCGGCGCGTCCTTGGAATTCCTTGAGGGTAAGGATCTTCCCGGCGTATCCTGCCTCCTTGACAAGTAATTTTTTGTGATATCCCCCGTTCTCTCCCACTCGCAGTAGGTTTCTACAGCTTCGGGTCACGAGCGGGGAATCTCCCTAAAAAATTCCATTGTCAATGAATTTCATCTAAATTATTTAATAAGTAGGAAAATAAAATGAGAAAAACAGTAATAGCAGGCAACTGGAAAATGAATATGACTCCCGCAGCAACCGGTGAGTTTATCAAGGCTCTTGCTCCTATGGTAGCGGGAAAGGATAAGTGCGACATCGTGCTTTGCGTTCCTGCAATAGATATTCCTGCAGCAGTAGAGGCTGCAAAGGGCACTAACGTTAAAATCGGTGCTGAAAACGTTCACTTCAAGGCTTCCGGTGCTTATACCGGTGAGATTTCGGCTGAAATGCTTGTTGCGGCAGGTGTTGAATACGTTGTTATCGGTCACTCCGAGCGTAGACAGTATTTCGGTGAAACCGACCAGACTGTAAACCTTCGTACTCTTGCGGCTGTTAACGCAGGTCTTAAGGCTATCGTTTGCGTTGGCGAAACTCTTGAGCAGAGAGAGCTTGGCTACACCGAGACTCTTCTTAAGTTCCAGACAAAAATGGCTCTTACCAACGTAACTGCCGAGCAGATGAAGAATGTTATCGTAGCTTACGAGCCTGTTTGGGCTATCGGCACAGGTGTTACCGCTACTGCTGAGCAGGCAGACGAGGGTAACGGCTATGTTAGAGCAGCTATTGCCGAAATGTTCGGCGCAGAGGTTGCAGAAGCAACTACCGTTCAGTACGGTGGCTCTATGAACGACGCAAATGCGGCAGAGCTTCTCTCCAAGGTTAACGTTGACGGCGGCCTTATCGGCGG
>JAZTXO010000163.1:0-8782 GCA_045636445.1 Eubacteriales bacterium | reverse complement strand
CATACGGCTGGAAAACGCATTATCCATGCTTTTATCCGACTATTATTCCATAGACGAAATTGCAAAAAAATGCGGATATGGCAGTTCAAGCTACTTCATTCAGGTATTTCATAAAGCAAAGGGCTGTTCCCCTCGCAAGTACAAGGAAAGATATTTTAAATCAGTATAACAGTCAATGCATCTAAGAATGTTTTGCACAGTTTGGGGACGGGGCATTTTTTGTTACATTTTTATGCAAAACAAAAAGCGTTGACTGTATACATTACAGAAAACGCTTTTTCTTTTTAAACAAAAAACGGCGAAGAAGATGAGGAAAATACTTCGTGCAAAGAGGGAAATTTCTGTGCAATCAATAAAATTGCACAGAAATATGCCGACATCGTACACGATAACAAATTCTCAACAATACCACAATTCCGTAAAAACAAACCCTTATATTCAGAAAACGATTTAAAAATCAAGCTATCAGCTAAAGCTAAAAATTTATTTACAAACAAATCCTCTCTTTATGTTAGCATACCCAAGAGAGAATCTGCAATAATCAAATCAAAGCATTATTTGGAAATGGAAATTGTTTCAGAGGACTAAAAATGACTATAACACTAATAGGAATGCCAGGATCAGGTAAAACCTGCATGGGAAAAGCTCTTTCAAGAAAACTCGGCTTACGAGTCGTCGACGGTGATCATCTTATCGAAAAAAACACCGGCAAAAAGCTTCAAAGCATAATTAACGAAGAGGGAATTGAAGAATTTAAACGAATTGAAAAGGAAACCCTTTTATCAATTAACGAGGATAACATAATAATAACCCCCGGTGGAAGTGCAATATATTACGAAGATGTAATGAACCACTTCAAAAGCCTCGGAATCGTTATTTATCTTTACGTAGGTACGGAAAATCTTCTCAAACGACTCGGTGATTATTCAACACGAGGAATAGTTTTAAAGCCGGGACAAACAATCGAAGATCTTTTTGAAGAAAGGCGTCCGCTTCTTGAAAAATATGCAGATATAACTGTGAACTGCGACGGCAATTTTTATTCGTTCTACCAAAAAGATGCGATTAGAAAAATTTCTAATTTCAAAAAATAATTATAGCAGAGCCACCATAACGGAGGCTCTGCTTTTAACATTCTGCCGCGATTTTATTAACCGTTTTTAAAAACATCTCTATTTCATCCAAACTGTTAAAGAAAGAAACCGAAATACGCAAAGCACCGCTTTTATCTGTTCCGAGGCTCTTATGCGCCAGAGGCGAACAATGCAATCCTCCACGGGTATATATTCCGTATTTATCGAATGTTGAACACAGCTCTTCGCTTTTTAAACCTTTTATATTGAATAAGATTATAGCTCCGTCTGTATCAAACAATTCAATCTTTTTAACCAAGGAAAGTCCTTCCTTGAGTCGTTTTGTAAGAATTGATTCTTTGTAAACGATTTCTTCAATTCCAAGTCTTTCGATAAAAGAAATTCCTTCATTCAGACTAGCGATTGCAGGCGTTGACAAAGTTCCGGCTTCGTATCTGTCGGGTAAATACTTCGGCATATTTAAATTTCTTGAATCAGACCCACTTCCGCCAGCAATAAAAGGAGCATTCGTTTCCTGATTTGAAAAAACAACGAATCCCGAGCCTTGAATCCCAAAAAGTCCTTTGTGACCCGGCGCACAGAGTGCATCGAAGTGAGTGTTTAAAAGTGATATTTTTTCGTGTCCAAGAGCCTGCGATGCGTCCACAATAAGCTTTATGCCGTGTTTTTTTGCTACATCAGACAATTGCGAAATATCAATTCTTCGTCCGGTTACGTTTGAAGCTAGAGTTGAAATTATAACCTTGCTTTTATCTGAAATTAAAGATTCAATATTTTTACGAATATCGCCTGTGCTTGAAAAGACTTTATATTCAATATTTTTTTCTTTCTTTAACAGTTGCAGGGGACGAACAACCGAATTGTGCTCAAGGTCGGATATTAAAACTTCATCAAAATCCTTTATTATCGCTCGTATAGCAAGATTGATTGCGTAGGTTGCATTGTAGGTGAAAACAACTCTTTCAGGTGCATCATAATCAAGGTGCGAGCAAACGGATTCTCTTGCAGAGTATATTTTTTCAGCAGCTAAAAGTGACATACGGTGTCCGCTTCGACCAGCGTTACCGCAATATTCTTCAAGGCATCTTCGAACCTCCTCGATTACGCACTTCGGCTTAGGATAGCTTGTCGCTGCATTATCAAGGTAAATCATATTTAACTTCTTATAACTTTATAAGCAATGTTATTTTCACGCAAAATTTTGATTGCAGCGTAGTAATTTTTGCTTTCAATACCGATTGCATATTCGCATCCGCTATCACCGCTTCGTTTTTTTAGCTTTGTATCAAAATTCGACCGCAAAAACAATTTTTTAGCCTTGTTTGCATAGGTGAATGAATCAAATATAAAAATCACATCATCCATGCAGAAAGTCCTCCAAAAAGGGTTTGAATTGATTCAGGAAAACCTGAATATACTTTTATTTTATGAATATTTCAAAAAAAGTTGACAAAAATCAAAAAACTCCTAGACATTTTTAAATATATATGCTATACTAAATTAAATAATTATAAATCTTTGATTAGGTTAACAGAATATGCTAGATATTAAGGTTTTACCGCACAACCATTCTTTTGCATCTAACACCTATCTTCTTACCTCTGCGGATGAAGCGGCGGTTATAGACCCATCAGCTCCTTATAACGAAGAGCTTGTATGCGGAAAGGTGAAATATATAATTCTAACTCACGCTCACTTTGATCACATGCTTGATATTGATGAGTGGGTAGAGAAGACCGGGGCAGAGGTTCTCGTCGGTATTTCGGACATTGATGCTCTTTCCGATTCCGAGCGTAATTGTTACAAGCTATTAACCCACAGAGATTACGGTTATTACGGAAAAGCAACCGCACTTCGCGAAGGTGATACAGTTCGTTTCGGCAACGAAACCATAAAAGTAATTTCGACACCCGGACATACTCCCGGCTCAATATCGCTTCTTGTCGGCAGTTCCTTGTTTGTGGGGGATACGATTTTTGCCGGCGGCGGTTACGGTAAGTGCTGTTTCCCCGGTGGAGATTTTGGTGAAATACGAAAGTCTATTATAAAACTCACCTGGCTTGATGAAAATATTACGGTGTATCCCGGCCACGGTGAATCAACAACCATAAAAGAATACAAAAAAGATTTTTTAAGATAGAGGTGAGCTTCAATGGAAGAGCTTAAAAACAATTTTATACATGATATAATCGACGAGGATCTTGCGGCCAATCCCGATTTGAAGATTCATACAAGATTTCCTCCCGAGCCTAACGGATATCTTCATATAGGTTCTGCAAAAGCTATTTGGATCAATGCAATGACCGCAAAAAAATACGGCGGAAAGTTTAATCTTCGTTACGACGATACGAACCCCTCAAAAGAGGACAACGAGTACGTTGAAAGTATATATGAGGATCTTACTTGGCTTGGATGCGAGCCTTCCGGAGGCGTGTTCTACGGCTCTGATTATTTTGATAAGTGCTATGAATATGCTGTAAAGCTTATCAAGGAAGGTAAGGCTTACGTTTGCGATCTTAACGCAGACGAACTTCGCGAATATCGCGGAACACTTACCGTTCCGGGCAAAAACAGCCCCTACCGTGACAGAACGCCCGAAGAAAACCTTGACCTTTTCGAGCGTATGAAAAACGGAGAATTCCCCGACGGCTCAAAAACGTTACGTGCAAAAATAGATATGGCTTCTTCAAATATGAACATGCGTGACCCTGCAATATATCGTATTGTTCATATTTCTCACCATAGACAAGGAAACAAGTGGTGTATTTATCCGCTTTACGACTATGCTCATCCTATTCAGGATGCTCTTGAGGGTATAACTCACTCGCTTTGTTCTATTGAATTTGAAAACCATCGTCCTCTTTACGAGTGGGTAGTTGATAATATCGGTTTTGAAAAGAAACCTAAACAGCGTGAGTTTGCAAGACTTAACGTTACTCACACTGTAATGTCAAAGAGATATCTCAGAAAGCTTGTTGAAGAGAAACTTGTTGACGGTTGGGACGACCCCAGAATGCCCACTCTTTGCGGTTTGCGTCGCAGAGGATACACACCTTCCGCTATTTTCGATTTTGTTTCCCGTGCAGGCGTTGCAAAGGGTTATAGCGTTGTTGACTACGAGCTTCTCGAGCATTGCATAAGAGAAGAGCTTAACGAAACCGCAGCAAGAAAAATCGCCATTCTTAATCCCATAAAGGTTGTTGTAACAAACTATCCCGAGGATAAGATCGAATATTTTGAGCTTCCCAACAATCCTGCAAATCCCGAAAGCGGAACAAGAAAGCTTCCTTTCACAAGAGAGCTTTATATAGATGCAGATGATTTTGCCGAAGTTCCGCCTCCCAAGTTCTTCAGAATGAAGCCCGACGGAGAGGTTCGTCTTATGGGTGGATATATCGTTAAGTGCAACGAGATTATTAAAAATGATGACGGCGGCATAAAGGAAATCAGATGTACCGCCGACCTTGAAACAGGCAACGGTATGCCTGTGGACGGAAGAAAGGTGAAGGGAACAATTCATTGGCTCTCTGCATCGCATAACATTGACGCAAGCGTAATGCTCTACGATTTCCTCTTTGATATCGAAAACACCTCCGATATTCCCGAGGATAAGACCTACGACGATTATCTTAACAAAAATTCTGTTACCGAAATCAAGGGTGTAAAGCTTGAAGAATCTCTGTCAGAGGCAAAAGATGGCGATAGATTCCAGTTTGTAAGAGTTGGATATTTTGTTAAGGATACAAAGCACGAAAACACCTTTAATCGTATCGTCGGTCTAAAGGATAGTTTTCCTAAAAACGCAAAATAATGCGAGGCAGAAACAATAGTTTGGTTAACTTGTTGCTGTATTTCACTACAGTTCCAAAATGTGCAGCATGTAAAGCAAGACTTAATAAAAGCGAGTTGTGTCTTTGCGGTGAGTGCCTTGAAAAATATAGTGAAGCGAAAACGAGAAACTGCTCGGTTTGCTCAAAGGCACTCCCCGAATGCTCTTGTCCAAATTATTATTTAAAAACGCACTGTGTAAAAGGTCTCGTTAAGCTTTTTAGATATAATTCTGGTGATTCCAAAGAGACTACGAGATCTCTTATTTATTTGATGAAATACAAGAATAGGCAAGATCTTCTCGATCTTATTTCATCGGATATGACAGATTCTATCACTAAAACCTTATCACTTCCGAGTGATACTATTGTAACTCACGTTCCAAACCGTAAATCTGCAATTTACAGCCGAGGTTTTGATCACGGTGAAATACTCGCACGGGCGGTTGCCAAAAAGCTTGATTTTGAGTATGTTCCACTTTTAAAATCGCTTTCAAAGAAACCGCAAAAGTATTTTTCAATCGACAAAAGATATGCAAACGCTCGCTTTGAGCTTATATCCGAGCCGAATTTAAAAGGCAAGTATGTTTTAATCATTGATGACGTTGTAACGAGCGGTGCTTCAATGGGCAATTCAGCCTTTTTAATTAGATCATTAGGTGCAAAAAATATATACGGAGCAGCGATTGCTATTGCATACAGAGATAACAAAATAAATAATAAATAAAATTCAGCGAGACTCCAGGTATTTACTTCAAAACATTCTAGATGTTTTATAGTTCAAAATAATATAAAACCGCAAAAAAGAAAAAGGCAGAGAGCTTTACACTCTCTGCCTTTTTTAACAATCATTTGCAGACAAAAATGCTTGTTATAAATTTTTATGCATTTTTAGCTTCAGCACGCTTATTAAGTATTTTAATAAGAACAACTGTCAAAGCAAACAAACCAAGAGCAACAGCCCAAAGTACAAGACCGGTAAGCACTCCACCAAGATTCATAGAAGCGAACACACCGCCAACAAGATATGCTACGAAAGCAATACCAGCAACGATTGATGCGTAGGGAAGCTGAGTATTTACGTGATCTACGTGATTACACTGCGCACCCGCAGAAGCAAGGATTGTCGTATCGGAGATAGGTGATACGTGGTCGCCGAATACCGCACCGCCAAGGATTGCCGAAACGGTGAGAATTGCCATTGTTCCACTTCCGCCAAGAACAAGAGTTGCAAGAGGTACAAGAACGCTGAAAGTACCCCAAGATGTACCTGTTGAAAAGGCAATAACACCTGCAAGAACGAAGAATACAGCAGGAAGAATAAACAGAGGGAAGGTTTCGCCGTTAATATTTTCGCTAACGAACGCTTGAGCATCAAGATAACCGCCCTTAGCTCCCATAATACCGGAAATCGACCATGCAAAGGTAAGGATAAGAATTGCAGGAACCATAGCCTTGAAGCCTTCGGTAAAGCTGCTTGTTATTTCGGTAAAGCAAACAACGCCGGAAAGCATATAATAAGCGGCAATTATAATAAGAGCAATCGTAGATCCGATAGCAAGAGACATACCTGCATCACAGTTCGAGAATGCCTGAATAAAGTTTTCGGACTGAGGAACATCTGTATAACCCGCAGACTCAAGCTCTGCGCTTACAGATATTGTTTCACGGCCGGGAGTAATTGTTGCAGGTCTGTTAATATGGAACTGAATTAATCCGTCTGCATCAACAAAATAGAAGTAATCTTCACCCGAATTTTCAAGAGCCGTTGGAACATCAGCAAGAGATTCCATAACGCCATCGGTATCCTTGAGATAAAGAATTACGCCATCTTCATCCGACTCATACTTAATTGTATCAGCAGCATTGAAGCTCATGTCAATGGAAGAACCCCAGTTGTAGAAGAAACCGGTGTAAAGCATACCGCCGATGCAACAGATAATAAGAATAATTACGGGAACAACGAGATGTCTTACCTTTCCTTTAGGATTAGCTTTAACCTCTTCGGTTTTCTCATCATTTCCGGCTTCACCGGCATGAAGATCACCTGTTTGTTCTGCGATTATCTCGTTTTTACGCATTTTACCGAAATCAAACTTAACAAAGCAGAGAGTAAAGACCATTACGAGAGTTAAAATAGCATAAACGTTAAAGGGAATTGTGCTTATAAATGCAAGCAAACCATCGCCCTCAAGGTCGCTGGAAACTGCCGCAGCCCAGCTGGAAATAGGAGCTATAATACAAACGGGAGCTGCTGTTGCATCAATTATATAAGCAAGTTTAGCTCTGGAAATTCTGAATTTGTCAGTTACGGGACGCATAACAGAACCAACGGTAAGACAGTTGAAATAGTCATCAACAAAAATAAGAGAACCGAGTCCTGCAGTTGCAGCAAGAGCGCCGCCTTTGGTTTTGATTTTCTTAGATGCAAGATCACCGTATGCCTTCGCACCTCCGGATTTCTGCATAAGAATTACAAGGATACCGAGCACAACAAGGAATACAATAATCGGAACGTTAGAACCAACCTTGTCACTCATTACCTCGTATATTGTAAATAATGCTTCAAGAGGATTTCCCCCAACATGCATAAGCGCACCTACGACAATACCAAAGAACAGGGAAATATACACCTGCTTGGTAACGAGCGCAAGTACAATTGCGATAACTGCGGGCATAAACGCCCAAATAGTACCAGCCATTTGTGTTTCTCCTTAAAATGAAATATATATAATATGATACCATATTTACTAAAGAATGTCAACATAAAATATGCTATCAAAACTATATCGAATAAGTCAGATCGTTTTTTTGTGATAATACCAAAATAATTCGAGGCAGAAAGCACTTTTAAGCTCTTCTGCAAGATTTTTTATATTGCGAAGGAGTCATTCCCGTATGCTTTTTAAAAACAGTAGAAAAATAATGAGAATTAGAAAACATAAGCATTTCGGAAATTTCAAAGAAGTTATATTTCGACTCTCTGATCAATTTTTTTGCTTCATTCACCTTCATTTTGGTAAAATAATCAATAACCGAATAGCCGCAAGCCTTTGCAAAAGAGCGTGAAATATGAGTTTTTCCAAAGTTAAGCTCCTTACTAAGCTCGTCCATAGTGAATTTGCTATACAGTCTTTTTTCCATAAATTCTATTATTTCAAGAACAAATTCATCCTCAATAATATCCTTTGGAACAAACATTTTTCTGTTTGTAATGTAATAATGATTTTCTCTTACGATTTCAATTAACATAAGTTCAAGACGCAAAACAATAGATTGCTGTCCTGCCCAAAGACCGTCCTCAGGCTTCAACTTCAGCTTTTTCATCTTAGGATTATTAAAAGGAAGATCAAAGGTGTTCGAAGCCTCGTGAATTATTGCTGCAATATGCTGCTTTGTTGTCATTGAAGCAACGATTTTTTGCTTTTCAAAATATTGCATAGCCTCCGAAAGGGAATAAAAAGCAATAATTATAATATTAGGTGTTGCTCCCTTGTTAACCTTAAGCAAATGAACCTCTCCGGGTTTGTGGAAAAACATTTCTCCTTGCTTAAGATGTATAGTATCGCTATCGCTAATTACATCACATTTACCACGATCAATATATACAAGCTCCCATGTATCGTGAAATTCCGCCTTATCAACAAAGGTATCATCAAATTCAAAATAATGAATTGAAGAAATATAGTCGATATCTATTAACTTTCTAATGTTCGGCTGTTTTAAAACCTTATGCACCGCATCCATTGCAAAATATCCTTTAGATTCATTCTTCATTCGAAATATATTATTGATTATATAATATATGTAGAAAAAAAGCAACCCATTTTCTCCTTTTTTGTAAAAAAACTAAAAATAGAA
>JAZTXO010000162.1:0-2259 GCA_045636445.1 Eubacteriales bacterium | reverse complement strand
CTCGTCCTCAATCTTTGTGCGATAGAGGTTACAATGCAAAACGCCTTTTAAGCCCTTGACGGATTTCAGCCCACGGCAGCCGTCAAACACAAGAGTTGTATCCTGTGGAAGTGCCGAGAAAAAGCCTTCGTCGAGATAGGAAACGCTTGCATCGCTAAATGAAAAATGGTTGATATGCGGATTGTTCTCCATAAATTTCGCAAGACCGTCAACACGGCTCACGCCATAGAAGAACACACCTATGCTTTCGGGCAAGATAAGCCCCGAAATATCCACGGATTTATATTTGAAAAATGCAACCTCGCGCGACTTTATCACCGTGTCAGCAATAAGGGCTGCGTTTTTCTTTTCGGTGTAAAAGCTGATTTTCTTTGCACCGACTTTTTCTTTTCCATCCCATTCAAAGACAGTCATTGAGCCGTCAATCTCGCTATACTCGTATCTTGTATCCGAGGTGTAGGAATAGGTGGTTACAAGATGTTCTTCCCATACAAAGTCAGCGGAGATCTCGCCTTGCTTTTGCATCAATATGGGAGTCTGACCGCCCCTAACATAGTTGATAAAATAGTAAGCTGCCGAGCCATCATCAAAATGCGTATAACCGTCATAAACGATTTGGTTGCCCTCAACCGTCCATTCCTCAACTACCTTGCCGTTTTCGGTTTTGCAGGCGTGAATATAGGTGGGATACGGCATACCGTTTTTGAAGAACGGGACGAGGTATCGCATATCGCTATTATAAACAACTCGGAAAACCACCTCAAGCGTTTTTACGTAGCTTTCTATGTAGGTGAGCGTGTCACCCTCGTAATAATATTTCAAATATGCCTTTTTCGCGCCGAGCTTTTCGGTACGCTTGACTCCACACACAAGCTCCTTTGCTCTATGGAACACACCGAGGTCAAGCCCTGTGTGCAGGTCGCAAAGGTTTTTTGCATATTCTACCTTGGTTGCCTGATCTCTCGTGTCAACCCACGAAATGCTTTCCGCAAAGGCGTTTGTTTTATCAATAAGTGTGCCGAGATATTCAAGTCTTTCGGCTTCGGTAAGTTCAATTAAGTGCATAGTTAGTCCTTTTCGTCGTTCGTGGATTATTCGTAAATCTCCAAGCATTCTTTGAATAGCTTTCTGCCTACGTACTCGTTGAGTTTCCAATGCTTATCGGTACGGCGGTAATACTCGTTCCAATAGCTAATCATTCTTGAATAGCTCTTACGGACGGAGCTTTCATTGTGCTTGCAAAATGCTTTGATATCGTCATTGTTTCTCTCACTTAATGCGCTATAAACGGCTTCTACAATCTCTACTACGTAATCGTCACAAAGACTCACGATAAAGGGTAAGCACCATTCTTCAAGCCCTGCATCAAGCAGCTTCTTTGCATACTTTTCACGAAGATATCCGTCGTTGCTTCGTGTGTATAAGCAATAAAGGATTTTCTTTTGTCTGTCGGTCAGATTTTCGATCTTTTCTTCCTTTGCATCTACAAAGTATAGACGATATGGGAACGATACTGTTCCGCTTGTCAATTCATATTCTCTCAATAGGCTATCCGTTGCGAAAGCAGCACCGTTTACCGTTCTGTTGGGCATAGCTGCGAAGGCTGCTTCAACGTCGCTTTTAAGCTCTGCCGGGAAGCACGGATATACAAATTTGAAATAACGAACATTTTTGTATTGCCTTTTGAAGATAACCTCGTACAGATGAAGAACTCCCCAAATAACACCTGCAAACGCGACAATAGCAAGGAGAGTTCCTAATACGCTAAGTACAATTTCTAAAATTTCCATTATTAGTCCTTTTCATCATCTGACGGGGGATTTTCAAGATATAGAATCTCTTTGTTCAATGATTTTGCAAACGCAATTTCTTCCTTGACAGAGTCACCTATATAGCCATTAACATTGACCACGAAAATTCCATCGGAGATTGCTATCTTTTCTTTGTGAAGACGCTTCATTGTAGATATTTCATCTTCCGTTAAAGGTCTGTCAATAACGTGGGGATTTACGCCTATTACCGCATAGCCTTTTTCAAGGGAAAGATTTTCGGCAACCTCCCACATTTTTTCCAAGTATTTTAAGGAACCGCAAAGGGTTATGATTTTGATTTTTTCCATTTACTCATTTTCTCCCAACATTTATAAATCCTTGGCATTTTTCGGTTGATCTCGTCGCAAATACGCTGATATATTCCTTCATCGTAGTCCTTAAATCAGTTTTATCAGCTTCTTTTCCGCTTCTGCGTATAGCTTGGGGG
>JAZTXO010000161.1:0-13747 GCA_045636445.1 Eubacteriales bacterium | reverse complement strand
TGTATATCATCACGCTTTAGCGTGTATCATCTGCGACTTGATAAGATACAACACTTCGTGTCGATGATATGCAATTTCTACGAAATTAATGATATACAAGGCTGACACCTTGATTTTTATAACATAAAAATAGGCTTATAGGGATGCATTTCTTCCTTACAAGCCTAAAACAAGCACACGCCTCGGTTTCATTTTTATCTTTCGCCTACAATTTTCCGTAATATCAAAAAGCAAATTTTAGTTTATTTTTTGTTTTACACTATATATACGACTTGAATTTTTAGCAAATTTATAGTATAATAAAGCAAAAAAATAACATTTGGGAGTAAATCTATGCTTCTTCTTATATTTATACTTTTAGCTTGTCTTATTGCTAACAATGTAATTCAAAGAAAGTATATTGATTTCGTCTTACAAAACAGTATTTATCTTAAAAAATTACAAGAAATAAATTGCAAATATAATTTTTTTGCTCATACCGATTTTAATCAATCCCATACTTACGATAATGAAAACTTTTATTCTAATATTAGTTGTTTAGATTATCTAATTTACCAGCTTCAGTTTATAAGCACAAAAGTAATAAACCAAATTAACAAGGAGAAGGAAAACAATCAATTATATATAGAATATATTCAAGACGTAGCCGCATTGACGGAAACAGGCAAATTTCTAATTGATATAGGAAACCTCAAATATGAAAGATTAGTTTCAACCGAAAAACAATTGATTCACCAAAACATATACGCAAAACCACACACAGATTTTTACATAGAAGTTGCTTTGTACTGCTCAAAGATAAATGGACGTATTTATTCCGAGAAAAAAGAAATATATTATGCAAATGACATACTCGCTATAATCAAAAGATTAAGAAATCGTAATGGAACTTTTTATAACGACCGCGAAATTTGGAATTCAATTTGTCGTGTTGAAAGGGGTAAGGTTTCAAACAAAATGAGATTTTCCATATATGAAAGAGATGGTTATCGTTGTCGTAAATGCGGCGTTCCCCAAAGATACGTACAGTTAGAAATTGACCACATTATACCGATAGCAAAAGGCGGAAAAAGCACGTATAACAACTTACAAACGCTTTGTCAAAGATGTAATATGGAAAAAGGCGATAATCTTTATTATTGAACAACGGATGAGTTTGATATTTTAATTTAATACAATTAAAGGGTAGGGTTTACGTTCTACCCTTTTTTCAAAAAAGCTTTCTACTCAACTTACGTTGTAGGTATCACGCAAAATCTAAAAACATATAGTTAAATCGAATTGAGACCAGAGGAATCCCCTTCCTTCGTTAGCATACTAAAAGTTTAAAAAGTAAAGATATGCACCTCGAAAATCCGCTGATTTTCGAGGTGCATATCATATCAAAGTGCTTTTCTAAATTTCGTCTTTGCAGCGTTAAAAATTCTGTTTATCGCAAACATAGCAACTATGCAAACGCAAAAAAGAGGAAATTGGGCGTTTGTATCTTTGTTTACAAAGTAATAATTCAATAAAATCGGGCATTGTGCAAGATAAATATATACACTAAATTCACCAAGCAAATTCAAAAACTTACTGTAAACCGGAAGAGCTGTGGCAAAATACAGAAGAAACGGACAAACAACGCAGCACTGTAAATGTAGCTTCCAAATCTCAAATTTCGGCAAGTATGCAAGATAGAGAAAAGCCACTGCGAAAATGACAAATCCAACTGCATTTACTGTCAAACTAAACCTTTTAGCTTTTGTTGCATCCTTTAATTTTATATTTAATTTAGGAATTTGCGAAAGTAACATACCGATAGCTAGCATCGCAGGGCCACGGAACATTCTATCAAATTCTCTGCTTCCTATTCTGAACATCGACATAAAAATTAAGATAATAACGACGCAACAGATGTTGAAGGCAAACAAGCTTTTTGTTTTTTTGAAAAGCAAGTAAAACAATGTCAAAAAGAAAAACTGAGCAGCAAAAAACCACAAAAAGCTAAACGGCCAATTGAAACCGTTAAATTCAAGTTCAACGAAAATATTACATAAAAGAATAGAAAAGGCGGAAATTAAAAGCGGAACGATAATTTTTTTCGTTCTTCCCCAAATAACAAAGCCTACGCCCTCTAAAAACTGTCTTTCTTTGTATTTTTCGATAGATTTCAAGAAGAAAAGCCCTGAAACCATAAAGAAGAAATCGACAGAAACAACAACGCCGCTGAATTTATCAGAAGACACAGGAAGAAAGCCGTGATAATAAGCAACCCATACCGAGCATAAAAACCTGAACAATTCAATAAGTCCGTTTTTCTTATTACTGCGAGCTTCGGCCATTTTTTCACCTCAAATTCTAAAAATTTAAGAGTCTAACAACCAAATTATACCATATTTTCTCGCAAAAATCAACATCATTCGTGTAAAAATCAACTTTTTCTTTCCATACTGCAAAGTAAAAATAATTTATCATTTTTTATCACTAATTTGACAATTCCGAGAATCTCGATTGACTTTATAATCTTGTTATGATAAAATATTTTTATAAAAAAAGTTACGAAGGAATTTTATAAATGCACGGTTACGTACAAGAAGAACGATTAGTACCTCCGCTTTCCGACAAGGGCGTCAATTTTTTCAAAATGCCTATATTGCCTGCCCGAACTATGGCAACTCAGCTTCAAATACACGAATCGGTTGAAATGATATACGTTAAAACAGGAAGCATTATCGTTAATTTGGACGGCAAAAAAGAGAGTATGTACCCGGGAGATTTTGCGTTTTTCCGTTCCCGCGGCGTTCACGGTATTTACACGGAGGACGAGGAAGAAAACGACTACTACGTCCTTAAAATAATGCCTAAGTTCATCTATGACATCTCCCCAAAGTCTATGGACAAAAACTTCCCTAACCGCTTTTTGATATACAATACGTCGCTTAAAATGTTTTGGAAAAAGGAAGAGCTTGAGGGGTCGGAAATTCTTCGCAATTTAGAAAGACTAATATCCGAGCTTGACAATCCCGCCCCTATTCCCGAAATCTCAACTATTCTTTGCGCACTAAATATCCTAGAGCAAATTTACCGCGCCGACTACGAGGTTTACGAAAGCCTTTCCGAAGCTCCAAACGATATATACGATATTGTTTCATACGTTAACGTGTGGTTCGCGATAGACCTTACGGCTGAAGACATGGCAAATCGCGCGCATATGAGCTATGCGCACTTCTCGCGTACCTTTAAAAAGGTTACCGGAAAAAGCTTTAAGGATTATCTGAATTTCGTAAGGCTTAACCACGCAGAATATCTTATCATCAATACCGATTTTCCGATTACAGAAATCGCTTTGGAGACCGGATATTCAAACGTTTCTTACTTTACCTCGATGTACAAGAAAATAAAGGGTATTTCTCCCCTGGCACACAGAAAAGCAATTAAAAAGCAATAAAAAAAGGTTATCCGAGGCAAAATGCCAAAGATAACCTTTTTCATATCAAGAGGGGGCGTCCTTATCCACCCCCTCTTTTTTGAGGTGCGAAGCCTTTCGGCTTTCCCTGCTAAAATGCGTACTCTCGGAAAAAATCCGGGAAAGGGATAGTACACATCACCTCACGGACTTTAATCGCCCGAATCAAGGACTAAAATTAATTAAAAGGGTCTATAAACGAGCAGAAAACGTTATCAAGATATACGTAAGACTTAGTTACAACACTGTTGTAGCGTAATCTTACACCCTGGTCTCCGGTTGCATTAAGAGCAACGTCGGTTGTTCCGTCGAAGCTGCTTTCGCCAACCTTACAGCCATTTACGTAAGCTTTAATCGAGCAGTTTTTGCTTGTATTGTCAAGATAGTTTTCAAGAGTGATGTTGTTCCATCCGTTCTTAAGCTCGGCAACAGAGGTAGTAACAACACCGGTGTTATCGCTTGCATAGTTGAAATAGTAATGGAACTTTCCTTCATCATCCTTAGCTACGTAAATACGTCCAAGCTCTGTGCCTGTATAATAGTCGCTTCTGATGGTTGACTGACAGGCATTTACAGATGTTTTACTGAAATAAATGCTCATAACGTAGTTATCACCTGCATCCAGTATTGCTTGTGCTGCTTCATCGGTAATATTAAGGTTAATCTTTGCCTCAAACACAAAGTTTTTCGGTGAACCATTGTAGGTATGCCTACGGAAGAAGAATCCTTCTCTCGCGCCATGACCGGTTCCAAATTCAAAGACCATGTTCGAATCAGCCAAAGGTCTGATTTTTATATACTCATTAGTTCCCTGCGCAATTGCATCATAATCCACATCTCTGTAAGACGTAGCGGATGTTGCTCTTCTAAGCTTACCTGCAGTATCCATTGCGGCGGCTGAGGTATACACGTCATCGAAGTTCCAACCCTTAGGATTAGAAATTGCAGATGAGGGGAAATAAGTGTCAAAGTAAGAAGGAAGCGCCGCGTTTGTGTTAAGCGAAATGAAGCTTCTGCCCGCTATGGTGTAATATGCGCTGTTTCTTGTAGCATCAAAGCCGGTATTGCCGTCGGCATCGGTGAATTCTACGTTCCACATTACAGCGCCCTCAGCGTAAGGTGTGATCTTATCACCGGGATAGTAAACACCTGTTGAGTACTTGCCGTCGAGAGTTCCGCCATCGATAGAAACGTATACCATCTCGTCAACAAACTGGGTAACGTCATTATAAGGATCGTCGTCCTCGTTAAGGAGAACCTTCTGAGCGAATGCGCCGTAGGTAAGAAGAGATTCATAAAGTCCCTTCTGGTTTGCGGTTATATCGTCAACGTAAAGACGCTTGTTAAGATATTCAACAACGCTGTATCTAACTATTTCGGAATAAACCTCGGTGTCAACGATATGCGCCTGGGCATAAACCTGCGCGCCGATGTCCTTTGCGGGAAAGGCTGCAGTATAGAATGCGGGATAGGTCACGCCGCCCTCGGTATAACCCTTTTCGTACTCTGTACCCTTATAAGCCTTTGCTTCAGGATTAGACTGGGGATCGTCAAGGTAATAAAGAACCTCAACATCCTTGCCTCCTGCGTTAGTGTCGTCAACCGCGAAGAGAAGCTCTACAACGTCACCGTAGGAGATATTCTTTTTTGTGATAGAAACTGAGAGCGTTTCTTCCTCTGCGCTGGCAGATACCATAAACACAGCGCCGATAATCAAAACGAGAGAAAGAGCGAGAACTAAAATTTTAATGCTTTTTTGTGTTTTCATTTTAATTTTTCCTTTCGTTATTTTGTTTTTAGGTCCAACCGTCGTCTGCGACATTGTCGTCGTCAAACACGGAGGTTGTAATTACGTCGGATAGCTCGTAGAGAGTTATCTCGATTTCTGCGTTTTTGTAGCTTTGCTTTAGCATTTTTCCCTTCATAAATGCTCCTTTCATTTATTTATATTAACCCCATCCATTATCGTCGACAACGTCGTCAAATGGTGAATCAATATCGGTGGAAGTATCTCCCCCGCCCTCATCCTCTGTACCGGAGTCGGGAGTAGATGCCAAATAAGGAATATCCATACGGGTTACGTAGGTATTATCAAAGAAGAAGTAGGAATTATTAAGGTCGTCGTTTATACTTACCTTAACGGAGTTCATATCCTTATACTGAGAAACATCCTGTGATGAAAGGATCTTTGCTTCGCCTAAAAGCTCACCGTCAACGTAATACTTGACCTGTCCGCCCGAGAATACCTCCATTGTAATCGTGTGCCAACCGGAGGTTATTTCCGCCGCGCTTGTACAAGCCATATACGCTCTGCCAACCGGGGCGTTGAAGTAGTAACGAATGTTACCTGACGAATCCTTATTAGCATATATTCTCGCAAGCTCGGAGCCGCAGTAGTTGGGGTCGGTAGCGGGAACGGATGCCGCCTTGATCGATTTTCCGAAATTGAAGTAGAATATAGGAGCTGGGCCAAGCTTACAGATATTCGCCGCCGTGGTTTCGTCTATATCAAGGAGAATTTCGGTTTCAAATACAAAGGTCTCGCCCGTTCCGGGATTAGTTTCTCTTAAGTAAATGCCCTTCGCATTAGTGGTTCTCGCGCCAAATTCAAGCGCCTTGTCTATCTTGCCGTCCCTATTCACTTCGCTGATACGAATGAACTCTCGGTGGAAGCTTGTGTCAGAATAGGAAAGGCCCTCTGTACCCGTAATTGTATTCCAGGTCGCTCTGGTGATATAGCCGCTTTGCTGAAGAACGTGGGCGTTGTCTACGTTAAAGTCAAGTCCGCCGTAGCTTACGCCGTAGTTACCGGGACCGATGTAATCGTAATTTCTCATAGCATCGCCCTCTTCGTACTCCTTCTGAATAGTACCGACAAAGGTGTTGTCTACCCATATAGAGGAGCTTGTAGCATAGTAACCGAGATTTATTTTTACAACGTCAAGAGTTGTGAAGAACGCAGATGTGTCCTCAAAGACTCTTGCTTCCTCAAAGTATTTATTGTTGATATAATACTTGGCAATTCCGTTGTCGTAAAGCTCAACGGTTACGGTGTACCACTTGTCTGCCTCGATTTTTTTGCCGTTATATGGATTTGTTCCGTAAGAGATGTACTGATAAGGCATTGTCGCGTGAGAGAAATAGGAGTAATATTCACCGTTGCGCTCCTCGATATATATCGAGCCTAAGCCGCCAACGTAATTACAGCTTGCAACCTTTGCCGCCGTTGCGCTTTCAAACACGCCTGCGGTGAAATCAATAAGTATCGGCTGCTTTTGCTCAAGGATCGCCGCCATAGCGGTAGGATCAAACTCGTTCAGCTTTATTTCGGTCTCAAAGACGAAGCAATTACCGCCCGCCTGAGTACCGGTACGTCTTACAACGAAGCCGTGAGTGCTGGGACTTGTGGACTTTTCATATTGCAGAATACCGGTCATTCGCGACTCATCTTCAAATATACTTATACGCTCCTGCTCGGTATTTGTCATTTTCTCATCGTTACAAGCGATATAAGAGCTTGCGCGGTAGAGATCGGTTACCTGCTGGATACGGAAGCCGTCGGGATAAAATTCACCGCCGTATTCCTTGACGTACTTACCGTTTGCGCTGTCACGCTCGTCCTCAGCCCTATCCTTTACGATTTCGCCAAGCTCGGAAAGAATTGTAAGGTATCTTACTCCGTCTGCCTTAGTATATCTTTCTGGTTTGTCCGAAACGCCTAAAGCGGAAAACAGATGGCCGGGTATTGCCGCCAAGGCTATATTGGCGGTGTTTGCATCGCCCTCATTGGTGTTTACGAGAGCAACCGTTGCTCCCTGGGAGGAAGCTGAGGTTTGTTCGGGATAATAGGAATAAGAGCCGTCGTTCTTTTTAAACAAAGCAACCTTTGCGTGAGTTACCTCGATTATTTCAACAGCGCTTTCAAGCAATCTTTTGTTCGCATTGTCAAGCTGCGTTTGAAGCGAGGCTTTGTCCCCACTGAAATATTTATTTATATTCGTTTTGATTTCCGAGATCGCGTAAAGCGGATTCAGAACGTCACAAATGTGATTGGGCGTTGCGTCCGAAACCGTGCAGGCTATCGCCGAACCGAGAGCGGGTATGATATTGGGAATTTCTTTTCCTATCTTGTTGTAGGTTGAGCCTATCTTCAAAAGTCCGTTAACGGAAGAATAATTTACGCTTCCGTCAAGAGTCCAAAGACCGGTTTTCGAATTTTGATGATCGTTCAGCCACTTATGAAGAATGTCTGAAAGTCTGTAAGTTTCACCGCGGGATGCAAGTACCTTGTCTCTCGCAACTATCTGCGTTGCCTGAGATTCGAGAAGGTTACCTACTGTGTAGGAGTCAACGTTTATATTAAGCCCCGCAAGGTAATCCTTAAAGGCTTTTTCGCTCCGAAGATGCGGCGTTACGTTAGAATCGTCATAATCCGCGGGAATAATTTTCGAAACCGCAACCGCAGGGGACGTTGAAAGCCTTCCGGTAAGCATTGATGCTGCGGGAAGGACTGTTTCGCCGTCCGGAAGAATTCCGTCACCCTTGACGCCACCGGGCGTATCGTAGGTAGGCTTTGCGCCAAAGTATTGGAGCAGCCTTTCTGCCCACTGCAGGTCTCTGCCTCGACGGTTCGGAATCTGGTCGGTAAAGGATTTTCCCCACTGGGGATGATAGAAATATCCGCTTTCCTCGTCCTGAAGTCCCTTTACCCATCGTACAATAGCCTCTCCTACCTCTTCGGGGTAAAACTCAGCGACAGACTTGCCGTCCGTCATTCCCATTGAGACAGGGAGACCGAGAAGCTGATAGGTAGACTCAAGGTCGGGAAGGAATCCCTCGGTATTTCTTGCGGAATTGGAGTAGTAGAAGCCGCCCGTCACCGGGTCGTATAGGTTAGCTATCCAGGAAACGACGTTGTCGCTGTAATCGGCGTACATATTTTTAAAGGCCTGCACGATTTCAGCGGCTTTCTCGGGAGAGGTTCTTTTTGCGAAATCGCTTTCTATTCTCTGCCACTGAGCTTCATACTCCACCTCGTCAATAGCCTCCTGCCAGGCGATAGGATCATAGTTCATACAGTGAACGGTTCCTTTTTCCAACACAAGAGTGCCTGAAACGGCTATATTCTCGGTAAAATATTTCGTGGCTTCTTCCTCTGCCACGTTGACGCCGAAATATTCTTCATCGTAAGCGATAGCAACGCTCTTTCCGTCAGAATAAATAAGGTAGCTTACGTAATACTCTTCCTTTTCTTCAATTTTTTCAAGAAGACGGTAGGCCGCCTTTGAGATTTCTCTGTCGGTTCTGCCGACTACGATCTCATGCTCCGCCACAGCCGAATCGGGAGTAGTTACGGTAAGATTCTGCCCGAGAATATCGCCGAGGGCATACATTATCGTCGCAGCGTTTTCGGAATCTGTTTTTTCTACGTCATAAACAAGGCTGAGCTTTGAGCCGCTTTTATATATGTAGTTTTCATCGGACGGCTCCGAAACGTTGTTGTCCCCCGAACCGTCGGATTTATTGTTTCCCGAATCGTTTTTGTTTTTATTTGCGCAGGAGACAAAAGCAATCGAACAAACGGTTATTAAAAGAAGTAACGCTAAAAGTTTTTTCATACGATTCTCCGTTTCCTTATTATTTTATATTTGCGTTTTTTTCAAGTAGTTTTATAATTTCAAGTCTGTCAGCTTCGCTGAACACCGGAACGACTTTAGCCCCGAGAGCCGAAAAGATATGGCCTAAAATACCGAACTGACAAATATTGGTTGCGTTGAGGTCACCCTCGTTGACAGCTCCCTTTGCCACCGGCATTCCCTGCGAGCAGAAGGCGGTGTTATGCGGATAATAAGAGAAGGAGCCGTCCGGTTTTCTGAACAGCATAAGCTTTTTCTTTGTCGCTCTTATCATTTCGGGATAGCGTCTTAAAAGCTCAAGACGGATCTTTTCGATTTTTTCCGACAATACGTTTTTTTCTTCCGTGGGAGTATATTTCTCGACGTTTTCTCTGATGTTGCTTATAGCATACCAGGGATTAAGCACAGAGCAAACGTGACCGGGGTCTTTGTCGGATAAAATAACGCTTATTGCAGCTCTCATACTCGCTGCAGCATCCGGCAAAGGTCTCCTGGTACGGTTGTACGCCGCGGAAATCTTAAGAATTCCGTTAACGTCAACGTAAGAAACCTCGGTACAATCCGTCCAGGTACCGGTTTTATAATTAAAGTAACCGTCAAACCAATTTTTTAGAATGTCACAAAGGCTGTAGTCCGCTCCGCTTTCACGAAGAGCCCTATCTCTCGCAAGTATTTGCAATCCTTGTGATTCAAAGCGATTTCCTATCGTATAGGAGTTATTGTTCTTATCGTCTACGATCTTTATTTCGGAAAGATATTTTTCAAAGCTTTCTTTATCAACGAGATGGGGAGCTACGTGATTTTTTTCTTTCTCTTTTTCCTCTTCGGTTGCGGGGATATAGTGATAAGCGTCGGTCATATCCACAGGCGTGCCGTCAGCAAGAAGTCCGTCTCCCTTAGTTCCCAAAGGCGTATCGTAGGTAGGAGACGAGCCGTAGCGTTCAAGAAGCCTTACTGCCCATTGAAGATCTCTGCCCCGTCTTGAAACCTTTTCATCAACCTCTTCCTTGGTCCACTGGGGATGGTAGAAATATCCGTTTTCTTTGTTTTGAAGAGCTTTAACGAATTTTACAATTTTTTCACCGTACCAGGCGGGTACACGCTCGGAAGATGAGGTATCAATAAGAGATGTGTAAAGAAAACCGTCTCCTTGATATGTAGATTCAAGATCCGGAAGGAGCTTATATGTTTTGCCATTATAGACGGTATCCTCAAAATCTCTTCCCGAATTGGAATAATAATAACCGCCGATCTCAGGGTCGAAAAGATTTGCGCTCCACTTTAACACGTTAACCGAAAAGATTGAATACAAATCCCGCATAGCTTCGGTTATCTCGCCTGAAAGAGCTTTGCCAAGCTTCGGAGCTATAGATTCCGAAAACACCCGCCACTTTTCTTCCATAATACTATCGTCCTGCACGCGTGAGTTCTTTTCACAAGACTCATCAAGCAATATTTCCTTCTTCATAATAAATACCTAAACTAAAAAAAGCAATTTCCTTTCCTGAACGTAAAAATCGGCCGAAGCAACCCGACAAAATACAAAATATCGGTTTACAACTTTATTCTACTACAACAATTCCGACAATTCTTTAATTTTTTTGTTCAAGATTTTAGATATTTTGCTGGAAAAATATAAAAAAGTGTAAGCCGTTTTTGACTTACACTTTAAAATTATTGAAAATAGGTTTCAAGCAGGTATTTTGCAACACCGTAATCGTTTGAGCAAATCACTCTGTCAGCCTTTGCCTTCAGCTCCTCGGCGGCGTTCTCCACAGCGAGTCCCAAGCCTGCTGCAAGTATCATCGGCATATCGTTTTCGCTGTCACCGACTGCAATCGTTTCGGAAACCGAACAACCGAGCTTTTCGGCAAGTGCCAAAAGTGCATTTCCCTTGCCTGCCTTTGAGCAAGTCAATTCAATATTGTAAGGACAAGCACTGGCAACGTTAATATTGGGAATCAATAAAAGCTTAGATTTCAGCTCAAAGAGTCTTTCGTTATCACCGATAAATATTGAAATCATTTCGACGTCATCTGCCGAGGAGAATTTTTCTTTGAAATTCGAAATCGGCTCTCCAACTGTACGCAAAAGCTCGGCATGAGCAGCCCAAACCTTATAGTAGGCAAAGCTTTCCTCGTTCATAGTTTCGACAGAGGTATACATTCTTCCTCTGTGACGAACAGTAATGTGACAATCGGTACTGAACAATAGTTCGAAAATTTTGGCAGAAAGCTCTTTCGGGAAGCAGAAGGAAATCCTCTCCCCGGTCAGCTTGTCAAAGACCACAGCTCCGCTTGAATGAATAAAATAACGAATATCGGGATTTTCCTTTATTTCTGCGGGAATTTCCGCAAGGCTTCTACCCGATGCGGGAACAAAATGCACTCCTCTATTTTTGAGAGAGGAAATTGCGGCAAAGTTTTCAGCACTTACTTTTCCGTCAGAACCAAGCAACGTACCATCGAGGTCACTTGCCACAATTTTATATTCTGCCATGTTTTTTTGCCTCTGTTTTTTATTATTTGCTATGTTCTTCGATATAATTTTTATACCAATAAGCCGAATCCTTGGGGATTCTCTTTTGTGTTTCGTAATCGGTGTAAACCAAACCAAAACGAGGAATATATCCGTGCGCCCACTCGAAATTATCCATAAATGTCCAAAGGAAATAGCCTCTTATATCAGCTCCTGCATCTGTGGATTTTTCAAGCTGTTCAAGATATGCAGAAAGAAATTCAACTCGCTCTTTATCATGCACTTTGCCATCTTCACAAACAACGTCGTTTACCGATGTTCCGTTTTCGGAAAGATAGAACGGGAGTCCGTAACGCTCGGTAAAGAAGAGTGGCGCCCAATAAAGACATTTTGGCGTTATAGGCCAACCGAGAGCAGTAACGGGCGCATCTGCGGGACGGGGTACAACAACCGGCTCGCCATTCTCCCCTGCTTTAATTTCCTTGCCGTTATAGATATTCTGGGCGTAGAAATCAAGAGGCTGGTGCATAAGTTTCAAATCTTCCTCGGTTATTTCGGGAAGAAAATCCTTATAAAGCTCAAGGCCGTCCTCGGGATATTTTCCAAGCATAACGGGATCGCTCCACCAGGAAACGTTCCACATTACGTACTCGTCAATAGGAGCTGACGAGAAGAGAGCCTTTTTAGCCGCTTCAATATCCTCGGGAGAATCGGTTGAGGGATAATGAGCTCCGCATGTTGGAGCGTAGCCGATTTTTATAGGATGTTTTGCCGCTTCACGCATTGCGATTACTGCAGCTCCGTGTGCTTTCATAACGTTATGCGCCATTTGGAAAACGTCTTTATAGGGCAATTTTACACCAGGCGCGTGAACGGCTTCAAGATAGCCCTGACCGATAAAGCACTGCGGCTCGTTAAAGGTAATAAAATATGTAACTCTGTCGGAATAAAGCTCCACAATCTTTCTTGCATAATCTCTGAACCATTCAACAGACTCGTCGTTTAACCAACCGCCCTTTCTATAAAGAGCGTAAGGATAGTCCCAATGGAAAAGGGTTATGTAAGGCTCGATTCCGTTAGCAAGAAGCTCATCAATAAGCTCGGAATAGAAGCGAACTCCGTCCTCGCATATTTTTCCGACTCCTTCGGGAAAAATACGGCTCCAGCTAATAGAAAAACGGTATGCTTTTATTCCAAGAGAACGCATAAGCTTCACGTCCTCTTTAAAAAGATGATAGTGGTCACAAGCAATATCAGAGGTTTTTCCGTCTCTTATTCTTCCGGGCTCATGAGAAAATACATCCCAAATGCTAAGACCTTTTCCGCCCTCGCGATAGCCTCCTTCAATCTGTTGCGATGCGGTTGCAACGCCCCAGGCAAAATCTTTTCTAAAACTCATAATGAACTCCGTTTCAAAAATGCATTACTTGATGATTATAGCACAAAAAATATATAATGTCAATGCAAATAAATATAGCTTTTCTTTCTTTTTAACATATATTGACAACATACCGCTTAACATGGTAAAATATATAAAACATTTTTCGAGGCCAATATGAAAAACAGTTTACTGATTTTATTTATAATTCTTCTTTTATGGACAGTCACATCCTGCGAAAATCCATTCACAGATGATTCTCAAAGTGAAAACCAACCGCCAAATAATTCGGCAATAATAACCGGCACTGTAACAAATGTAAACAGCAGAATAGAAATGATAGCTGACGAAACCGAAATTACAAGCGGCCCATACAGCGTAATTATAAACGAAAATACCGACTTTTATTTTGCTGACGGAAGCGCGGCAAACTTTGCAGACGTAGAAAGCGGTCAAAAAGTCGAAATAACCTTCAACGGTCAAGTAATGCTAAGCTACCCTGCCCAAATCGTTGCGCATAAGGTTGTGATAAAATAAAGCTCTACACATTATTTTGAACAAATTTATTTATAACCTATTGATTTTTTCAAAAGATTGTGATATAATAATAAAGCTTTTCACAAAGCAACGATTTTAAGCTAAAAAATGTACAGTATGCATCATAAAGAGGTATTTCCTTTTAGGAATATATCCACACCTTGCGTTTACAAGTGAACTTGACACGCTTCGGTGGGATATGCGAAGTGGATTCGCTGAGCTGAAGCTCATCGAGCCGCTTCTCACAGGTCTCTGCATAAATATGATGCA
>JAZTXO010000160.1:0-9827 GCA_045636445.1 Eubacteriales bacterium | reverse complement strand
AAACACAAATGGTAGGTATATAAGCAAAAATAATAATAAATAACGCATTTTTAGCCTTTTGTAATTATAAAAAATGCTAAAATATCCCCTTCCCTACTCTAAATTAGCTAAAAATGCAAGAATATGACTCCAAAATGTCTTTTTACAATCAAAAATCATAAAATATTCTTAATTCCGCAAATCAGGCAGTTAATTGCGATAATAAACAAATGTTTCACGTGAAACATCGAGAAACACCGGTTAGTATTGAGAAAACATATTTATATATAAAATTATTGAAAATCAATGTGTTGTTTCACGTGAAACAAAGAAATTCAACACAAAATTGCATTCTAGCCCCCTTATTTATCATAAAATAGAGCTAATATATAAAAAAATCTACGTTTCACGTGAAACATTGCAAAAACGCCGCAAAACTCCGTGTTTCACGAAACATTATTAAAAACACACCAAATTCCCTTGTTTCACGTGAAACATTATGATAAAATAACTTAAAACCCCTTGTTTCACGTGAAACATCTGCAAACCGAGGCTAAAATCATACGTTCAATGCAAAATGCAATCAAAAAACACATATATTATCGTTTGTTCCACGTGAAACAATGAAAATTCAGAAGTTTAGCCGTTATTTTCAGCTCTTTATTGTAAAAAAAGCAGTGTTTCACGTGAAACATTGCTCGTAAACAAATTGTTTACACTATAAAAGCATATAAAAGTGGGTTTTATATTGACTTTCTTCCTTATTTATAGTATAATATAAGTACTAAATATTATCTAACGGAGTTTAAGATGGCAAAAGTAGTATCATTCTCCAACCAGAAGGGCGGAGTAGGAAAAACAACCTCTTGCGTTAATATTGCAGCGCAAATTGCCAAAAAGGGCAAAAAAGTGCTTATGATAGATATGGATCCGCAGGGAAATGCAACTAGCGGACTTGGAATATCGAAAGCAAAGATTAAAAAAACGACTTATGACGTTATAATCGGCAGATGTGACATCAAAGAGGCTGTAATTGTATCTAATTTCAAAAATTTATCGGTTGTCCCCGCAAATATAGACCTTGCAGGTGCTGAATTTGAGCTTCACGACCTAGATGAGAGCCTAGATTTCACAAAAATCGCTCTCGATTCTGTAAAAGATGAGTATGATTACATATTTATCGACTGTCCTCCTTCTTTGGGTATGCTTACAGTAAAAGCATTATCAATCTCGGATGGCGTCGTAATCCCTATGCAGTGCGAATTTTACTCTCTTGAGGGTATGTCCCAGCTCTTAAATACAGTAAAAAAGATTAGAAGTCTTTACAATCCGTCGCTTCAAATCGTTGGAATCCTTCTTACAATGTATAACGGAAGGCTTACACTTACCGGTCAGGTTGTTGCAGAGCTTAAAAAATACTATGCAGACAAGCTCTTTAAAGTGCCAATCTCCAGAACGGTGCGTATTTCCGAAGCTCCCGGCTACGGTGAGCCTATTTGTTACCACGATCCTTACGGAAAAGGCTCTTTAGAGTATGCGGCAGTCGCAAAAGAGCTTATGATGCGTATTTAAGTGCATTTTTGGTATTTTTTACCATTTTCCGACAATAAAGTTTATAATTCGACAATTTGACAGTTTTGTGGCAATCACCCCACTTTTTGTGCCTATATATGCAATTTTGAGAGTAAAGTCTCCACATTTATAACAATAAATCCCAATTAACGGCACACAAATCCCCACTTTTATTAAATTTCAGGAGTTTTAAAATGGCTAAAAAGAATAGCGGCCTTGGAAGAGGCCTTGACGCAATATTTCTTGATAATTATATGGAAGAAACCGAGGTAAAAGAATCCACCGGTGGCGTTTCCAAGCTTAAAATTTCCCTTATAGATCCCAAAATAGATCAGCCCAGAAAATATTTTGACAAAGAAGCTCTTGAGCAGCTTTCTTCATCAATCGCAGAAAACGGTGTCCTTCAGCCTATCCTTGTGAGAGAGTATGGCGACGGAAGATACCAGATTATTGCCGGTGAACGTCGTTTCAGAGCATCAAAGCTGGCAGGACTTACCGAAATTCCTGCAATTGTCCTTGAGCACGACGATAAAAAGGCAGCAGAAATTGCGCTTATTGAAAACGTGCAGAGAGAGGACTTGAATCCTCTTGAAGAAGCGCTTGGCTACAAGGCACTTGCAGAAGAATACGGAATGACTCAAGAAGAGCTTTCACAGAGAGTAGGGAAGAGCAGAAGCGCAATTGCCAATACTCTTCGACTTCTCGATCTCCCCGACGAAATTCTCACTTTGGTTGCATCAAAGGAGCTTAGCGCAGGTCACGCAAGAACTCTTCTCGGTGTAAAGGACAAGGACAATATGATTCTTCTTGCACAAAGAGCGGTTGAGGACGATCTCTCCGTAAGAGTGCTTGAAGAAGAAGTAAAACGAATCAACAAGCCTAAAAAGGAAGAAGTGGAAGAGGAAATTCCGGTTGTAGATTACTTCCGTGAGCTTGAAATCAGAGTCCAGTCCCACCTTGGAAGAAAGGTTAAAATTGATGGAAAGGGAAGAAAAAAGACCATCACTCTTTCCTACGAGGACAACGAGGACCTTGACGAAATTCTGAAAATTCTTTGCGGAAACGATTTCCTTGAGGAAATTTAATAATCAAACAATATAAACAGCTATAAACTGTGACGCCCCAAAAAGGCATTTCTTATTTTAAAAAACAAATTTAAGAATTGGAAAACCTTAGTTTTCACAGTAAGAATTGGAAAACCTTAGTTTTCACAGCGGAACAATAAGAATTGACAGTTTATTTCGCTGAACAAAATTCAACACAAATACTTCACAAAAACAAAAACGGGAATAATAAATGATAAAATTTTATAAAAAATTCTTTCTTCTTAACCTGAAGGATTACCCGAATATCGGGATAGATTTTCCGATAAACGTTGCGCTTTTTATATTCTTCATTGGAATTATGTTTGTTTCAATAGTAGTCAACTTCAGACGTTCAAGAATAGAATTGATGATAAGACAGCTTAAGCGTCACAACGCATCAAGCGAAGAAAATGCGAAAACTCTAAAAGAATTAAGACTTGACAACTTTATATTCCGAATTCTTCTTTCAAGAGAAGGACAGCTTACAAAGCTTGTTAAAAGAGTGGGCGAAAAAAATTACTCTTATGAGGAATATATGGCTCTTTCGAAAAAAGAGAGAGACGAAAAAATAGATTTTGAAAATGCGAGATTCTTCCTTCGCGAAGAGGGAATGGAAAGATCAACAAAGATTCTTGAAGCACATGCTCCGACAATTCTTAATACGGTTTTACTTTTGATTTTCATTCTTGCAATATTCGTATGTCTGTCGCTCGTTATGCCCTCGCTTGTTGAGCTTCTTGATAACTACATAGGAAAAATTAAGTAACAAAAACCACATATTTGTAAATTCTTGTTTACAAATATGTGGTTTTCTCTTTTAATTTTTTCATCTTGCTGAAGTTGAAAGGTAGTATTTTAAGCAGTCCGTTTCGATAAGTCTTGTATCTGCCTTGGTTTCAAGGAGCAGCATACTAAGGCAGGGCAGGGAAGTAAACCCTCCGCCATCGCATTTAAGACTTGCCTCGTAAAGAGTCCATTTTGCAGAAAAGCTATCCGTACTGTATATTTTTTTGAAGTTTTTAATAGGGAAGAGATTTTTTCCGTTCATATTCTCCCCTTTTTCATTTAAGAGGTCGCAAGAATCCATAGGAATAAATCTTCCGCCACCGAACGAATCAAATTGACAGCAAAAATATTCAACATCAATAGGTCTATCGGATATGGTAAGGTCGGAAAAGAATCTACGCTCAAGTCTCTCGGCTCTTTCTTTTCCAATTTCAACCTCTACGTCAACTCCAACTGCACAGGAATCAGAAAGGGTAACTGCCACCATATTGTTCGTATGTGACAGATTAAAATATAAACAATTATTTACGAATTTTGGTTTGCCGCTATTGTTCCAGTCGATTTTCGGCATAAAACCGATCAACTTTTGGCAAATCGCCACAAGAAGATAATAGGCAGCACATCTTTCTTTTCGAAGGTCGGGATCGTTTGCTTTAAAGATATGCTCCTTTATTTCTACGGGAATTGAGAGCGTCGAAAAATCACCGCAAAGGCAACCTTTTATGTAATTTTCCTTAAAATTTTCAGGGCGGTCGATGCCGCCCTTATTGATTATTCCCTCGGTATTCAAACTCGAGATTTCAGCAAATACTGTGTAAATCATACTTCCATTATAATCGGTAAGATCATAGGCTTGCGTTTTGTTTCCTTAAATATAAACTTCGCAAGATCATCTCTTACGCTACTTTTTATGCTGGCATAATCACGTCTGCCGTTGCCAATAGATTTTTCAAGTGATATTTCGGCAACACGCTTGGCATCTCGCATAAGATCCTCGGACTCTTTAACGTAAACGAAGCCTCTGGATACTATATCCGGGCCTGAAGCGATAAATCCACCGACTGCGTCAACAGACGCAACCACAACCACAAGTCCGTCCTCGGAAAGATGCTTTCTGTCACGAAGAACGACGCTTCCGATATCACCGACTCCCGCACCGTCAACCAAAACCGCACCCGCAGGTATGCTTCCGTTAAATTTTGCTCCCTTGCGGTCGATTTCAAGAACTCTTCCAAGCTCGCTGACAAATATGTTTTCGGAAGGGATTCCCATAAATTCGGCAATTTCCTTATTTGCATAAAGGTGGCGGTATTCACCGTGGATAGGCATAAAATATTTAGGCTTTGTAAGCGCCATCATAAGCTTGATTTCATCTCTGCAGGCGTGTCCGGAAACGTGGACGTCCTCGGTAGAATCGTTTACAACCTTAACTCCGTTTTTCACAAGAGCGTTGATAATCTTTCCAACAAGCTTCTCATTACCGGGAATTGCGCTGGAGCTTAAAACAACCACGTCATTTGAATTGATTTTCACCTTGTCGTGACCGTCAAAGGCAATTCTGTAAAGAGCCGACATCGGCTCACCCTGGCTACCGGTGGTAATAAGAGTAATTTCCTCGGGGCGGTATCTCTTAATATCCGAAATATCAATAAGAACTCCGTCGGGAAGCTCCATATATCCAAGCTCTGCCGCAGCTCCGATAATATTTATCATACTTCTGCCAAGAACCGCAACCTTTCGGCCGTGGTTTGCACTGGCATTGATTATCTGCTGAACTCTGTGTACGTTTGAAGAAAAGGTTGCAATAATAAGCCTTCTTGACTCATATTGAGCAAAAATTCTCTCAAGAGACGAGCCAACCGTTCTTTCAGATGGAGTAAATCCCGCTCTTTCGGCGTTGGTAGACTCGCAAAGAAGAAGCTCAACTCCAGCCTTGCCAAGTTCGCCAAGACGTGTAATGTCCATCATTTTTCCGTCGATGGGTGAAACGTCAAGCTTGAAATCTCCCGTATGAACAACTGTTCCGACAGGAGTTTTGAGAGCTATGGCACAAGCATCGGCAATAGAGTGGTTAACGTGAATAAATTCAGCCTTGAAAACTCCAAGACTTACAGTATCGCCCGCTTCAACCGTGTAAAGCTCGGGGTCGTGGGGCGGGGGATTTTCATCAAGCTTTCCCTCTATAATTCCAAGGGCAAGTCTCGTACCGTAAATCGGCACGTTTATCTGCGAAAGCACGTAAGGCACACCGCCAATATGGTCCTCGTGACCGTGAGTAATTAAAATTCCTCTGATTTTGTGAGCATTTTTTATAAGATAAGATATATCGGGAATAACAAGATCTATTCCAAGCATCTCATCATCGGGAAAGCCCATTCCCGCATCAATTACGACAATATCGTCTCCGTATTCGAATACAGTCATATTCTTGCCTATCTCTTGAAGTCCACCAAGAGATGCAATACGAAGCTTTTGATCCTTTGCCGACTGTTTTACTGTTTTATAATTTTTCATATATGTTAAATGTATTATTTCCTAACTTAATCTATTACTTAAAAGAAAAAAATAAAAATTGTTGCTGCAAAAACAATCCCTGCCGCTGCTACTCCAAGTAAAAAGGGAAATATGTTTTTGACAAACGCGCCTTTTTTGTCATCGCGTCCTTTTGAAAGATTGTCCTCAATAATTCTGTTTGCTTCAAGAACCATATCGTTCTCGTTCTCATTTTCACACGACGGGTTTACTAAAAAATAAGCCTCATCAAAAATACGACTCCCGGTGTGTTTTAAAAAAATAATTCTTTTTTGATAACCACGCATCCGAAAAATGCTCCATTCTTTTTTGAACATTATAGACCAATATAGATCTATTATTCACTTTTAAAAAGAATGGAGCTTCGGATTTTTAAATTATGTAAATAAGAGTTTACTTTCTAGCGAAGAATCTACCGAAGAATCCGGTTTTCTTTTCTTCCTGTTCAACTGAATCAACTTCAGCCTGCGCTGCGGGCTCTTCGTTAACAACTATCTTGAAGTCCTCGGTCTCTTCAACTCTCTTTACCTGAGGAGCTGCCTTGGGCGCGGGCGCTGCCTTGGGAGCAGGCGCTGCCTTAGTTGCTTCACCCTTTTCAACACTCTTTTCGATCTTTTCCTTTGCTTCCTTGGGAATTCTCTTCTTTCTCTTCTTTTCGGGAAGGGCAACGTCATAATTGTCGTCAAGAAGATCGTCTATGGAAATAGTGAAGAGAGTCTTTATCTCGAGAAGCTTCTGTACTTCGGGATAGGACTGACCGCTTTCCCACTTATAAACAGCCTGTCTTGAAACACCAACCGCACTTGCAAATTCGTCCTGGGTAAGGCCTCTTGTCTTTCTGAGTATTACGAGTTTTTCCTGAAATGTCATGGTAAATCCTCCTTGCCGCCATTTTGAGGCGTTCTTTTATATTTATTTTATTTATTCATATCTTCGTATATATCGGTGTATTCGTTATATACTATATAGCTTGAAGAGTGAAGTTTCCATTTGCCGTCCTCTTCGATCATCTTAATTTGATGATCAAAATCACGACTCTTTACAGACTCTCCGTTTTCTCCAATAATCGTCGCGCGAACCGTCACTTTAACTACGACAACTTCGCCTATCGAACCTATTGCAGAAGGCTCGCTTATATATTCGTATCTGTTTTCCAACGCATAATCATAGGTGGAATTTACGAATATACCGCCTTCTTCATTATTGTAGTATCTTGTGTAAAATCTTATATTTTCGCCATCGCTTACAGAGCTGAAAATATCCGAAGAATTGACGGTTGACATATAGCCAGAGGAGTAGACCTCACTTGCCATAGCCTTAATATCCTCAACCTTATTTACTCCGTACTTTTCAAGAGAGGAAGCGGCAGCTTTTTTATAAATACCGTTTTGATTATCTTCTTCGTATTCAAGTCCCTTACCGAAAAGAAGCTCGTTTACGGGAACAGACTTTTCAATCAGTATTTTTGCCGCTTCTTCAACCTGACTTTTATCGTAATCTCTGTTTTTTATTTTATCTTCGTTTTCTTCTTTTTTACAACCGAAGAATGAAAGAAGCAGAATAAAAATAAGAAATAGCGAAACAATTCTTTTATTCTTCATCGGAAGCCTCTTCAAAAACTACCTCTTCTTCCAAAGCAGGAGCTTTTTCTTCTGCAGGAGTGTTTGCAATCTCGTTTTCGCAGGCTACACTTTCGGCCTCTATTTCCTCTTCCTTTTCGAGTCTTGCTACGTTGTTAATCATAGCTCCCTCGGAAAGACGCATAATAATAACACCCGATGCCGTTCTGGAATAAACGTTAATGCCGGAAACCGAGGTTCTTATAATAGTACCGTCGTTTGTAATAAGCATTATATCGTCATCCTCGGAAACGGTTATGATAGATGCAAGTTTACCTGTCTTTTCGCTGATATTGTGGCAGGTAACACCTCTTCCGCCTCGATGCTTCATTTCTCTGAAATCGGAGAAGGGAGTTCTCTTACCCATACCGTTTTCGGTTACCGTAAGAATATATTTTTCTTCGTCAACAACGCAAACGCCAACAACGGTGTCGTCTCCTACGAGAGTAATACCTCTTACACCTCTTGCTCCTCTACCCATTGAACGAACGTTATTTTCGTCAAATCTTACCGCAAGACCGTTTCTTGTAGCAAGAATAAGCGACTCGTTACCGGTTGTGCGTCTTACGAAGATAAGCTCATCCTCTTCATCAAGGTTAATAGCAATTTTTCCGGCTCTTCTCTGATATTCAAATTCTTTAAGAAGAGTTCTCTTAATAACACCGAACTTCGTTACCATTGTAAGGTATTCGCCCTCGGTAAACTCGGAGATAGGAATTATTGCCGTTACGTACTCACCATCGGTAAGGTCGATAATGTTTACAAGGTTTGTACCCTTTGCTTGTCTGCCAGCCTCGGGAATTCTGTAAGCCTTCTTGGCGTAAACTCTTCCCTTGTTGGTAAAGAACATAAGGTATGCGTGGCTGTTTGCAACTATAACGTCCTCAACAAAGTCGTCTTCCTTGGTAGTCATACCGATAATGCCCTTACCGCCTCTGTTCTGTGCGGAATAAACGTCGGCTCTCTGGCGTTTGATGTAGCCGGTGTGAGAAACTGTAATTACGCAGGTATGTCTTTCAATAAGGTCTTCAAGGTCGATTTCCTCGGTAGCTTCAACAAGCTCGGAGCGTCTTTCGTCGCCGTATCTTCTCTTGATGTCCTCAAGCTCACCTTTAAGAATACCTTTAAGCTTTTCTTCATCTGCAAGGATAGAACGAAGCTCGGCAATAACCACTTCAAGCTTTGCAATTCTTTCCTCAACCTTCTGTCTTTCAAGTCCGGAAAGCTTACCGAGAGTCATCTCAACTATTGCCTGCGCCTGCTCCTCGGAAAGACCGAATCTCTCGCAAAGAGAAGCCTTTGCATCGGGAATTGAAGCCGACTTTTTAATAATACTGATAACCTCGTCGATATTCTCGGTTGCTATTCTGTAACCCTCAAGAATATGTATTTCACGAAGAGCTTTATCAAGGTCAAACTTGGTTCTCTTTTCTATAACTTCCTTCTGGAAACCTATATATTTGTCAAGTATAGTTGGCAAATTAAGCGTTTTTGGCTCTCCGCCGTCTATAACAAGCATATTTACAGAGCAGGTATCCTGAAGCTGTGTGAACTTATAAAGCTGGTTAAGAATTACCTCGGCATTCGCATCTCTTCGATACTCAACCACAATTCTCATACCGCCTCTGCCCGACTCGTCGCGAAGAGCAGTAAGTCCTTCAATCTTTTTATCTCTGTGAAGTGTGGCAATACTTTCAACGAGCATAGCCTTGTTTACCATATAAGGAATTTCGGTGAAGATGATCCTTCTGTTTTCCTCGTCAATGGTTGCTCTTGCTCTGATGTAAACCTTACCTCTTCCGGTCTCGTAGGCTTCCTTTATTCCTCTTGAACCGTAAATCACCGCAGCGGTGGGAAAGTCCGGTCCTTTAATAAAGTTCATAAGATCGTCAACCGTACATTCGGGGTTGTCAATTCTGTAAACTATTCCGTCAACAACCTCGGTAAGGTTATGAGGAGGAATATTGGTTGCCATACCGACAGCAATACCAACCGAGCCGTTAACAAGAAGGTTGGGAAGTCTTGAGGGAAGAACGGTAGGCTCGTCTCTCGTGTTATCAAAGTTTCTCGTCTTAGGCTCGACGTTCTTCTCATTATCGCTCATCTTATAATTAGCGATTCTCGACATTCTCGCCTCGGTATAACGGTATGCAGCCGCGCCGTCACCGTCAACGTTACCGAAGTTTCCGTGTCCTTCTATGAGAGGATATCGGAGTGAGAAGTCCTGTGCCATTCTTACCATCGTGCCGAAAAC
>JAZTXO010000159.1:0-7172 GCA_045636445.1 Eubacteriales bacterium | reverse complement strand
TCCGACGTTTACTTTGAGAACGAAGTATCCCTCGTAAGATACGACATTCTTTCCTCTGACGGAAGCATCCTTCACTCCGGTGACTCGCAGATCTACCTTAACGGAAGCAACAATTCTGTTACGATTCCCATAGACCGTTCCTTGCTGACAGACGGAGCAGTATACTCCTATAAGGTCTGGTACGTTTACAACAACCAGCGAGGCAACGGATACGTTGAGAAGGAAGCCGAGTCGGATCAGTTCATTGCCGATCTTGTTGACGCTTATGCAGGCTCCGGAGGCGGTGGCGGCGGATGTATCATCGACGAAACACCCGTGCTTATGGCTGACGGAAGCTACAAGAGAGCAGAGGATGTTAAGATTGGCGATATGCTTAAGGTATGGAGCTTCCAGACCGGTAGTCTTACAGTCTCTCCCGTAACCGCAATTCATACCGCTACCTTTGACGAGATAGTTTATCTGACATTCTCCGATGGAACGGTAATCGGTATTGCAGATAGCCACGCATTCTACTCCTTGGATCACGAAATGTACGTAAGCCTTTCTGCATCCAACGTAAACGAGTACGTAGGAGTAAGATTTGCAGCACTGAAGAATGGCGAAATGAGTCAGACTCAGCTTGTAAGCTACGAGGTAGTAAGAGAAACACGTACGTCATACACGATTGCTACCGCCAACGGCTTTAACCACTTTGCAGATAATCTTCTTTGCGCTCTTCCCTATATTAACGTGCTGAATATGTTTGAATTCAACGGACTTCAGTATGATATGGAAGCTCTTCAAAGAGATATTGAAAAGTACGGTCTGCTTTCATACGACGTGGCATCCGACATTATCACCTACGATCAGTTCGTTGCTTTGAACGGCCCATATCTCAGCGTTGCAATCGGCAAGGGCTTGTACACAATCGATGAGCTGAGAGCTATTATCCTTGATTACTACGATGAAATTACAATGTAATTTTAGTTGAGTATCAAAAAAACAACTCTGCGATAACTTTTGCATCTTCAATCTGTTAAAATCAATTTGAAGTCGCAAAACGCAGAAAAATATCCCCTTGGGGCAGATAACATCGAAGCTTTAGCGCACGATGCTGCTCTAAGGGGATTTTTATATTTAAAATGATATTTTTTTGTTTCAAATTGATAAAGGACGAAACCGAAAAAATCCCCTCTGCTTAATAGGCAGAGGGGATAAATTGTAAATATTAGTTGTCAATATCGGGATATTCTCCCGAAAGCACTCAACTCTCGGTGTTTTCTATCCAAAGATTTTCCTTTATCCATTCTTCGGATTGAAGATTAGCAGCCTCGGTTTCAATTCCTTCCGTATTAGTAGGTATGTCGGAATTGTTTGTGCCCTTGGTTATCGAGAACACCTGATCTACGCTGCGATAGCAGTTCGTGATAGTTGTGTTGTCATTGTAGCCTACCAAACCGCCACCGTAGGATGCTTCAAGGGAGGACAGAGATGAAATATTACCCATTGCAAAGCTATTGGTTACAGAACCTCTGAAGCTGAAGCCGATAAGACCTCCTGCATAGCTGGAGCAGCTCTTTGCGTTTGCGCTGGAGTCAACGTTGCCCGTTGCATAGCAATCGGTTATCGTGCCGTACTGATTTCTACCCACAAGTCCGCCCGCATCGCTGATAAGAACGTTAACACCCGAATTTGCCGCGGCAACAACGTTACCGGTTGCATAGCATCTTGTAAGGCTGCCGCTATTGCTTCCTGCCAGACCGCCTGCGTGAATTATACGGGTTGCATTTGCGGTTACGTTACCGGTCGCATAGCTATCGGTTATAGCACCTTCATTGTTGTAGCCCACAAGTCCGCCTGCATATCCTGTATCACAGTTAGGAGTAATCTTTACGACAACATTGGAATAGCAATTAGCAATATTACCTTGATAGCTGTCACCCACAAGTCCGCCGATATAGCAATAGTATACCGAAGAGCCGGATACCTGACCGGAGGAATAACAGTTAGTGATTTCGCCACAGTAATTGTATCCTACAAGACCGCCTATCTTTATATAGCCTGCGTGAGCTATAATGTTTGCTGTGGAGGAGCAATCGGTTATTGTTCCGTGATCGCTGTAACCTACAAGGCTGCCTATGTAGCAATAGGTATCATAGGTTGTTGCAATCGTTACATTTTTAAGATTAAGTCGGTCAACCGAGCCGGTGAAGTAGCCAAAGAATCCAACATTCTCCGAACCGGATGCAAGTTTGAAGTTAGAAAGAGTATAACCCTGACCGATAAACTCACCTGCGAAGGGAGCGTCTGCCGTACCAACAGGAGTCCACTCCGCACCGTTAAGATCAAGATCGGCAAAGAGATAATAGTTTCCGTCATAGGTCACACTAAAGAGATCTTCCTGAGTGAAGATTGGAATATAACCACTCTTAATTACACTGTAATAAAGCTTAACGCTTTCCGTAATCGGAATAAGGCCTACGCCCTCGGCATTAGTGTAACGCTTATCGTTTTCATCAAGCCAACCTGCAGTATCGAACTCCTCGGAAAGCTCGTAAAGAGGAAGAGTGTAATTTTCGGTATCTTCTATGGAAACAATATCCCAAAGCACACCGTCAACGTAAAGCTTTACAAAGAACTTAGTAGAATCAAATACGCTGAATTCAAATTCCTCGATAGCAACCTGCCCTGCAATATCGGTGGTGGTTACAGTAACGACAACCATACCGCCCACAGTAAGCTCCTCGGATACAGAAATTTCTACCGGAATATCTGCGCCGAAGCTGTCAATTGCAGAGAAGAACTGGGTAATATCGCTGTTTTCTCTTACGGGAAGTGCTTCCTCGTTAAGAACGATGGTAGGAATATCATAAATCTGTATATCACAGATATCTTCGCTGACCTTACGGTTTCCAGCCTTGTCGGTTGCAACAAGTCTTATAGTAGCGATATCACCGCCAACAGGTGTATAACCGTCCGCAAATTCAACAGTAATTTCACAAGCTTCACCAAAGGAATCAACTGCAACGGCATCAAACTCCTCGCCACGGCTCACAAGCTTGATAAACGTGGAATTTTTAGCGAAATACGAGAAATCAATATCGTTTACATCATATACAGGAATCTCTACGGTATCAATAACAGAAACAACACCTGCATTATCGCGAACAGTAAGAGAATAAACTACGTAGCTTCCGCCCTCATACTTACCGGACTTGATTTTTGCGCTAACGCTTAAGGGATTTCCATAACGGTCCTTTGCAACTACTCCGAGAGAAGCAACTCCATCATTGCTTCCGTCTACAGAAAGAATTTTGTTATAATCAACGGTAAAGCCGGATATATCGTATTTTGCATACAGAGTGACGTCACCGAAAGTGCCTTTTTCAATAGACTCAACCTTAGTATTAAAGGTGCTATCAAGATACCAACCGCAGAAGTTGTAGTCGCTATGCTCGGCGGGAGTAAGAGTGAACTCATCCGTAACAGTATAAGTCGATGGGTTTTTGTGAGTTCCGCCGATAGTATTATAGGTAATATTATATGTAATCTTTGTGAACTTAGCATAGACAGTTTTGCTAAGATCGCCCTTTTCGTCTATGAACGTATCCCCGGCGAAGGGTTCGTTCCAAACGCCCTCGTCAAGATACCATCCATCAAAGGAATATCCGTCTTTCGTAGGATTTTCAGGAAGTGCAACAGACTCACCGGACTTCCCTACCGAGGTGTGATATTCTTCACCGTCTACAACAAACGCGATCTCGGTTTCACCGCCAAACAGTTTACAACCGGAAAACGCACCGATGCTGAACGCAAGCGTCACTATGCAAAGAACACACAATAATGTCTTTCTGAAAGTAAACATTTTCTTTCTCCTTGCTTTATATTTATTAGTAAAAATATTTATAAATACAGATACATTATATCATTCTTACTAATGTTTGTCAACAAAAATTATTGCAAAGCACTTGCATCTTTCGTCGCCATTTTTCTCGCTTTTGAGTTTGGATTTTTAATTATACGCTTTACACATAAACAAAAAACATCTTCCCATCATCAACGACGGGAAGATGTAAAAAATCAAATAAATTCAATAGGAATAAATGCACAAGCAACGGCAAAAATGAGCGACGGCAAGAGGTTTGCTACCTTGATTTTTTTACCAAACAGAAGATTTATTCCAATGCAAAAAATCAAAATATTTCCCACCACCGAAAGGTACAGCAAGGCAGTCTCGGTCATTATAGGCTTAATCAGCACCGAAAGAGCTGTTACTCCCCCCTGCAGAAAAGCCACCGGAATTGCCGAAAAGATAGTTCCCTTGCCAAGAGACGCCGCCATAACCATAATAATGATAAGGTCGAGTATGGATTTTGTTACAAGTATTGTGTAATCACCGTGAATTCCGTCATTTATTGATCCAACGATTGCCATAGCTCCTATGCACACTGTAAACGAAGCGCTGACAAATCCATCAATAAATTTATTATCTGAGTTACTTCGGGTTTTCTCTTTTAACCAAGCGCCGAATTTTTCAAATCCGCCCTCAATATTAATTATTTCGCCAACGATTGCACCCAGAGCAAGACAGCCGATCAGCAGAAAATCTCCACCGTAAACGATTTGTCCATCCACAACGGAAAACATTCCCTTGAATGTTCCCGCAGCTCCGATAAACAAAACCGAGAGTCCGCAGGCTTTACATAAAGTATCGCGATGCCTTTCACCGATAAAGCGTCCGAAAAGCATTCCGAGAAGTCCGCCAATCACAATGGCAGAAACGTTAATAATTGTACCAAGTCCGTGCATTTTATGTTCGTCTTTCTTCTAATAAATAGGTAGCTTTTATACCATCTACTAAAGTATAATACTTTTGTAAAATTTTGTCAATATCTTTTACAATTGTAATTAACAGAAAAACGCACTACCTGCAAAGAATAAGCCGAACTCTTCCGTATTGTACCACCAATTCAGATGTCTGCCGGCGCTTACTCTTTTATTATGCAAGCATATCCATAAGATCACGCAAAGCCGTTTCAAATTTAGCTCCGTACCAGTGATCTTCATCTCCTTGGGTATTGATAATGCATTTTACCGTATAATCCGCAGCAACTTTTGCCGCCTCGAAAATATCTTTATCGTTCATAAGCGCTCCGACAAAAGCAGATGCGTAAATATCGCCGGTTCCGTGACAGCCCTTGGATACTTTATCGTGCTCGTAGTAACGAATTGCACCGTTTTCGTAAACGATAACGCCTGTCTTTCCGGGAACGTAGCCTACACCGGTCAAAACGATAGTATTCGCGCCAAGCTTTGAGAGCTTATCAAGAAGCTCCTTCACGTAGTTCTCATCATAGGTTTCGCGGTATTCAACGTCGGCAAGGAAGCAAGCCTCGGTGATATTGGGAATAAGAATGTCTGCTGATGCGCAAAGTCCACGCATAGCTGCCACGTATTCGTCATTGAAGATGGAATAAAGTTTGCCGTTATCCGCCATTGCAGGATCGACAATACGAACGCAGTCGTCAGTTCCCATAGTATTAAGAATATCCTGAACGTATCCGACCTGCTTTACGCTGCCGAGATAACCGGTATAGATCGCCTTGAACTTGATGTTTTCCTTCTTCCAATGTGCCTGAATCTCGGGCATATCGTCGGTAAGATCACGGAAGGTGAAGCCGCTGAAGCCTGCGGTATGGGTTGAAAGAACTGCTGACGGAAGAATGCAGGTTTCAAGTCCGCAAGCCGAGAGAATCGGAAGTGCAACCGTCAAAGAGCACTGTCCAACGCAGGATATGTCTTGAATCGTTAATATTTTTTTGTAAGCCATTTTATTTTCTCCTTGCAATTTTGCTGATCATATTATATAATATCTTTGTTGATATAAAAATAGTCAAAACGGGAGAAAATTATATATACAGATGAAATACATTATAGACAAGAGTGCCCGTCCGGTTTATCTGCAAATATATAAACAGGTACGGCAGGATATAATAGACGGAATATATCCGTTGGGAACAAAGCTTCCCTCTATGCGATTGCTTTGCGACGAGCTTTCCGTCAGTACGGTAACGGTAGATCACGCTTATGCCTTGCTTTGCGATGAGGGCTACGTCGAACCGCGTGAGCGAAGCGGATTTGTCGTGATTTTTCGTAAGGATGACAGCTTTGCCGCCACGGCTGAGATTGCTCCAAAGAAGATACCCGCCGAACATACAAAACACGATTATCCCGATTTCCCTTTTTCCGTACTTGCCAAAACTATGAGAAAAGTGCTTTCGGATTATTCCGAGGAGCTGCTTGAAAAATCGCAAAATGCAGGTTGCACAGAGCTTCGTGAAGCAATAAAACACTACCTGATACGCAACAGAGGAATGAACGTTGACAGTAGCCAGATTGTCATCGGTTCGGGTGCGGAATATTTGTACGGTCTTATTATTGCAATGCTTGGCAGAGAGCAGGTATACGGCATCGAATCGCCGTCATATCAAAAGATTGAGCAAATTTACAGCGCGGCTGAAGTGCAATACGAATTGCTCCCTTTGTCTCATGACGGCATCGACAGCACAGCGCTTGCAAAAACAAGGGCAAGTATCATTCACACAACGCCTTACAGAAGTTTCCCAACCGGTATCACCGCATCTGCGAACAAACGCCACGAATATATCCGTTGGTCAAGCCAAAACGGCAGATATATAATTGAAGACGATTTTGAATCCGAATTTTCGGTTTCAACAAAATCCGAGGAGACCTTGTTTTCGCTTTCAAAATACGATAACGTAATATATTTGAATACATTTTCGAAAACCATCTCGCCCTCTCTTCGTGTTGGATATATGGTTCTCCCAAAATACCTGGTCAGCAAATTCGATAAAAAGCTGGGCTTCTATTCTTGCACCGTTCCCACCTTTGAGCAGCTCGTTATTGCCGAGCTTATTAATAGCGGCGACTTCGAACGGCATATCAATCGCGTTAGACGAAAATTGAGAAATGCCATTTCAAATTAAATTTCAGGTTTTTCTAAACAACACAACCGCATCTCCCCTATCGGCTCTAGAAAGAAAAAGGAAAGAACTCGGCATACCCTAAAGGGTAAACCGAGTTCTTTTGGCACTGGGGAGTGAGATAAAAAAGGAATAGGTTATCTGCTATTCGGCGGTACGTATACGCCGAATGACGCAGTATGCCGACAC
>JAZTXO010000158.1:0-2232 GCA_045636445.1 Eubacteriales bacterium | reverse complement strand
ATGTATACGTCGGAGGGCGCAGTCGGAGATAGAAAAAGAGCATAAAAAAGGAGAAATTCAAAGAATTTCAACCTTATAAACTAAAATTATAAAAAGTTAGAGCAAGGATGCCGGTGTTTTTTTGACATCCTTGCTCTTTTTTGGTTATGCCTAAATGAAGCAGCCCCTTGTTTTTTTGCAATGGAAAGTCATTCCGACATCAGAAATTAAAGACGAGGAAGCAGAGCCGAAGACGAGAAGTCTCCAATATGCATTATCTTTTTTGCTCTGTTAAAGTAAACAATTTCTATTATCGAGGCAACCATTGCAGAAGTTACAAGAAATACAAAACACTTGACCGAGAATAAAATTCATAACAAACCTACCACACACAAACTTAACATTTACTATAATTAAAATATTCTCAAATGTCAAGAAAAAGCAGGAAAACAGTTTACATGACTCCCATCAGTGCAATATATTTGATAAAACTTGCAAATAGCTCTTGATTTTCGACGAAATTTGTAGTACAATATATATGTTATAAATTATACACAAGGAGACAAACAAAAATGGCACTTGTAACAACAAAAGAAATGTTCAAGAAGGCTTACGAGGGCGGTTACGCTATCGGTGCTTTCAACATTAACAATATGGAGATCATCCAGGCGATCACCGAGGCAGCGGCAGAGGAAAAGTCCCCTGTTATCCTTCAGGTTTCCGCAGGCGCAAGAAAGTATGCAAAGCACGCATACCTTATGGGTCTTGCAAAAGCTGCTATTGAGGACAGCGGAATTGACCTTGCTCTTCACCTTGACCACGGAGCAGATTTCGATATCTGCAAATCCTGCATCGACGGCGGTTTCACCTCCGTTATGATCGACGGCTCTCACCACTCTTTCGAGGACAATATTGCTCTCACCAAGAAGGTTGTTGAGTACGCACACGCTCACGGCGTTGTTGTTGAGGGTGAGCTTGGTGTTCTTGCAGGCGTTGAGGACGACGTAGTTGCAGAGCATTCCTCTTACACAAGACCCGAGGAGGTTGAGGAGTTCGTTTCCAGAACAGGCGTTGACTCTCTCGCTATCTCTATCGGTACATCCCACGGCGCATACAAGTTCACTGCAAAGCAGTGTACAAGAAACGAGAACGGCGTTCTTATTCCTCCGCCTCTCCGTTTCGACATTCTTGAAGAGGTTGGCAAGCGTCTTCCCGGCTTCCCCATCGTTCTTCACGGTGCATCTTCGGTTGCTCCCGATTGCGTATCCGAAATCAACGCTCTTGGCGGTAAGCTTCCCGATGCAGTTGGTATTCCCGAAGAGCAGCTCCGCAAGGCAGCGCAGATGGCAGTTTGTAAGATCAACATCGACTCCGACATCCGTCTTGCAATGACCGCAGGTATTCGCCGCGTATTCGCAGCTAAGCCCGAGGCATTCGACCCCAGAGAGTACCTCAAGGTTGCAAGAGACGAAGTTAAGAAGATGGTTAGCCACAAGATCGTTAATGTTCTTGGTTCAAAGGGAACTCTTTAATTTTGACAACAACAATTTACATTTAATACAAAACCACCGAAAAATCGGTGGTTTTTTGTTATACAGCAAAGGTGCTGACATTTCGACAGCACCTTTTAATTTAAATCAAAGCAACACAATAAAGCAGTAATTTTTTTCATGATTTTTGCTTTTTTTAACTTTCATAAGTGTTTTCCTCTCTTGCAATATTTTAGTATCGCAGTTTATAGTCGTCTTGTGTAAAGCGCACTTGCAGAACAGTTGTTATATGAATATTTTACAACAACTCTGCTATCTTTGTCAAGTTTTAGGCTAATCATATCTGTCCGCATACAAGCCGTGGCGAGGTTTTCTTTATTAGAAAACCTCGAAAGAGGCGAAGCCTCGCGCACGGAGTGCGAAACACGGCGCAGTATATTCGCCATTTGCGCAAAATATACGGACTTTTGGGAGAAGCAAATGGCGAAACATCTCTCCTAACTCATCACACCTGTATATATAATATAAATGTAGAAAAAACGGACTTTTATCGCTGTAAGCGAAGCAAATATGCAGTGGAGGTTTCTTTCGCTTGCGTAAAGATACCGACAGGGTATATTTGCATAGTCCGTTTTCTTTTTATCAGTATTAAGATAATTTCAGTTTACAAACACCTCATCCGTATTTCGTACGCATCCGCACTCCTCTCGGTACGTCTAGGCGCCGTACCCTACAAAAAAATAAACACAAAACAAAAAAAGCC
>JAZTXO010000157.1:0-8680 GCA_045636445.1 Eubacteriales bacterium | reverse complement strand
ATTGGTAGCTTCGCTTTTTTACTTTATTTTAATTGAAAATAAGCAGAGAATATTTATGTTTTTATCAGCAATCCCACTTTAGACTGCGTCTTGCAGCTTCTCGCCATTTTATAATGTGATCTTCACGCCACTCTTCGTCTTCTTTAGGATCAAATACACGGTCGATTTTTCTGTTTTTCTTGATTTCGTCAAGCGAAGCATAATATCCCGTTGCAAGTCCGGCAAGATAGGCCGCTCCTAGAGCAGTTGATTCGATGCAAGTTGGTCTCTCTACCGGGATTCCTAGAATGTCTGCTTGAAATTCAAGAAGCAGATTGTTGCTTGAAGCTCCACCGTCAACCGCAAGAGATGAAACGCTTGTGTCAGCTTCTGTTTTCATAATATAAATTACGTCTGCGATCTGGTACGCCATAGATTCGATTGTAGCTCTGATAATATGGTTTTTAGTTGTTGCGCGTGTAATTCCGATAATAGCTCCTCTTGCATAAGGATCCCACCAAGGAGCACCAAGACCCGTAAAGGCGGGAACGACATAAACGCCTGCCGAATCTTTGACTTTTCTTGCGTAGTATTCGCTGTCGGCTGCCGAATCAATTAGTTTTAATCCATCACGTAGCCACTGTATAGCTGCGCCGCAGGCAAAAACCGAGCCTTCAAGAGCATAGGTTACTTTGTTATCAAGTCCCCATGCAATAGTTGTAATAAGTCCTGATTCTGCAATTTTCGGAGTTTCGCCGGTGTTCAAGAGCAAAAATGCACCGGTACCATAGGTGTTCTTTGATTCTCCTTCCGAAAATCTGCACTGGCCGAACAAAGCAGCCTGCTGATCTCCGCACACACCTGCAATAGGCAGGGAAGCACCAAAAATTTCAGGATCGGTATAGCCATAAATATAAGACGACGGATGAACCTCGGGTAAAATTGATTTTGGAATATTAAATATTTTTAGAAGCTCATCATCCCATTCCAAGGTGTTTATATTAAAGAGCATTGTTCTTGATGCATTGGAATAGTCGGTTGCGTGTACCTTTTTACCCGTTAGATTGTAGATAAGCCAGGAATCTATCGTACCGCAACAGATTTCACCTTTATCAGCACGCTCTCTGACACCGTCAACATTGTCAAGAATCCATTTGATCTTTGAAGCGGAAAAATAGGGGTCAAGAAGAAGTCCCGTTTTTGCCTTTATCTGCTTTGCATAACCGTTGTGTTCAAGGGATTTACAAAAATCTGCCGTTCTTCTGCATTGCCAAACGATAGCGTTATACACGGGAATACCCGTTTTTCTGTCCCAAAGAACAACTGTTTCACGCTGGTTTGTAATTCCTATACCCGATATGTCATCCCAATCAGCTCCCAGTTTTAAAAATGCCTCGGTAAGAGCAGCAATCTGGGTAGACCATATCGTCATCGGATCATGCTCAACCCAGCCCTCTTTTGGGAAAATTTGAGGAAATTCACGCTGAACAAGACTTGCAATCCTGCCGTCTTTTTCGAAAAGAATGCAGCGTGAGCTTGTTGTGCCTTGGTCAAGTGCCATTATATATTTTTTCATGTATTATAAGCTCCCTTTTGTTTTCGATTTTATTATATCAAAAAGCTTTAACTTTGTCAACTTTGACGTGCGTATTCTGTGGGGGTATATCCGGTTTCCGCTTTGAAAGCTCTGCTGAAATGATATACGCTTGAAAATCCGCAGGCCGAAGAAATGCTTGAAATAGAGCTTATTCCCTCTATGAGAAGCCTTTTTGCTTCTTCTATTCTTGCATTCAAAATAAACTGCTTCGGTGTTGTACCAAAGGTTTCTTTAAATATTCTTCTAAAATATACTTCGCTTATTTTTGCTCTGTTTGAAAGGAGCGTATTTGTTAAATCGGGATTGCTAATATTTTCATAGATAAAGCTTACGGATTTGGATAGAATCGGAGGTGTAGGCTCTTTTTCTGCTCCAAGTCGGGAAATTAAACCGTAAAAAAGAGAATAAAGTCTTGCTTTATCGTTGCCTGCAAGCCAGGCGGCTCTTAATTTTTCAAACTCCTTCAGATATATATCCGGATTTTTTAATTTGATTTCAATGAAATCCTCTGTAAAAGGCTTGTCGCATAAAAAATTTATAATAGGGAAGTTTCCGCCCTCTTCGTTTTTTAAAGTGTAGTTTTGCCCTTGCGGTAGTATTACCGCCGTGTTTTTTGTTGATTTTGTAATTACACCCGCTTTATTATAGGCGATACAACCTTGATCCATACAGAACGAAAGAGCGTAAGAGGGGCGATTTGAAATCTGAAGATATCTATCTTTGTTTGTCGGTATAACAAAAACGCTTAAAATTGAAGTTAGTGTTATGTCATTTTGAAGCATACAGATTTTCCTCCTTTATATATTATTTTAACCCCTACTAGTGTAAAAATCAAGGGTTAAAATGAAAAAATAGTATCGAAAATGTTAAAAAATATTGTTTTTACTATTGCAAATACCGTAGTATAAAAGGTATAATGAATTATACAATTGATTCCGATTATAACAAAGTATTTCCGACAGAGCTTTCCTTTTTCGAAAGAACGGGCTCACACATGGGAAACGCAAATCTTATATGCTTCATAGCAAGTGATGATGCAGCCTATATTTCGGATCAAAACATCCAAATTGACGGTTGCAGAAAACGTATGTAAATAAAAGCGAGGTTTAATTATGAGAAAATTTGTTTGTTCCGATCGCCCAACCCTTGTTTCAATGGTAACCGAATGCGAGTTGAAGGCTGCACTGGCATATGTTGCCAACTCACTGTACGGTGGGGCTGATGCTTTAGGATTTGGACTTGGATTTTTGAAAAAAGAATATAGAAATGAAGAGGATTTAGATCGCATTTTTTCTGCTTGTGCCGGAAAACCCGTGTATCTTTATTCCTATCCGGAAGTGGAAAGTACCGGATTTTCCCACGAAGAATGTGCAGAATATCTTTTGCTCGTTGCTAAGTGCGCACGTAAATACGGTGCGGTGCTTTGTGATATAATGTGTGATATGTTTGATAAAAATCCCAGCGGATGGTCTGATAAGCCTTTGGCGGTAGAAAAACAGAAGGAACTTGCCGATAAAATTCACGCTTTGGGATGCGAAGTCTTGTATTCGGTTCACCATCCCGAGTTTTTAGGTGAGACGGAAATTATGCGTCAGGCAAAAGAGCAGGTAAGACGCGGCGCTGACGTTATAAAAATCGTTACTAAAGCAAACACCAGAGAAGAGCTTATTTCAAATCTTGATATAATTACAAAAATTAAGGAAGAGTGCGACACTCCTCTTCTGTATCTTTCAAGCGGAAAATACTCATACACTGTAAGGCAGATTGGAATTGCACTTGGTGTTGACATTTGTCTTTGCGTTGAGCATTATAACGAGCTTACCAATAAGGTTCAGCCTTCTTTGGCTGCATCAAGGGCGATCAGAGATAATTTGATTATAGTAAAATGAGGTGATGATTATGAAATTTAACTTTGAAGGCAAGGTTGCTGTAATTTCGGGCGCAGCTTCCGGAATGGGACTTGTTTTTTCCAAAAAGTTTGTTGAATCGGGCGGAAAAATCCTTATGTCTGATATTAACGAGGAGGCCTTAAACAAAGCGGTAGCAGAAGTGAATTCTATTTCCAAAGGCTCTGCAGTAGGTGCTGTTTGCGATGTAAGAAAATATGATGAAATAAAGAATGTTTGCGATTTAGCAATAAAAAACTTCGGCAGAATTGATATTACCATACCTTTTGCCGGTGGAGCTGAAAAGAGAATGCTCGGTATAACAGAGCCTGATTTTGAGAAAGTTCCAATCGAAGTTTTTGATTGGAGTATTGACGTTAACCTTCGCAGTCAGCTGTATTTTGACCATGCTGTATTCGGAATTATGAAGGAGCAAAAGAGCGGAGTTCTTATTCACATTGGCTCTGTTACAGGCGCTGAGGGCGGTCCAAGCGTTCCCGGATATTCTGCTTCAAAAAGCGGTGTTATGAACGGACTTACCGTATCAATGGCACAGCTTGGAGCTCCTCATAATATAAGATGTGTTTGCGTATCTCCCGGACCTGTGCTTACAAGACCGGGTATGGCTAACATGAAAACACCTCTTGGCAGAGCCGCGACTCCGGAAGAAGTCGTTGATTCGATTATGTTCTACGCATCCGAGGAAGGGGCGTTCTATACCGGTGTCAATATTCTGATTGACGGCGGCAGAAGTATTATGTGGAACAAATAAATGAACGTGTTTTGCGAGATTATAGATAATATATATCGACTGAAATTTCCTTTTGATACCGTTTACACCTCTGTTTTTCTTATAAAAACATCGACAAAACCGATTCTTATTGATTGTGGCTCAAACGCTTATGACGTCGATAATTTTATCATTCCTGCATTGCGAGAGCTCGGGGTTGATTTATGTGATCTTTCTTCCGTTGTGGTTACTCATTCTCATAGCGATCATGCGGGAGGTTTAGAGCGTATTCTGGAGATTTTTCCGGGAGTTAGGATTATAAGCAAAGAGGAATACATTGATAATGAAAGGCTTATTTATCCGTTGGCGGGGCATACAAAGGATTGTATCGGTGTATTTGACCTACGCACATGCACTTTAATTTCGGGCGACGGACTTCAAGGTGCAGGAGTTGATAAATACAAGTGTAGCCTTGCATCAAAAGACGAGTATTTAAAAACACTTGAAAAAATAAAAGCAGACGAAAGAATTGAAAACATCTTGTTTACCCATGCTTACGAGCCGTGGAACAGAGATTATATGTTTGGTCGAGAGTCTGTTTTAGAATGTATAGAAGAATGTAAAAAATACATAGGAGAAAAATGATGAAAGCAATTGTAATAAATAAACAAGACCATAGCTTAAGCTATAATGAAGTTGAAAATCCGATTATCAAATCGGGTGAGGTTTTAATCGAGGTTCATGCAGCTGCTATAAATAGAGCCGATCTTTTGCAAAGAGAAGGAAATTATCCGCCTCCTCCCGGATGTCCCGAGTGGCCCGGACTTGAAGTTGCGGGTGTAATTAAAGAGGTGGCATCCGACGTTCAAAACTGGAAGGTAGGCGACAAGGTTTGTGCTCTTCTTGGCGGTGGAGGCTACGCCGAATACGTCAGTGTTCCTGCGGAAATGGTCATGCCTATTCCTAACGGACTCAGCTTTGTTGAAGCTTCTGCTATTCCCGAAGTGTATATGACGGCATACTTGAATCTCTTCTACGTTGGCGGTGCTAAAAAGGGAGAAACTCTTTTGATGAATGCCGGAGCAAGCGGACTTGCCAGTGCGGTTATTCCTATGGCGAAGGCTTTTGGTCTTCGTGTAATAACCACAGTTCTTGGCGAAGAAAAAGTAAAAGAAGTAGCTTATCTTAAGGCAGACCGAGTTGTTGATACTACAAAAGAGGATATTGCCGAGGTTCTTCGAGAGGAAGAGGCAAACGGTACACCGGTTAATATTGCAATCGACTGTCTTGCGGGCGAAGCACTCGGAAGATGCTTAAAGTACGTTGCAAGAGGCTGCCGTTGGATTCAGATTGCAACTCTCGCGGGTGATATTTCACCTGTTGACTTCAGAAATATATTTGTGAAGAATATTCGCATTATCGGTAGTACGCTTCGCAGTAAAACTCCGGAGGAAAAAGGACAGCTTCTTTCCGAACTTGTTGAAAAGACCTGGAGCAAATTTGAAAGTGGGGAAATGAAGCTTAAGATATATAAAACTTTCCCTATCGAAGAGGCGGATGCAGCTCACCAGGTACTTTACCGAGGTGAAAACATAGGCAAGGTTGTTTTGGTTGTAAAATAATTACATATAAAAAATGAGCTATCTCAAATGCGTGTTAACTAGCGTTTGAGATAGCTTTTTAATTATTTACTTAAATTTTTAGGGAACCTTTTAGCTTTTTATATTCTTGAAACACCGGTTTCCTTTGCGGCTTTGATAACCGCTTTTGCAACTACGGGAGCTACATCCTTGTTGAGTGCGGAAGGAATTATATTTTCTTCGTTAAGTTCACTTTCGGGAATGAGTGAAGCGAGGGCATACGAGGTTGCAACCTTCATTTCTTCGTTTATGGTCGAAGCTCTGCAATCAAGTGCTCCTCTGAAGATTCCGGGAAATGCAAGTACGTTATTTATCTGGTTAGGGAAGTCGGAGCGTCCCGTACCAACAATTGTTGCGCCTGCTTTTTTTGCAAGATCGGGCATAATTTCGGGAGTTGGGTTTGCCATAGGGAAGACAATAGCATCGTTTGCCATTGATTTTACCATTTCTTCCGAAACGATTCCCGGAGCTGAAACTCCTATGAATACATCTGCACCGCACATTGCATCTTTGAGTGAGCCGCTGATCATCTCTTTGTTTGTAATCTCGGCAATTGACTTGTGGGCATCGGAAAGAGAATCGTCTCCCTTGCAGATAATGCCGAATCGGTCAACCATAATAAGATTTTTTACGCCTACCTCTAAAAGATGACGACCAATAGCACAACCGGCAGCACCTGCACCGTTAATAACCACTTTGATTTCATCAATCTTTTTGCCTACAACCTTAAGTGCGTTGATAAGAGCTGCCGCAACGACAATAGCCGTTCCGTGTTGGTCGTCGTGGAAGATTGGAATATCGCAAACTTCTTTTAGCCTTCTTTCAATCTCAAAACATCTCGGCGCGGCAATATCTTCAAGATTGATTCCACCGAAGCTACCGGATATAAGCTGAACTGTTCTTACAATTTCGTCAACATCCTTTGATCTTATGCATATAGGGAATGCATCGACGTCGGCAAATGCCTTGAAAAGAGCGCATTTGCCCTCCATAACAGGCATTCCTGCCTCCGGACCGATGTCGCCCAAGCCTAGAACGGCTGTTCCGTCGGTAACAACCGCAACAATATTATTTCGTCTTGTTAATTCATAGGATTTGTCGACGTCTTTTTGAATCTCGAGGCAGGCTTCTGCAACACCGGGGGTGTATGCTAGTGATAGATCTTCTCTTGTTTCAATGGGAACACGTGAGATAACCTCTATTTTACCGTTCCATTCGTAATGCTTTTTTAGTGATTCTTTTCTAATATCCATTTTCTTTATATCATTTCTTCGGGGTGGAAGATTTCGTCAAATTTTTCTTCTGTCATAAAACCAAGCTTTACACAAGCTTCTTTTAAGGTGATTTCTTCGTTGTAGGCAAGTTTTGCAACCTTTGCTGAATTTTCGTAGCCTATATGAGGGTTAAGTGCGGTTACAAGCATTAAAGAGCTTTCAAGATTTTCCTGCATCTTCTTTTTGTTTGGCTCGATTCCGATAACACAATTCAGTCTGAATGATTTCATGGCGTCGGAAAGAAGTCTTACCGATTGCAAGAAGTTGTATATACAGACGGGCATATATACGTTAAGCTGGAAGTTGCCTTGCGATGCGCAAATTCCTATCGTTGTATCGTTGCCCATAACCTGTGCCGCAACCATTGTTATTGCTTCACATTGAGTAGGGTTGACTTTTCCGGGCATTATGGATGATCCCGGCTCGTTTTCGGGAATTTTGATTTCTCCAAGACCAAGCCGTGGCCCTGATGCCAAAAATCTTATATCGTTCGCAATCTTCATAAGATCACAAGCAAGAGCCTTTATAGCTCCGTGAACGAAAACAATTTCGTCTTTTGAGGTAAGGGAATGGAATTTGTTAGGATCGGTTTTAAAGTTGAATCCTGAAATTTCGGAGATCTTTTCTGCAACAAGGGTGTCAAAGCCGTGAGGTGCGTTAAGGCCTGTTCCGACAGCAGTGCCACCAAGAGCAAGGTAGGTTAGATTTTCGGCAGATTCCTCAATCATTTTTAAGTCTCTTTCCAAAGAAACTCTCCAACCTGAAATCTCCTGAGCAAAGCTTAAAGGAGTTGCATCCTGCAGATGCGTTCTACCGCATTTGATAATTCCTTCTGATTTCAACTCGATTTCGTTAAATGCTGAAATTAAAAACTTAATTTCGGGCAGAAGCGATTCTTTGATGCTTTTGTATGCCGAAATGTGCATTGCAGATGGAAATGTATCGTTAGATGATTGCGACATATTTATATCGTCGTTTGGATGAAGAAGCGACTTTTTTGCAAGGTGATTTCCTCGGTTGGCAATTACTTCGTTCAAGTTCATATTAGTTTGTGTACCTGAGCCGGTTTGGAAAACGACAAGAGGAAATTCGTTATCATGAACATGATTTGAAATCTCATCACAAACGGTTTGGATAATATTTAGCTTTTCTTCGGTCATTTTTTCAGGCTTCAAAATACGGTTTGCCATAGCCGCAGCCTTTTTTAATATCGCAAAGGCGTTTATTATTTCATCGGGCATTTGTTCTTTTCCAACACCGATAGGGAAGTTATCCTTGCTTCTTTGGGTTTGTGCGCCCCATAGTGCGTTTTCCGGCACTAAAACTTCACCCATGGAGTCGTGTTCTTTTCTGTAATTCATATTTTTCTCTATTTCTTGTTTTTATGATTTTAGCTATTTAATAGAATTAAAACCTATAAATCTAATTCGAAAATTAGACAATGTAATAAAAACATATAATATATTATAAAGTATAAATACTTGAAATGCAATAGTTTCTTGAAATTTTATCCTTTTGCATAGTTCGTTGTGAAGCTTGGTCTGTTAATATTGCTTTTTTGGGTGGCGTTTTTA
>JAZTXO010000156.1:0-12221 GCA_045636445.1 Eubacteriales bacterium | reverse complement strand
AATCGGAAAGAGCCATTGACTTTCGGTCAAATAATGTTATAATAAAATAAAAAAATATTTTTTGAGGCATAAATATGAAAATATTATTTTTAGGCGACAGTATCACCGAGGGAGTTGGAGCAAGCGCTCCCGAAACTAATTACGTTAGTCTTGTGGGTAAAAACACCGGCCACGATGTAATAAATTACGGTGTCAGCGGCACAAGAATAGCAAGACAGAAGAGAGTATCGGCATCAACCAGATGGGATTTCGATTTCCGTCTTCGTTTGACCATAATGCCCGATGAAGCCGACTTCGTTTTCGTCTTTGGCGGTACTAACGATTTCGGTCACGGAAATCTACATATAGGTAAGGTTGGCGAAAGAGATGAAAACACCTTCGTTGGCGGACTTTATCTGCTTATTGACGCTCTTATAGAAAAATACGGAAAGGAAAAGCTTTGTTTCCTTCTTCCTCTTCGCCGCTTTGATGAGTCGGCTCAAAAATGTAAGGGTGAAAATGCAGATGAGATAGGCGTATGCCTCGAAGAATACGTTAAGGCTATGCGTGAAATACTGACAAATTACGGCATAGAATATATCGACCTATATAAAAACGGCTTCCCGAAGCCTTTGGTAAATACCGGCGACGAATATACTGTCGATGGACTTCACCCCAACGATAACGGCTACGAATTTCTTGCAAATATCATTTGCAATTACATTGAGGGTAAATAAATGAATTATAACGATAAATTTAGAATTTGTGATAAAAAATTCTCTGCAGAAGCCTTTTCTTCTCCCAAGGTCAGCTACTCGCCTTTTTACAGCTGGATATGGAACGCTCCCGTAACAAAAGAAGAAACCGACCGCCAGCTTGACGAGTTTGTAAGGCTTGGCATCAAGGCGTTTTACATAATCCCCGAGCCGAAAACCTTCCGTCCTACAACTATGCCCACGATGCTTGAGCCGGATTACCTTACCGAGCCTTATTTCGAGGCGTATGCTTACGCATTAAAATCTGCATTTTCCCGCGGAATAATTGCCTGGATATACGACGAAGGCGGTTGGCCCTCGGGCAGCGCTTGCGGCAGAGTACTTTTGAAGCGTCCCGATCTTGCAAGACGCAGTCTCGGGCAGAGAAAGATTAATTTTAAGGCAGGGGAGAGCTATACTCCCACCGAGGATACTGCATCGGCATTTTTGCCAAACGGTGAAATGATTGAGTGTGGATATACCTTTACCGAGGATACCGAGGTAAACGAGTACTTTTCCGAACGCACTTACTTTAAGTGGCCCGGTTTGCCCGATTATCCCGATCTGACTCTTGCCGAGTCGACCGATGCCTTTATCGAGGAGACCTTCCCGGGATACGACCGCACCCTCTCCGAGCATTTCGGCAAAGAGATAACCGCTGTATTTTCCGACGAGCCTTGTGCTCCGTCTCCCGTACCTTTTAGACCCGAAATCGAGGAAGAATACGAGCGTAGATACGGCGAATCCATAAGACCGCATCTTTATGTTTTGTGGAAGAATATTGAGCGTCTTTGGGTAGATTACGAGGACGTTTCCGTACCCGAAGAGTCGGCACAGGCGATAATCAAATGGTACGACCTTTGCAGCGAGCTTTTCTGCAAAAATTATCTTGATCGAGAGAAACGTTGGTCAAACGAGCATAATATGTCCTTTGTCGGTCACCTTAACGGTGATGATATTCCTATGGGAAGCGTAATAAGCTGCAGCTACCACGTTTTGCGCTCTCTTAGGCACTTTGATATTCCCGCAGTTGACGTTATCTGGCGACAGATATTCCCGGGTGAAAAAAGGTTTGTTGATGACGTAGTGACTGCTGAAAATCGCTTCTTCCCAAGATATGCTTCCTCCGCCGCAGCCCAGATCGGAAGTGACCTTTCGGCAAGTGAAAGCTTCGGCGTTTACGGTCAAAGCCTTACCTATGATGAGATGCGCTACACCATAGGCTTCCAAGCAATACGCGGAATAAACATCTTCAATTATATGGTGAAAAATTACGGCAGAAACGGATTTTTCATGACGGGAGAGCGTCCTAGCTTTGGAGATGAGCTGCAAAACTGCGGTGATCTTAAGGCGTTTAACGAGTATACCGAAAGACTCACCTACCTTACATCGCTTGGCGAGAGAGCGGTCAGAGCTGCACTCTATTTCCCAATGTGTGACGTGTGGTCGGGTGCTAATACAAAGACTGTTTGCGAAGGATATGAGAAGGCGGGCTTTGAGCTTGAAGCGGACGGAGTTTATTTTGACGTTCTTGATGACGATGTGATAGATGCCTGTGACGAAGCACAGCTTTCCTCAGGCGTAATCTCTATGGGTAAAGCAAACTACGATACCGTGGTCATTCCTCCTACAAAATATATCCCAAAGCGAGTTGTTAAAAAGCTCGAAAAATTTGCATCCCGTGGCGGTAAGATTTTTGTTGTCAGATCCGCGCTTACCCCTGAAATCAAGGGTTCTTTGCTAGTTGAGGATTGCAAGGGAATAATATCCTCAACTGTGCCTCTTGACTTCTCGTCGGGAAATCTCCGTACATATACTAAATTGCTCGAAAACGGCAAACTTGATATCATCTTCAATCAGGGATTTGAGGCGCAAAGCACTCGACTTAAGATTACCGATAAGACTCCTGTGCTTATTGATATAACAAGCGGCACGCTTCGCTCTCTTTCGGTAAAAGACGGCTTTGCCGACCTTAAATTTGAATCCGGTGAGGTGTTTGCTCTTCTTTATACCGATGAAGATTTCGAGCTTGAAAGCTCTGATTTTTCAAGCGAGATATGCCTTGACCAAAGTTATTCGTTCAGAAAGTGTGCGCAGTTTATTCTCGGTGATATGGAAGCCCTGTACAAGATGTACGACGAGCCGTCGGCTGCGATTAAGCTCGGTGATTGGCGCGAGATTGTCGGTGAAAGCTTCTACGGCAGCGGTGTTTATTCAACCGAGTTTGCAAGACCGAAAGGCGATTTTGAAAAATTCACTATCGACCTTGGCAGAGTTGATTATTCCGCGGAGCTGTTCCTTAACGGAGAACACCTCGGAGTTCTTGTTATGCCGCCTTACAGACTTAGCGTGTCCGCGTCTGTTTTGAAAGAGAAAAACCTGCTTGAGATACGTGTGACAAACAATGCGGCAAACGAGTATAAGTATACAAAGACCTTTGACAAATTTTCAAAGTGGCAGGTGTCGCCTTACCATAATAAGCAGATGGCATTTTGTGATGACAAGCTGACCGGCGGACTTTTCGGCCCTGTAAAAATCTACTATTGAGGAAATAAAAATGGATATTATAATTTTTGGCGGACAAAGTAATATGCAGGGAGCAAGCTATACACTCCCTGCCAAAAACGACCCTATTGCGGGTGCGGTTGAATTCAAATGGAATGAGAATTGTGTAAAGCCCATGCAGCATCCGGCAGGGGAGGCCTTCTCGGAGTACATGCTTGCAGCGGCAAAGGGCGGCGGTTCGCTTCTTCCGGATTTTTGCAGAGAGTATATAAAGAATACGGGCAGAGAAGTATTTGCTATCCCCGCAGCCTGCGGAAATACTACAATCGGTCAGTGGCTCTACGGAACACAAAGATACCATTACGCAAGACAAAAAATAAAGGCTGGTATCGAATATGCCCGTTCGATGGGCGAGGTCGAGCACATCTATTACGTCTGGCTTCAAGGCGAGTCTGATGCGGTTATCGGAACTACCGAAGAAGAGTATATCGAGCGTATTATGGGCTTCAAAAAATGCCTTGTGCGAGACTTTGGAATTGAGAAATTCTGTATCATAAAGGTAGGCTATTTCTGTGCCGTTAACAGGTGGTACAGGGAATGCGTTGCATCAAACGAGCATGGCAAAATGTGCGACGAGGTTATTATGGCAGCTCAAGATAAGCTCCCTCTTATAGACTCGGATTTTGTAATGCTTACCGATATTGTACCCGGTCTCAGTCTTATCGATGAATACAAGAATTTTGATGCTCTCGGTCATTTTAATAACGAGGGATATAGGCTGATAGGCGAAGCTGCCGGTTCGGCTCTTGCAAGGGTGGTTAAAGGATAATAACAATGCCATACATACTCTTGGTTTCTGCCGCACTTTTTCTTTCGTTTTGCGGGATTGGTGCAAGTTTTTACAACCGCAAAAATGAGGGAAGACACGACACGGCGGCAATATACAATTTTATTTCGTTGATAGCGGTATTCTCGCTTTGGCTTATAAAGTTTTTGTCAAATCCCGAAATAAATCTTGCGGTTGTGCCATATTCGGTGCTATTTGCCGTAGGCTACACCTCCGCTATGATAGCTAGTGTTTCGGCATACAGGGAAGGCTCGCTTGTGCTTTCCTCGCTGATAATGCAGCTCTCGATGATAACGACCAGTATATGGGGCTTCTTCTTCTGGAACAGTCCTGTAACCCCTGTGATAATTCTGGGACTTCTTTTCGTCGTCATCACCCTCTGGCTCTGCCTTTACACAGGAAAGCGTAAAGATAACGAAAAGATAAAAATAACTCCAAAGTGGATATTCTTTATTTCGATTTACTTCGTCGGCAACTCCCTCGCCTCGACAGTTCAGAGAAGCCAGCAGATAGACTTTAACGCGGCTTACGGTGACTTCCTTATGGTTGTTGCTACGGGTATCGGACTTGCCGTTTGCGCGGTACGGTATTTCCGCTCCGACCGCACTGACACTAAGGTGATAGTTAAGGAGACGGCGTACGTTCCGTTTATTGCCGGAGTTCTAAACTTCTTTATCAATCTTATAGTTATAACTCTCGCAAGCTCAACACTTTCACCGACACTCATCTATCCCTTTATAGCGGTAGGCTCGCTCGCCCTCAACACCGTCGTATCTCTCTTTGTGTTCAAGGAAAAAATGCGTTGGTGGCAGTGGTGCGGTGTTGCGGTAGGCGCAGTTGCCATAGTGTTGCTTTCTATTTGATTTTAGGAGAAAAAAGATATGAAATTTATGAGCTTTAACACCCAGCACTGTCTTGCTTATCTTGAAGGTAAAATCAATTTCGACGTTATTGCCGATGCAATAAAAAAAGTCAACCCCGACGTGGTTGGACTTCAAGAAATGCGCGGTGAGGGCACCCACGAGGATTATACCGACCAAACCCGCATTCTTTCCGAGAAAACGGGTCTGTCGAACTATTACTTCGGCAAGGCAATAGATTTCGAGCTTGGCCCTTACGGCAACTCGATTATCTCCCGCTACCCGATTTTATCCGCCGAAACGATTTTAATCCCCGACCCGAACCCCAAAACGGGTACTAAATATTACGAAACAAGAGCGCTGCTCAAGGTCAAGCTGGAGCAGGGAATTACGGTGCTCGTAACCCACTTCGGCCTCAACGATGACGAGCAGATAAACGCCGTAAAAACCGTAGTAGCTAACCTTGAAAAAGAAAAATGCGTACTCATGGGCGATTTTAACCTTCGCCCCGACTCGCCTCTCCTTTTGCCTATAAGGGAGCGTATGAAAGATACCGCAGTGCTTTTTAGAGAGGATCTTTTAAGTTTCCCCTCGGATAAACCCTACGAAAAAATCGACTACGTCTTCGTTACCCCGGACGTTGAGGTGATTTCCGCAGACATCCCCGCGATAGTTGCCTCCGACCACCGCCCTCACGTAGCAGAGCTGGATTTGAAGATTTAAAAATTCCTTCTGGCTAAAGAGCGCTTTTCGCCTTTTAGTATAGTTTTTTCTTAACATTTACTGCATCTTAATCGAAAATATGTTATAAATATGGTAACTCATTAGCACAGATTTAGAGGAGAACTTATGCGTAAAACCAAAATAGTATGTACACTCGGTCCTGCAAGCAGCACTAAAGAAATCGTCATTGGACTTTGCAAGGCGGGAATGAACGTTGCAAGACTCAATTTTTCTCACAACACTCACGAGGATCATCAAAAAAGAATTGATCTTGTCAAGGAAGTTCGTGACGAGCTTCACCTTCCCATAGCTATTATGCTCGATACGAAAGGACCCGAGTTTCGTATAAAGACCTTCGAGAACGGAAAAATCCTTCTTTCTCCCGGTGATAGCTTCGCTTTCACAACCGATGACGTTATCGGAAATAACGAACGTGTATCGGTAAGCTATGCAAAACTTGCCGAAGAGCTTTCCGTTGGCGATACAATTCTTTTGAACAACGGACTTCTTTCTTTCCTTGTTGAAGAAATAGTTGGCTCGGATATAAAATGTAAGGTTGTATTTGGCGGTGAGCTTTCCGACCGTAAGAGTATGAGCTTCCCCGGTAAGGTAATGAAGCAGCCGTATCTTTCCGAGCAGGATAAAAAGGATATTAAATTCGGTGTTGATAACGGCATTGATTATATTGCTTGTTCCTTTGTTTCCTGCAAACAGGATCTTATCGACGTGCGTAATTATATGAGTGAAATCGGAGCAGAGGGTGTTGAGCTGATTGCAAAGATAGAGAATCAGTCGGGTGTTGATAATATAGAGGAAATCTGCCAATATTGCGACGGTATTATGATTGCCCGCGGTGATATGGGTGTTGAAATTCCTTTCGAGCATCTTCCGGCAATTCAAAAGAAGCTTATTACAAAATGCCGTATGCTCGGTAAGCGTGTTATCACCGCAACCGAAATGCTCGAATCCATGATCACAAACTCCCGTCCCACAAGAGCCGAAATTTCGGATATTGCAAACGCCGTTTACGACGGTACAAGCGCTATTATGCTTTCCGGCGAGACTGCCGCAGGAAAATATCCCGTACAAGCGGTTGAAACAATGGCGAAGATTGCTGAAACTACCGAAAATAATATCAACTACAAAAAACGCTTCCACGATTCTGATTTTAAAATCCGCAATATGACCGACGCAATTTCTCATTCTACCTGCGGTATGGCGATTGATATTGAAGCAAAGGCAATAGTTGCTTGCTCTCTTTCGGGAATGACTGCGAGAATGGTGTCAAGATTCCGTTCCCCGGTTGCTATCATAGGACTTACAACAAACGAAAATACTTGGCGAAAACTTGCAATGTCCTGGGGCGTAATTCCCGCCATGTGCGAAGAATTTACCTCAACCGACGTTCTTTTCTATACTGCAAAAAAGATTGCGTCAAAGGAGCTTGGCTTAAGTAAAAAAGACCGAATAGTCATTACCGGTGGCGACACAACCGGACATTCGGGTAACACAAATCTTATAAAAATTGATGAAATCTAATATTATGTGCAAAGAAATTTCTCGTAAAAAATAATACTCGAGGTATAATTGATGAAAAGTAAAAAAATAATCCTTTTCCTTTTCACTCTTATTCTTTTAGCATCAATTACGGTTGGCATTTATTTTCTCGTTCGTTCTTTTATGCAGGGAAGAGAAGAAAATAATCCTTTTAAGGAATATTACGATGCCAAGGTTTTAGAGTTCGAAGAGGAAAATAAAACTCTTTCAAACGTAGATATTGCGTTTATCGGTGACAGTATAACCGATGGATACGAGTCTTTCGGCACTGCATATTCGGAATACAGCGTTGCATGGCGAGGAATAGGCGGAGACACCACCTTTGGTCTTTACGACCGACTTGAAGTTTCACTTTATGCCGTTAATCCTAAAGTCGTTGTACTTCTTATAGGTATAAATAATATTGACAGTATGTTTGAAAACTACGAAACTGTAATTGCCGAGATTCGTGAAAAGCTGCCCGACTCATCGCTCATAGTCCAGTCCATTCATCCAACGTCGAGAGATTTTTCTAACCGAAATGAAAAAATATTGGCAGCGAACGAGAGAATAAAAGGACTTGCTTCCAAGTATGACTTCACTTACGTTGACGTTCATTCGGCTCTCAAAGACAACGAAACAGGCGAGTATTCCGCCCTCTATACCGATGACGGACTCCACCCAAACGAAAAGGGTTATGAAAAAATAACCGAAACGCTTCTTCCCGTTATAGAACAAGCGTTGAAATAAAAAGAAGCAGAAAACGTCTGCCGTGATTTTATCGCAAACGTTTTCTGCTTCTTTTATTTATATCTTTTGGGGTTGTTAGTTTCGCCCAGCAGATAGTCGACGCTAGTGTCGTAAAATCTAGCTAGCTTTATCAGCACTTGCGTTGGAATGTCGTTTTCACCGGTTTCGTATTTTGAATATCCCGTTTGTGACATTTCAAGTAATTTAGCAATTTGAGTCTGATTCAAGTCTTTGTCTTCTCGCAAATCACGTAGTCTCGGATACATTTTTTACCTCCACAAAAATCTTCAAAAATATTATAATTAATCTGTTTCAGGGTATTGACTTTTAACCTGAAATAGGTTATAATGTATCTCGTTGAATGACACGGTTCGACAAAAATACAATGTGAGGTAAAAAATCATGGCAAAATATGTTGAGCAAAACTTAGGCAAAAATGAATCCATCGTGAAAATGGCGAAGATAACTCCTATATCCCTTGTGTTTAAGTGGGTTTGGGGTATTCTTGGATTCTGGCTTCTTTTGGTTCCTACCTTTAAAGCACTTCTGGCAACTATCGAGTATTCGAAATTAGAGCTTGCCGTTACTAACAAAAGAGTAGTAGGAAGAGCCGGTGTATTAAAGACCTTTTCTCTTGATGCTCCTCTTAACAAGGTTCAGAACGTAGCGGTTGACCAGGGCTTATTCGGTAAAATCTTCAATTACGGAAATATAACCATTACTACTGCAGCCGGTGCGATTCCTTTCGTTGGTGTATCTCATCCCGATGCATTCAAGGGAATGGTTATGCAGCAGATTGATCAGTATGAGGAAGATAGAGTTAAGCAGCAGGCTGCCGAGATGGCAAATGCTATGGCAGGTGTTCTTAATAAGTGATAAACGAGTTCAAAGGAATTATCCTTAAAAAGGACGAGGTTATCGAAAGGGAAGCTAAAACCACTATTCCCGGTTTGATATTCACTTGGGTATCAATTCCGGGAGGCTTCTTCCTTTACTGGTTAATTGTTTATTTTCCGGTGTGGGTAAAATCCACCCTATCTTCTGCTTTTAAGCGGGAGATGATGGAAGCTATAGGATTGGAGAGCGGTCAGAAAATCAACTTGACTGACTATATTTTCAGAAATATAGAGATACCTGAATTTTTGGTATTTTTGATCAAGATTCCCTTCATAATGCTTATAATAGCTTGGCTTATCTGGTGTCTTGTTATGACATCCAGACATTTCAAGTATTCCCTCGCGGTAACTAATCTTCGTGTTATCGGTAAATCGGGAGCTGAAATGTTTGATTCTCCTTTGAATGAGATAAAGAATGTCTATATTGAGCAGTCTATTTGGGGAAAAATGTTGAATTTCGGTGATATTGTCGTATCTTCAAAAAAAGGTTCGATGACGTTTAAAAACATTCATGATCCTCACCCTCTTCACAAGTTGATAATGTCCTATGCCAGCGATTATGCTGCACATTGAGAAAGCACTATCTTTATAAAAAACAGAGTAATGCGTGTCACATTACTCTGTTTTTTATTGTTAACACAAAAGAAGAGAGGCTGTCTCAAATTCAAAATTTGAGACAGCCTCTCTTTGGTTGATAAAGGGGATAGTCAGATTTGAGGAAGAAGCGTCGTTTTCCACCCAGAAGGCGTGTATGCATACGTCGAGAGGAAGGAAACTGCGGTAGAAAAAGACCATAGAATCAAAAATTTCCACCTTAAACTGTCTCGTTTGCGGTTTTCGCTGTATTTGAGACGTTTTCTTTTATATTTTCCGGCTTTTTCGGTCTTACCAAATGTGACAGCCCCTGAAATTGTAATGCGGTGTTGAACCTTCGATGCCACTTTAGGGGTAAGCAGGTATTAACCCCTTTTGGGACTGTGCAAAACACCAGTTAAACCGGTGTTTTAACTTCTATAACAAAATGCAAATTAAACTGCAATCTCGCCGTCAACGATAACCTTCTTTACGTTCATCTTGTGGTCAACAAGAATAAGGTCAGCCTTAAGTCCCTCGCGAATTTCTCCTCTGTCGGTAAGTCCGATGGCTCTGGAGGGGTTATATGATGCGAATTTAAATGCATCAACAAGAGATGCACCCGTATGCTTCATAAAGTTTCTACAAGCCTGATTGAGTGTGAGCTTTGAGCCTGCAATCTCGCCTGCAAAGTCGAAGAGAATATCAATAGCTCCGTCATAAAGGTCGCCCTCGGGAACAGGGCCGTCAAATACGCACGCATCGGAAATGAGAATGATTCTATCGTCACCCTTGATTTTGCGGATAAGACGCTGATTGTAGGGATTTACGTGAATACCGATGGTATCGCTTATTATCTCGGCATAAATTTCTCTGTTGTAGTTTACAGCCTCGTCAACGCAAATACCGCGGCACTCGGGATAAATTTCAAGTGTACCGGTAGCGTTGGTGTGGTGAGTGCCTATGCAAAGACCGTAGGGTATAAGTTTCTCAATCTGCATAGGAGTTGCTTCGCTGTGACCAACCGAGAAACGAACGTTCGGGTTAACACTTTTTGCATCCTTTACAAATTCTTCAATACCCTCTCTTTCGGGAGCAGTAACCCAAACGCGAACATCCGAACCGCCCTTTTCAATAAGGGGCATATATTCGTCTTTGTTGATAGGACCCTTCCAAGGGTTGTTTTCACGGTTTGCTCCGAACTTGGGATTCATATAAGGTGCTTCCATATAGAAACCGCCAAAGTTAGAGTGCTTAAGAGAAGCGAATCCTTCTCTTACAACATCCATCTGTGCCATAAGCTTGTCTGCCGTCATATCGAAATACAGGGTAGGGCAAACTGTGGTTGATCCGTGCTCCAGCATAAAGGTTGCCGCAGGAACAGGCTCATTAAAGAACCAGTGTGTGCTACCTGCGTGAGTATGTATGTCAACAAGTCCGGGACCAACGTATGCACCTTCCGCATCAAGAACTTCATAGCCCGAAATATCGCCGATTTTCTTCATCTGTCCGAACTTTTCTATCTTTCCGTCTTTAAGCAGAATATAAGCGTCGGGAATATAGTGATCCTTCATTACAAGTTCAGCATTGATTATAGCTAACATTTTTGTACCTCTCAGTGAATTAATAAATAAATTTGGAATTTTTAGTCCATTCAAAATTATACCAACTAATAAACCGGTTGTCAACCTATTTTTCTTCAAAAAAATTCAAACAGTAAATTTTTGTGTAATATAACCTTAATAATAGAATGATAAATACGATTATGAAAGGTTATAATCTCATCTTGGAGGAAAAGACATTTGAAAATAATAAAAAAATTACCGTATAAATCAAAGAAAAACTATGCTTTTTGTAGCTCGGGTTCGTTTGATTTTGAAAAAAATTACAGTGTGGATTAGTTGACTGTGCTCTTCTTATATTTCTTCGGAGATATACCAAAATGTGCCTTAAATGTCTTTGAAAAATAGGCCATATCGAGAAAACCGCATTTTTGTGCTATCTCGTTAACCGAAAGCTCTGTTGAGAGTAGAAGTGTGCCTGCGTTTTTTACTCTTATATGATTAAGGAATTTTACAGGGGAGAGCTTTGTTACCTCAAGGAATTTACTTCTGATATAATCTTCGGCATATCCGCTGGCTCGTATTAAATCACCCGCTTTAAGGTGTGGGTCGCCGTATCTATCTTCCATTATGGATATAATACGGTATATAGTGGAATATGCATCTTTTGCATACTCAGTACGTTTCATAAGCGCAAATCGCACCAGAGCGTTGATGCAGGCGTTTGCATAGGCTTCGTTTTCGTAGGCATAGCGTAATATGGTTTCGGCAAACATTTTGGCTTCTCCATATTCCGAGTCGTGGGTTTCGTACACCTCTGTTAAGAAATTAAGGTTGTCAAGACGCTCTCCTATCGAAATTATTGTATGTGAGATTTTTGAGCGAGTTGCGTGTGGAAGATTTGGAGGAGCAATAAACAAACAACCGGGGGAGAAGGGCTTCTCTCCGTCCGGGGTGATAAGACACCCCTCGCCTTCGAGAACAAACATTATTTCGTAGTGTGGATGGGTGTGCATCGGTCTGTAATTAACATTTGGTGCTGTTATCTGTGCGTATAACATTTTTACTCCAATCTTATAACTTGAATCGTTACATTTTATTAATGTTAACATTAAACTATCTTTTATTCAATATGTTTGAATAAAAAGGTGTGTTTTATACATAAACAACTATGTTTTATTATAAAAAAGATTAAAATTACTTATGGAAAATCTATTTCTAGATTAAAATTTGAA
>JAZTXO010000155.1:0-12412 GCA_045636445.1 Eubacteriales bacterium | reverse complement strand
CGCCTCGGCAACTCCGGGGGTGTAGGCAAGAGAAAGATCCTCTCTTGTTTCAATGGGAGCACGGGAAATTACCTCGATTTTGCCGTTCCATTCGTAATGTTTTTTTAGTGATTCTTTTCTTATATCCATATTGGATTATCCTTTAATGTTTTCACTTTCGTTTGGGGAGTGAAACATAACTTACGTAATTAGGGTTACTTTATGCCTGTTTCTTTGCCTCACGTATCGCCAAGAAAAGCCTTTTCGAGAGATGAAACTATTCTTGTCTTAAACATTATTTAATTGCTTTATTTATTACGAAATTTTGTTCTTTCTCTCGTGCGGAGCATTTCTCCAAGCGCTATTTAACTTTTTTTCCGTAAAGATATACGTCAAGTACGTTAAACTCGTGGTCTACCGTGATGAGATTAGCTACGTTTCCAACGGCAATTTTCCCTCTATCGGTGTAACGGAGCATTTTTGCCGGGTTGGTAGATGCGTACTTGAATACCTGGCATAGAGATGCACCGGTATGTACCATCATATTGTAGCAGGCCCTGTCAAGAGTAATTCGAGTTCCCGAAATCTCACCTTCAAAATCAAAGTTCAAATCGTCAGCACCGGTGTAATCGCCCTTCTCGGGGATAGGACCTGCTCTGTCGGTTGCGTCTGATATAAGAATGATCTTATCATCACCTTTGATTTTCTTTGTAAGTCTCAAAATATACGGCTGAACGTGAATGCCTATTTTGTCGCATATAAGCTCAGTGTAAAGCTCGTCGTTGTAAAGAGCGGTTTCGTCAACACAAGCGGAACGACACTCGGGATATTTTTGAATAGTACCGGTTGCATTGGTATGGTGAGTGACGTTTACGAGTCCCATTGGCATAAATCTTTCGATCATCCACGGCTCGGCTTCGCTATGTGCAACGGAGAACAGTGCGTCCGGGTCTTTTTCTTTGACGTAATTCACAAACTCGTCAATGTTTTCGCGTTCGGGAGCTATGCACCACATTCTTGTAACGTCAACAGCCTCGTCAACGACAGCCTTAAATCTTTCAAGCGCTACGGTAGGCGCCCACGGATGATTTACTCTTCCTGCGCCAAAGTTAACGTTGAGGTACGGGCCTTCCATATATAGTCCCGTGATGTTAGGCGCCTTGCCGGATGCCATAGCTTCCTTGCACCTTTTAACATCCTCCACAAGCTGCTCTGCGTTTCGGCCGTAGCTCATCGCGGGAAAAATGTCGGTAACACCGTGCTGAAGAAGAAATGCAGCAGGGCCGTAAGGCTCGTTACTAAAACGTATACGGTTGCCTGCGTGAGTATGAATGTCCATAAGACCGGGACCTGTGTACCCACCCTTTGCATCGATAACATCCATTCCGTCGGTGTTGATCTTTTTGCCGAAGTCAACGATCCTGCCGTCATCCATAACGAGGGTAGCACCCGGAATTAAGTGGTCCGTCATTACGAGCGTGGTATTGGTTATTGCGGTTTTCATAGTTAAAGCTCCTTAGATTGGTTTGCAAATGTTAATTATAACGTAGAACGAAAATAAACGTCCTATCTTTTTTGGGGTTGAGTCATAATTGGGTGAGTTGATGAAGAGTCTATATATAGTTCATCTTGAATAAACATTAGGGTAAAGCAAGATGACCAATTAAAATCAACTATTGAATGTACTTTCTTTCTCCAGTCGGGCGGTGTCGTGGGTTTACCCTTTCTTTCACAAGCGTAAGGAACAATGTCGTTCTCGGGAGAGTAGAACTCAAATATCGCGCCAGTTTTCTTATACCACTTGTTTACGGCTTCGAGCGTTTTTGTTTTCAATTCCTCGGCAACATCGTCATAGCCGTATTTTTTAAGTCCCGCGATTACAAAATAGTTAAGATTCAGCCACACGCCGCCACGCCACATATCCGTAGAATAGGTGGGGTGAGATTTTGCAACAGTTGCAAGAGGTAGAGACGTCCAAAGGAGATTTTCGTCGGTCAAGGTCTTAACCATTTTCTCCGCCTGCTCCTTTGAAGGAATACCGGCAAATAGAGGAAGGAATGACGTAGGTGTAAGCACTTTTGACAGAGTTCCGTTAAAGAGTCGGTCGTAATATGCACCGGTTTCCTCGTCCCAAAGGAGCTCGTTTACGGCATTTTTAATCTTTTCGTAAATACCATTCCACTTTGCCGCATTTTCTTTATCTTCGAGCTCATTGTATATGTAGGAAAGATAAAGAGCATCTCTTGCCGCCCATACCGAAAAGTCGATAGCGTCCATATCATCGTCAAAATCGAATCTCGGAGAATTATCTATACCCGACTCGCTGCATTTACATGAGCTAGCCTCAGGTGAGGTTGAATAATCGGGCTCTGTAATCCATTCGAGAAGTCCGTTTCCGTTTTTATCACGGTTTTGCATATCCCAGGTGAGGTATCTGTCGAGTTTTTCTACGTTATCCTCAAGAAATTTCTTATGCCCCGTCTTCTTATAGACTTCCCAGATACCCCAAGCGAGAACCTGCGGCTGAGTTACGTCGGAAGAGTCGATAGGATTCATCATATGAGGCATAAATCCGTCATCTTGTATTTGCGAAAGCACCGAATTGATGCAGTTTTCAGCCATTTCCTTGTTGTAAGTCAGGAATGCCATTGCGTGGAATACGCTGTCCCAAAGCCACATATGTCTGTGAGGCACTCTGTCGGGGGTTGTCCACATACAAGGAATTTTACCCTCGGGGGTGTGCACGTTAACCTTCTGCACGGACAAAGCCTTATAATACAGTTGTTCGTACTTTTTATTTTTGCACTTAGGCATATTTTTGAAGTAGGAATAACGAGCTTCCTTGAGAGCTTCAACGTCTGCGCTCATATAGCGGTTTGCGCCTGCGCGAGCTTCGGAATAAACCTGAGAATGGTGAATACAGAATTTGTAGACTCCATCCTCGCGCTTTTCATACTGCACAGCAATAGAGTCTGTATCGTTGTAATAACAATCAACGTCCCAGCTCTTATAATAGTTAAGCTTATTCTGACCGAAGATTTTAGGCAACACGGGAGAATAGCCGACGAGAGTGTCCGCATCGGCAAATGTAATGAAGAAATCTCCCTCTGCGCACTTGGCGTCAATCATATCTCCGGTAATTGCGTTGAATTTTATTCGTCCCTTTACCGGGAAATAAACCTTTATCCATTTTTTTAGTTCGAATCTTACTTCAATTTTTTGGGAGGTTAACGTACCAACAAAATCATTGTAATATCTGTTAATCCCGTCGAGTCCCGAATAGCCGAAAAGCTGTCCGTAACCCCATATTTTATTAAGCTTCATTATTATATCTCCTGTTTTTTCGCTTTTAATAAAATTCTACAGCATCGGAGAGGTAGTTTAATCAATACTCTCGAGAATATATCGAAGGTCTTCGTCAGCAAAGGGTGAATATTTGCCGCTTTTTGCCAAAAGTGACTGCGCAAGACTCTTCATATAGGAATAATCTATCTTCTTAGGCTCACCTAAAAGCCTCATCGAATTGTTCCAATAAATTTTTTCAATAAGTTCACGAACAAGATTCACACCGAAAAATTTTTCGCCCAAATAAACGTGTTCCGTATCGGTTTCAAAGAATTGGCGAATAAAATTAGGACGGCGAGTAAAATTCTCTTCCCACTTTTCGTCCTCGGGGAATGCGTAATAATCAGAACCGTAAACGATTCTGTCTTGATATTCAGAGAAAAAGCTCTGCCATTTATCCCACTCCTGCCCCATTTTCAGCAGTTGTTCTCCGCCGGGAGTTATATCAAAGCAGGTATTCTCATAATCCAACCACCGCTTTGCTCTTTCAATATCCGTACTCATAAACCCAAAATGAGCAAGAGTTAAGCGAAGGCGAGGATGCTTTTTCATTATGCCGTCAACCTCGTCGTGTAGCTCTTCTTTGGTTGGATAAGTGGAGTCACAGACTCTTCCCATTTTTATCGCATACTCGTCCGCTTCTTCAATATTCCAAAAAATTTCCGGGTTAGCTACGTGCATCGTAACCGGTATGTTATTTTCTTCAAGGAAGGAATAGTATTTATCATAAACGGAATGGTTAAGCGGTCGCTTCATAGCCTTGCGCAACGATGGGTATCCTTCAAGCATCTTCATGCCGTCAAAGCCTACGGACGCATATTCCTCTGCCTGCTTCAGATACAAATCGGAAAGATACGCATCATCTCTTTCGTACACGTCAATAGGATGCTCAAGTCCTGCAAACGCGTATGCCGTCGGCGAAAAGCAATGCTTTAAAAACAAAACGCGGATATTCTGCATTTCATTATGATAAAATACGTGCTGGGGCGACACCTTGTTCGGCATGCTCATAAACGCTTTTCTTTCCGTATTCGTTACAGGAAATTCAAGCTTAAATATTCTTATAGCGTCTTTTATTGACATCTCGAAGGAATGATGTACGTGCGCATCAAATACTTTTTTCATTTCTTATTTCACTCGACTTTCAATTGTCGTTTTAAGCTCCACGAGTATCCTTCAAAACACCCGTGGAGCTTTCATTTTTAAGTAAATATCACTTCTTATGATATCTTGGCGCGACAGGCTCGCCGCCCTTTGCAGCCGACTCAACGGCAGCAATACCTACGGCAACCGTATTTGCGCCCTCGTAAACCGAGCATTCAAGAGGTGTGTCGTTAAGAATGGCGAGAGCCATATCCTTGATTTCCGCGGCAACGTTGTGATGCTTTATCTCTACCGGGAACTTGGTCTCGGGATAGAGGTGATCTCCGTTAGCATAGCTTGCATGGCGGTAACAAATTATCTCGTTGGTATGGTTATCGCAAATAATAGTACCCTCACTTCCATAAAGACAAGTACGCATTGTATAAGGTCTTCTAACACCTATTCCGCAGAACACCTTTCCTATAACACCGTTCGGGAACTGCATAATTGCGATCGTACAGTCGTCAACGGGCCAATCGGTAAGTATCTTTCTGTTTGCAAACGCGCTTACCTTTTCAGGATCTCCCGCAATCCAGCGAAGAAGGTCTATTGCATGACATCCGCCGCCGATAATGGAATAACGAAGATTTACGGGGTCTTTTCTCCATTTGGGTTCAAGGAACTGATAATTGTGAGCGTATTCCGACTCAACGTAGAAGAGTTCACCGATAAGACCGGAATCAACGAGCTCTTTAGCCTTTATAAAACCGGGTGCTTTACGGCAAACCTGACCGGTCATAAACTTTACGCCGTTGCGCTCTGCCGCATCTATCATAGCATCACAATCCTCAACCGTCTGAGCAAGAGGTTTTTCGCAAAGAACGTGGTAGCCCGCATCACACGCCGCAACAGCGTGTTCTCTGTGTATCTGGTCGGGAGTTGCAAGCACAACGCAATCAAATCCGCCGTCTTTTATCATTTCATAAAAGTCGGTATAGCGGCGCTCAACTCCAAGCTCGTCGGCTCTTTCTTTGAGCATATTCGGATCGTTGTCGCATACCGCCACAAGCTCTGCAATATCGCTGTTTGCTTTAACGCCAAGTGCGTGAGTTCTGCCAAGACTTCTGAGCCCTACTATAGCGAATCTTACTTTTTTCTGTTCCATTTTTAGTGTTTCTCCTTGATATTTGCTTTGTTTTAATGGTAAATTATAAATTAGTTATGACCTACGAATACGTTGTCAAATTCGATTGCATTTCCTACAAGTCCCTTGCCGTTAATAGTAAATACTAATCTGTCCTTTGTGGTAGTGCCTTTTCCGTTCAGCTTAACCTTGCAGGCATACTCGTTGTCAACGTAGAGGTCGGCGTAACCGGTTTCTGTTGTATTAGCATTTTCCGATGCGCTTATCACGAGCCGTACGTTGTGCCACTTGTCAGCGTCAAAGGCTACGTAGCTTTCCGCTGCGTCTTTTGTTCCGTTGGGGAATATAATCTTTCCGTCAGCATTTACACCAACGTATATTTGCCTTGTATAACCTCTGTTTTCAACCTCAATAACGAAGAGGGGAGATATGCCGTTAACGTCACCGCTCAAACGTATATCCATTTCAATTACGGTTGAGGTTGTATCACCTGCCGCGTCAAAAGCTAAGCCCTTTTTCACGGTCGAGCTTGTTTCGGCCGTCTTGGCGAATGAAACATATTTTGAATCCGAAAGGACGGTTGCCGAGGATTGTGCACCGCCGCTTATACCTGCAAGAACAGATATGTCGCCGTCTGCAAAGTCATAAACGGTTCCTGTTTCTGTGCCGTTTTTATGAGCATTATAATACGCACCGTTTCCGCCGGGAAGTGCGGGAGCAAATACGGGAGCTACAACGTAGGTTGCATCAGCGGTAAGAGTATAAGAATTACCGGAAAGCTCGGTTACGGTAGGCTCAGCGCCAAAGGATGCAAACTTGTAAAGCTGCCATGCATCAAACTGCATATTTGCGGGAACCTCTCCAGTATAATCACCGAGAGCAAGTTCAACCTCTGCTCCGTCAGCATAAAATCCGCTTTCCGCGCCGGTAACGCCACCGGAAAGAGCTACGTAGTTATAATCCGTAACAAGCGTTTCGTTCATATTGTTCTTGTCATTGATAAGCACCTGCTGCGCATACGCACCGCAATTAAGATAGGAAACATAAAGCTGCTTACGGTTGTAATCTTCGCCCGAGGTTTCAAAAACGTAACTCTGCGCATAAAGCTTCTCAAAGAAATACTCTGCAACGCTGTACTCAACGTACTCTGCATCGTCGGATGCGCCCTTCATCTGCGCCGCAACGTAAACCTTCTCGCCGTATTCCTTTGCGGGAATACCAATCGTAGTGAAGGAAGGATGCTGAACACCGTTTTTATCGGTGTAGATCGTATCGGGATTTGTAACGTCGTTAAGAGCCGCCGTGTAGATTTTCTCGGGTTCGGATTCAAAGTAATACTTAACTACTACGTCGCCTGCTTCCTCTACGGTAGCATCAACGGCGAACATCATCTGTACGTTGGAAGAATATGCAACGTTCTTAGAAAGAATTGCAAGGTTTCCGCCTTCATCGGCAGACGCGGTAATTGCAAACATTGCGCATACGAGAAGTGCAAAAGCTAAAGTCAATACTAAAATTTTTGATTTTTTCATTGTTTTTTACCTTTCTTTATTTAATTGTTGTTTAATTTTTAGGTCCATCCATGCTCGCCGTCAACATCACTCCCCCAGTTTGAAGGAGTCTGCCCTGAGGTCGTTATAACGTCACACAGGGCAATGTCTGTTTTTTCTAAAATCGGTTCGGAATATGGGAACTTCTTGCCTTTTTCATTCATGATAATACCTCCTTTATTTTTTATAGTTCAAGCGCAGATATGAAGACGGAACGATCTTCCGGACCGAAAATCGAAGGATTGTCTTCATCCCTTATGCTCAAAGCTCCTATAATATTTCCGGTCAAACCTGACGTGGAAATAACGGTAGAGTTAATGCTTCCCTCGTTTGTGCCGGGAATGCATACGGGTGCTTCTTGAGATTTGCCGCACAGATGCATATCCAGGTCGTAGCTGAACGAAGAGTCTTGCTTCTTGAAGCGAAGAATTTTTTCTTTGGATGCCAAGATTGCCTTAGGAGCAAGCGAATACACCTCTTTAGTTATTTCTTCCGCTTCGCGTAATCCCTCTTCTCCGCCGTGTCTACGCAAATTTTTAACCACGTTGTAAACCGCAAACCAGGTATTGTAAATATGGCAAACCGTACTGCAACGCTCATCTCTGCTTTTCGAAACAAAATCGTCGTCGCGTATAGCGCACTCCATAGCGGCTCTTGCCGCCGCCTTTGCATTATGGAAAGGACGCTTTGCCGTTTCATAAGCCGCGCTTATCTTCAAAAGTGCGTTTACAGCGCCGTAAGAGCTTCTGTTGCCCCAAAGACCGGTTTCTTTATTCTGGATACCATTAAGATAATCTATAACGACGTCTTCAAGTCCTGCCGCAACAACGCTTGACATTTGCGACGCTATGTTATTACCTGCATAATAAGCGCTGTTTTCCCAATCGTAGCGATCCAAATACTTTTTCATCGCCTCAGCGGAGCGAAGATGCTCGGGTATTGCCTTTGCATCGTCGTTTTCCTTTTTCAGCGCTGAAATAAGTCTTTCGTTTGCGGTTTTATACGGAAGCTTAAATTCAAACTGTCTTGACAACTGCAAAGCCCATCCAAGATCTCTGCCTCGTCTTGAATCTACAATGTTTTTGCCCCATTGGGGGTGGTAAATAAAGCCGTCTTCCGGATCGATAAGCGAGCAAACGAAGCGGCTTATGCCGGATTTCATTCCTTCCGGAAAATCATCGGGAGAAGACATTATTCCAAGGCTCATAAGTGAATTGATAGCCTGAGCCGTGGACTCAACGTCCGGAAGAAAAGGTGTATTATCTCTTCCGGAATTTGAGAAGTAAAAACCGCCGATATCCTTGTCGTAAAGCTTTGCAAACCAACGACAAAGATTATTATCATAAATTGAATGAAGATCGGCAAATGCGTCTACGATATCTCCGGGCTTATCGGTATGCGCGGAAAGTGCGTCGTAAAAGTCTTGCCATTTTGTTTGTTTTGTGTTCATAGGTTTATCCTCCGCATACTTTGACGATCACAGATTAGCTGTGACCTACGAATAGGTTATCAACCTCGATCGAGCATCCCACGGGAGCTTTTGCAAGGTGAGTGAGTACAACGCGGTTTTTGCTGCTTGTACCCTTGCCGTTGATCTTAGCTTGACATACAAAGGTATTATCAACGTATACGTCAGCGTAGCCCGTTTCGTCAGCGATAGCGTTAGTGTCAGCGCTTACGACTATTCTTATGTTATACCACTTGCCTGCCTCGAAGCCTTCGAAGCCGTCTATTGCATTTTTAATTCCGTTAGTAGGCTTTATAAGTCCGTCTGCCGTAGTGCCGAAATAGATCTCTCTTGAATATCCTCTGTTCTCAAAGCCTATCTTGAACAACGGCCATACGTCATCAACATTGCCGTTTATACGGATATCCATTTCAATAACGGTTTCCGCAGTGCCCTCGATTGCAGCTTCAAAGTTAAAGCCCTTGCTTATCGTAGAGGTGGATTCAACGGTCTTTGAAATCGAGAGATATTTTTTATCCGAAAGTATAGCCATAGAACTTGACGAACCGCCGTTTATACCAGTGACACAAGAGGTGCTTCCGTCGCTGAAATCGTAAACCGTTCCTGAAACAGTGCCTGCCACGTGGGCATTATAATACTCGCCTTTTGCTTCGGGAAGCGTATTTACAAACGTCTTTTCAACGCATTCAATCGACAGGTTGTCAAACCACAAAGAAGCCTTTGTGCTTGAATAAGAGTAAACCGTAAGATTGTTAAAATCTTTACTGCTCAAAGAGTCGCGTCTTGTTCCGAACATTCCGCTCTGCTCTGCCACGATCGCACCGTCACAGTAAACCTTAAGGTATCCCATAACGTCTTCGCCGTAATAGTATTCCATAGTAAGGTTGAACCACTCGTTTTCCTTGCCGATTATGTGACGCGAGAGCTGAGAGGTTTTTCCGTCTGTACCAACTCCGATGCAATCAAGATAAACTACGCCGTAATCTACCGCAAGAGAAAACGAATATGCATAATTTTCGGTGTTTTCTCCAACGAAGAATTTGAAGGTGTCCCAACGAGCAGTAGCGTCAAAGCAAATATCAACCGACATAATTGAACAATTTGCAGTAACGTCTTTCTTTTCGTTAGTGAATATAAGAGTATCATTCTCTCCTACACCGGTTGCAAATTCAAGAACTCTTGAATATTTCATACCGACAAGAAGCTCACGAACCTTAAGGGATGCTCCCGAACTGTTAAGCTTTGCACTAAGTCCTGAAGGAAGACTTCCCGTAGAAGAGCTTTCAAAGCCGTAAATCTCTTCATCCTGTCCGTCAAAATTAGGAATATACTTCACGTAGTCCTTGAAATTAAGTTCAGCGACCACGTCGTCAATATAAAGACTACTTGCTCCGTCAACTATCAGCTTAAGCGACGTCGGCGCAAAGGTTTTCTCTTCGGAATTATATACAACCGAAGTGATTCCAACGAGAGTGCCGTTTACAAAAATGTTTGCCGTTGTTTCAGCAAGATAGAAATCAAACGAAACCTTTTCCCAACGATCTAAGCCAAAGGATCCGATGCACGCTCCCACGTCGCCGTTTTCGGTAACTTCGTAGATGTATGCAGTTGCAGCTGATATAATGATTTTGTAGGAAACAAGCGTTTTATCGGCATCATCGGTCAATTTGATGGTAAATCCGCTTGAATTTGCCGAGGATCCGTCTATTTTCAGACTTGCTGTAAAGGAAAATGCATTATAAACAACACCTCTTAGGTTGATCGGAAGGTGAAGATATCCGCCACTTGCGAGATACAGTCCACCGGACTTGAGTGTTCCGTTGGTGTTTACGTCCGAATCCAAGGTAGTGAAATCGTAAACCTTTTCATCGCTCTGAGGGCGACTTGCATCTTCGTACGACTTGACGGTCTTTTCAAAAATAACGTTATCAAGCGTAACGGTCAGCTTATCGTTCGTTACGACGTGAAGATGCGATGAACGTCTGAGTTTTGCGTTTGCGTAGGTTGCGCCGGACATTCCCGCAAGATTTCCGTTAAGGTAAATGAGCGACGCCAGTGTGTCCTCAAAATACTCGATTCTTAAAACGAAGTCCTTGTTCATTTCAAGCTTTACCGTCGAAAGCAAATTACCAACGCTTCCGTTGCAGTATTCGTAAAGCTCAACGGATTTAACTCCGTTATCAATCTTTCCAAGAACGGCAAACCCTACGGTTTCAAGGTTTTGGTAACCGTCTTCGCCGATTATTATATTCATTTGAGCCTTATCTTTGATGCTTTCGAAGTTTACAGTTGCCTCAAAGACTACGCAATTTGCTTTTGTTTCTCTAAGCGTTATCGGCAGCTTTACTTCCGTGTTACCGTTGAACGAGAGAACGGTATTCCCCTCGATAGGAGTGAGCGTAGGTTCGTCGCCTGTAATCTCGAAGTCGGAGTAGATCGTATCTATGTTCTCAAAGTCGTATTTTTTCTCCGAGGCGCCATCGCAGTCAACGTAATATGTAAGATTATTCGTTGAGGTCGGCTTTTCATACACCTTTCTGTCATGATAAACCGCAACGTTATCCATAAGAACTTTAGCGTTTATATACGAGAATATAGAAAGGCGTGTTTCTCCATACCGGTTTCCAGGAGTTCCGACTCCTCCTTCAAGCTTCAAACCATTGCTGTCAAAATAATTGTCACTAACGGAAACGAGCTTATCGTTGATATATATCTTTGCTCTGAAGTCGAAGTGATCTCCTACGTAATACTCTACTTTAAGGTTGAACCATTCTCCAACACTCGCCACTCTGCCAAAATCAATGATCGTACGAGTTGCGGTGTTACTTGACGAAACGTCAGCAAGATGTATATCGTTTCCCTGCTTTAACAGATAAAGCATATAGATACGGTTTCCGTTTTCGTCAAAGAGTGATAAATCTCCCAATGGCGCATCTCTGTCTACGTAATCGACACAAATATCGCTCTTAAAAACAAAGCTTACCGGATTTATGAATTTATTTTCAACCTCAAACTTTGCAACGTCTCCGCCGTTGCCGTTGGAAACGAGAGATAGCACATTTCCCTTGTCATACTTAACTACCCTTGCTTCTCCGGTAGAATTCCATTCCGTTACAATGCTGTCAGGCGCTTTGCCTACTTCATCACCTTCAAAATCGAAATATTCAAGCTCGTAGGTAAGCTCGGCTTTGACAACGGATGAGAGATCGTTGATTATGTCAAGGAATCTCTGCATATCCGCCGCGCCGTAAATAGGTACGGTTCCATCTCTTGGAATTCCGAGAGCACCGTAAATGTTGTTTACAACTCCGGATACACAGATAACCGTTGCGTTAACGTTGCTTTCTTCAATTCCGGGCACTGATACGGGAACACCCTGTGACTCAAAGGATTTTCCGCCGTCCATCTGGAATTCAAACGCTCCGTCTTTCTGTATAAATTTGAGTATTTTTTTGGTGGAAGCGCGGATAAGCTCAGGGGCTTCCTCGCGAAGCTTCGCTTGTTCCAAGCTAGCCAAAGCCGCGCCTGCCGCTCTGTCGGAGCTGTATTTTTCAAGATTTTCAAAGATCATATCAATTGTGTACCAGGTGTTGTAAACGTCACAAACGATATTTGCTTCAACATCAACATCGATACAGTATTTCGTAGATTCGAGCGCTTCCTTTGCGTGCGGAAGCTCTCTTTTTACGTCATTATAAATAGTTAATATTTTAAAGAGTCCGTCCATTCCGCGATATACGGAATAGTTAGGATCTCCCGGGCTCAGATAATCCCAAGTTCCCGTTTGGGGATTTTGATTATCGTTAAGCCACTCAATGAGGATATCCACAAGAGAGTAATCGG
>JAZTXO010000154.1:0-3263 GCA_045636445.1 Eubacteriales bacterium | reverse complement strand
ATTGCAGATGCGTAAGTGACGCAGTCGCTTACTACGTGCGCATGAGCGCTGTAGCTGTAACTTAAACAATTTTGTATAGGTATTTTTACTCATATTATCGAGAGTGCTCAGATTATCCATAAAATATGGACTGTCAAGATTTTTGTTGTCATGCCAGCGATAAATTCAACCCTTACTGAACTGCCTCGCTCCTTCAATTCTCCCATTTTGGATTAACGAATCTTATACCATTTTTTTACAAAATTCCACCCTTTTCTTAAAATCAATCTTTGAACTGCCGAAAATTACTTGTCAAACAGCGACGAATATGATATCATTAGCTATAATATTTATTAGAGGAATCGTAAATTATGAATTATCTTTCTTTATGGTTCATGCTTTTCGTAACCGTCGTACTCGTTTTATACTATCTTCTTCCTCAAAAAATGCGTGGCTTGGTTTTATTGATCTCAAGCCTTTTTTTCTATGCATGCTTCAACATTAAATACTTGATCTTTTTACTCTTTACAGGGATTACTACTTTTACCGTTGCCAAAAATCTTTATCGTTTTAAGGCAAAGAAGGCAGTCATCGGAAGTTGCATTGCGGCAAATGCGGCCGTTTGGTTTGCAATCAAAGAACTACCCTGGATATTCACCACTCTTGGCCGTGCGTTTACGATTCTTCGCCTCCCTGCCAATATACCTGTAATTTCATTTATCATGCCCGTTGGGATATCCTATTTTACCTTACAGGCAATCGCATATCTGGTGGATGTATATAAGGGGAATGCGAAGCCTGAACAGTATTTTTGGAAATATCTTTTGTTCCTTTCCTGGTTTCCGGCTATTGTGCAAGGCCCCATTTCAAGATACCAACAGCTAAAGCCCCAACTATTCAACAGCGAAAAATTCACCTTTGAAAGAATGCGCAAAAACCTGTTGCTTATTCTTTTTGGTTTGATCAAAAAAATGGTGATCGCTGATCGTCTGGCAATTTTTGTCGGAGCCTGCTTTACTGAATACGAAAAGATCAGCGGTATCATTTTATACTTTGGCGCCATTAGTTATTCGATTCAGCTTTTTGCAGATTTTTCGGGCTGTGTTGATATTTGCCGCGGTGTCAGTAACCTGTTTGGCATTGAGTTAATAAACAACTTTAACCGCCCTTATCTTTCCCGATCCATCAAGGAATTCTGGGGACGCTGGCACATCTCGTTCAGCGAGTGGCTGAAAAACTATATTTATATTCCCTTGGGCGGAAACCGCAAAGGAACCGCCAAACGTTATATCAACATCCTCATCACGTTTCTAGTGAGCAGCATTTGGCACGGAGCAGGCTTCGGCTTTTTAGCCTGGGGTTTTTTGCACGCGGTATACCAGATCGTCGGTGCCGAGACCTTTGAATTCCGCAAAAAGATTAAAGGAGTACTGGGGGTACAGGAAGGTTCCCTAAGCGAAAGAATCTATCAAACTGTCATTACCTTCAATCTGATTACTTTTGCCTGGATATTTTTCCGAGCTAACAGTTTATCGGTGGCCTTATCCTATATTACAAGTATGTTCACCCAATTTACACCCTGGGAACTGTTTGATAACACCTTGTTTTCCTTCAAAGTATCCCAAAACGCCTTTACATTGATTTTTTTACATCTGCTTGGCTGGATTACCTTGGAAGTGAAAACAGCAACTCAAGAAGACGTTATCAACGGAACACTTCGCACCCACGGAATCCTTCGCTGGATCATCTGTCTTGTGCTGGTATTTGACGTCATTTTATTTGGCGCATACGGAAGCCAGTTTGATATGTCCGGTTTCTTATACGGAGGCTTTTAATGAAAAGATGTAAAATCAAAAGAATTGCTTTATGCGCTTTATTCTGCGCTATTGTTATCGCCTTGTTTTTGATCTTAAACAGTTTTTCGCTAAACGAAGTAAACAACCGCTATTATGCGTTGGAGCAAATTCTCGAAAACGACAACAAAACCTATGATTTGCATATTTATGGTTCCTGCCATGCTTATTCTTCCTTCGATGCCAGATATTTTGAAGAAGAATATCAAGTTTCTGCTTACGTTTTTGCAAATCCAAGCGAAATTATCCCCGTTACTTATTTGAGAATGGCAGAGCAATTTAAAAAAGACGTGCCGAAATATGCTTTGGTTGACGTTTGGGGAATGAATCCCTACGATACTTATCTGGAACTAGAATCCATCTTTGAAGAAAACACCCCGGTCAATATCGAATTACTGCCCCATTCCTCAGAAAAAACAGAAGTGATCCGAGATTTCCCCGAAATAGCAAGCGTCTTGGAGGTTAATATTCCTCTTCTGAGATATAAGGAACGTTTTTTAAGCAGAACTATCAGCAAATTGGATTTTCAATATTCTTTTGACCTTTTTACAAAAAAATCGGTCGCTTGGATCGGAGAAGAAATGAAACTCCGAAAAAACAACAACGGATTTTTGCCGTATTACTACACCAACGACGTGAGTGAATTTTTCGATTCCCAACCGGTCATTGATAATTCAGATGTTTTACCTTATGAAAACAACCTGATGAAATATCTGGAAAAAATCATTCAGCTTTGCGAAGACAATAACGTCAAGCTTATTTTATACCGTGCTCCATATACAATGACCGAAAATGAATGCAGAAAAACCAATTGGTTGGAACTATATTGCAACGAAAAAAACGTCACTTACTGTGACGTAGAAAAAGAGGTGTCCTTTGACCACCGTTCCGATTTTTACGACCAATGGCATCTTAACGTTGACGGTGCTAAAAAGGCAACAGATTTTCTTTCAAAGGTGATTTTGGAAGACTCCCTTTCCTAAAGGGATAAGTAACCCCCATATCTTCGATCTGGTCTGGGAAGTTACCCATAGCGAATTTGATACGATCTTCGCCAAAGTTGCCCCCAATATGCGCCATGATATAGAGGAAGAAGATATGCTGACTGTCGTTGAAAAAATGAAAAACGGTGTCATTTTCTCGCTGGACCCCAGCTGGTCAAGAACCGAACACCGCCTCAAGGTTCCGGGCCCCATCTGGGAAGTATTCCCAAAGAAAATGGGAGTAAACCTGTTTATCCACGGAATGGACGGCAGTATGCACGTAGATTGCTTCGGTCCCAATACGTATCATAACGGCTCTCCCGATAATAACTATACAGTTCAATACGTATTTTAACGAATGGGTCGGACTTATTGATGAGTTCGTTGATAATATCGACCGCAAAAAATTGCCGAAAATCAACCTTGCATGGCATAAAGAAAGTCGGAG
>JAZTXO010000153.1:0-5113 GCA_045636445.1 Eubacteriales bacterium | reverse complement strand
GCTTTTTCTTGGCATCAAATTCTTCTTGGGTAATAATACCACTGTCAAGAAGTTCTTTGAACTTTTTAAGTTCATCAGCGTTAGAAGTTGTCCCTGCTACCATAATGGGAGCGTTCTTTTGCTTTTTTGCCTCATCCACTTTTTGTTTTACAAATTTCTGCACTTCTTCCATTTGATTATCAAGATTACTATCGAATGTAAAAGTATTTTCGTTGAAAAAGTTATCGCCTTTGTTATTCATAGTGCTCGAACCTGTTTCTAATTGCAAATAGCCAAGCTGCAAATTGCTTCTTTTGAATTGCACAGATAAAACATCACTATAGTAGATTGTTTTTTCACCATCGGATACATTTCCGGTAATAAACGAACCCACTCCAGCAACAGTGATTATAATGCACTTATCTTCAAATACTTTTATTCTACGACCACGCGCACCCTTCAAATCATATATAGGTTTTTCCGTTTCGCTTTCATATTTATCGACGGGAGTTTTATTTGTTATGGAGATTTCCAACGTAGATTTCCAAAAGCCCTTGTTGATGCGCGTTGCAATTTCTGTAACATCAGAAGCTGATACGTTGACAACGGGCGTTTTAATACCGGTGATAGATGCATACACTTCGGAATCCTTGTCAATATCAAATTCAGCGGTTTCACCGCGTTTTATTTCCTCTCCTTGTTTAACGTCATTGATAAATACCGTTAATTTTGTAACTCCCATATATTCAAGTGGTGCTCTTACAATAACTTTTCCTGCCATTTTTGTTTCCTCATTTCTTATTTATCAAATTATCAACCGCGAGGCGTAGATTTTGAGAAACGCCACGCATATTTACGTATTTTGAAACAGAGCTTGCGCTACGCCCCATTTTTTCTCCAACTGCTGTATATGTTCCAAGCCTTTTATAAAGTCGGTGCATTTCAACAATTTCTTCGGGAGTTATTCTTTTCGCTCCCATAAAATTACTTCTTCGCAGGCTTCTTGCCCGTTACAACGCACTTGTCGGAATTATCGATGCAATAGTTCCAATTCTCTTTGAGATAGCCGATAAATGTCTTTTTCTTATCTTCCTCGTTGCTAACTTCGGAAATAATTTTGTTGAGTTCATCGAGCTTCTGCTGATAGTTCCACGGAACTGTGATAGTTTTCTTGTCGGTGTCGAGAATGATTCTCATGTGTTTTTCCTCCAAAATAATAAAAAATGTGCAATTTCGACAAAAAACGAAAGTTGCACATACTATTATATATATATATATTGTCAAGGGTTTTTGGCAAATTTTCTTAAAATTTCTTCATTTTTTTCAAAATAATCTGTTTTTCTTCGTTTCGCTATAAAAACACTCTGTTTTTGTGTAAATATCTTTGTTTTTGACGATGACGGTGAAATTTTACAGCATTTCGTGTCGAAACGAGTCAGAACACTCTCCCTCTCGATGAAAACATCTTTTTTCTCCCGAAATACACCGCCCACCCCTATTATCCAAAAGCGAGCCGTGAATATCATTAAATTGATTTTACAAATAAAAAATAGTATAATAATTATAGAAAAAGTAAGAAAGGGGGTTAAATAATGAACAATAAATTGTATATCTTCGAACAGCTTACCAAAAATTTAGAAAAAGAACAACGTGCATCTTTAAGTTTTGCTTTTTAGAGAGAAATGTGGCACGATGAATGGGCAAGAAAAAAAGAACTTGAACTATTGAAAAAAGAGATAACAGAAGATGTTCTTGCAAGCATTTACACCACAATTGATATTGACGATGTGGCAAGAAAAGTAAAAGAATTACAAAACCTATTAGACAAGTTAGGTAAATAATAAGAAAGAGAAAAAGGAGTTAAGATATGCCCAACATAACATATCCACACCAAAAGAGAGTGTGTATTCATAGAGAAATAGCAAAAACGGATTTTCTCGGAATAAAAAATGAAAATTGGCAAGCGGCGGCAAGAGATTTACGCCCACACGCATTATTATTGTATTTGTATCTCGCCTCTAACGCAAACAATTACACGTTAGCATTATCCCCTGCGGCTGTCCACGAGGCGATAGGAATGGCAAGGTCAACTTATAATGATTAGATTCAAAATCTTATAAGTAAAGGTTATTTAGTTCTATCTCACGGCAATACATACGATTTTTATGAAGTTCCAAAGCCACGAGGCGCACGAAATTTGAATAATACGAGCCTCGACTATAATTTTGAGGACGAACAGCCGACAGCCGTTAATGATACAGCGAATGGCGTAAAAAACACACCGACAAGTAGTATAGAAATAAATAATAGCGATTTTCTTATAAATAAAGAGAATACAAATATAGAAAATCCCTCTCCAATAGTTGCTCCAAAAGTCAAGGAGATAGTAATTCCAAAGCCAAGCGCAGAGTGTAAAAACCGCCCTAAACCAATTCAAAAAACATTCCATACGTTTGATTTTTAATAGGTGGTAATATGCCTTATAGAATAAACACATACCACTATTTAAGGACAAGCAAGGAGCTATTGGACAAATACGAACACGCAGGGATATACAGTATTAGTATTGATGATAAACTTGTTTACATAGGCAAGAGCCACAATATGTTAAAACGTATTGCATAGCACATTGTTGAAATAAATCGAGAGAGAGGCAAGAAATATATCATTCTTGCGGAAAATAAACGCCTCGGTCACTCTATCAACTTTGATGTGCTGTATTACGCCACCAATAGCGAATACGATGCTATAACAGAGGAAATCGGAGAGAAAGAGGGAGAGTTAATACGATAGTTTATGCCGATGTTAAATACTCACATTCCCGATAAAGATAATTGGAGAAAATACACTCGACGAGAGATTGATAATACATAAAAACTGACGAGAGGCGTGTCCCTCTCGTCTTTACTTTTTTATATCGTCCTTCACCGTCACGCCCGAATTTTTTATAAATAAATACGGCTTGCAAGCAGTTTTTTTATACTTGCAAGCCTTTTTCTTTTGGAATTAAGAAGCAAATATGCCGTTGAGAATATCCGTTCCCATTTGCCTTAAATCGTCCGTTAAATGCTGATATACATTGATTGTAATATCTATTTTCTTGTGTCCGAGGCGTTGTTGAATGTATTTAAGCGGTGCGCCATTTTCAAGTAAAACTGTGGCGTGCGTGTGGCGTAAACTGTGATAATCAAAATCTCGTATATTCAAATCAAGATGTATAATGCGTGATGTGTGTTGCATTGTTCGTGGAGTGATATACGAGCCGTCCTCACGTATGCAAATAAAGTTTACCTCTTTTGCTGTTGGCTCTTGGATTATCTCTCGGTGTTCATTCTCGTAATACCGAGCAAATCTATCACCGAAATAAGCTCTTGCGTTATCTTGCTTTATCTTTTCCGCAGACAGCAAATTATATAATTCCTCGTCCATTTCAAGCACTCTATCGGATTTGTATTTAGTTGACGAGAAATACCAACAGCCACAATCGTCCGTGTTTCGTCCGTTGTTGTTTTTCTTTTCTTCGTCTGTTCTCTTAAACTGTCGCCATTGGATTTGCTTATTTACCGATATTTTTCTTTGTTCAAGATCAATATCATTCCAAGTAAGAGCAAACGCCTCGCCCAAACGTAAACCACAATGTAAACCAATCATTAAAGGTATATACGAGGGGTGTCCAAGAGGAAATCTGTCAAAGATGTTCGAGAGTTGTTCTTTTGTTAAGTAAACGTGTGGCGATTGCCTTTTGGGAATAGCGGTGTTTTCGTTTCTCGGTATCTTTAAGTTGATAGCAGGCATCTTCGTCAAATAACCGCTGTAATAGGCGTAATTAAAGCATTTTGTTATTATTCCCTTAACTGCGGAAATGGTGTTATCGGAATATCCGTTATCGTGCAAGGTTATCAATAAATTTTGCAGTTTATCTCTGTCAATGGTGCTTATTCTGTATTTACCGATATACGGCACAATTAAGTTCTTAATTTTCTTTCGGTAATTAAGAATTGTAATCTCGTTTAACGTAGCGGAACAATCATTCAATAACCAATGCTCTAAAAAGTCCGCCACGCTCATTTTTGTAGGCTCTACCACTTGACCGCAAGTGTTATACTCGTTAAGAGCCTTAATGCCCTCAATTCGTGCGGTGTTCTCGTCTAAAAATCCGCCTTTGCTTATCCATTTTCTTTGTCCACCTATCGAGGCGGTTTCAAAGCGGTATTCGTAAGTTGTTCCGTGTTTTACTGATTTTCTTTTGCGAATGATGATGTTCTGTTTCATTTCTGTTCTCCTCTTGGATATTGTTTGTAAATTTGTCCACGTGGACAAAATGTGGACAAAAACGAAAACAGAACAAAAAAGACTCCCAAACTGTGATGTTCAGGAGTCTTAAAAAGTGGCAAAAAGCCTTGATTTTATTGATTATTTGGAAGCTTCTTCGATAGCAACTGCCACAGCAACAGTCATACCAACCATGGGGTTGTTACCTGCGCCGATGAGACCCATCATCTCTACGTGAGCGGGAACGGAGGAGGAGCCTGCGAACTGCGCGTCGGAGTGCATTCTACCCATGGTATCTGTCATACCGTAGGAAGCGGGGCCTGCTGCCATGTTATCGGGGTGAAGGGTTCTACCTGTACCACCACCGGATGCTACGGAGAAGTACTTAACGCCGTTTTCATTACACCACTTTTTGTATGTACCTGCAACGGGATGCTGGAATCTTGTGGGGTTGGTGGAGTTACCTGTGATGGAAACTCCTACGTTCTCAAGACGCATGATTGCAACGCCCTCGGGAACGTTATCGGAGCCATAGCACTTAACGTCTGCTCTGGGACCCTTGGAGAAGGGCTTCTCCTCAAGAACTGTAACGGTTTCGGTATAGGGATCGAACTGAGTTCTTACGTATGTGAAGCCGTTGATTCTGGAGATGATGTAAGCAGCGTCCTTGCCAAGACCGTTAAGGATAACGCGAAGGGGCTTTGTTCTAACCTTGTTTGCGTTAAGAGCGATCTTGATAGCGCCCTCTGCTGCTGCAAAGGACTCGTGACCTGCGAGGAAGCAGAAGCACTCTGTGCTATCGGAAAGGAGCATTGCGCCGAGGTTACCGTGACCGAGACCAACCTTACGGTTCTCTGCTACG
>JAZTXO010000152.1:0-123297 GCA_045636445.1 Eubacteriales bacterium | reverse complement strand
CGCTCCCATTATCGGCGAGGCTGCTTGGGAAGCACTTCTTGGAACTCCCGCAGCAATCAAGGCATTTATCGAGTTCACAACAACTTACGGAGCTTACGTTGTTGACTTCTTCGAGGAGTACGGCGTTGAATTCGTAACCATCTTTGGTAACATTGCAGTAGAGTACGGCTTTGACGTTCTTGAAGCAATCATCAACCAGGGCGAAGAGGGTCTTGTAGCTCTTAAGGCTCTTGTTGACAAGCTTGGCGACGAGGCTTGGGAAACTATCAGACTTTATGCTGACGCTCTCGACCTTGAAGCAAAAGCAAAGGTTGAGTATGACCGTATAATTGCTTCTGTTCAGAATCAGATCGTAACTCTTGAGGGTTACCTTGCAGAGCTTCAGATCGAGCTTGATGCTCTTGAAGCAGACCTTTACGTAGCTCTTGGAGAGGCTCAGGAAGCACTCAGAGCACAGATCGAAGCTATTAACCAGAAGATAGCTGAGATTGAAGGATATATCGCTTCTCTTGTTGAAGCACTTGAAAAGCTTGTTGAAGAAGCAGAGAGAATTGCAGCTGAAATCGGCAAGATCGTTGATTCTATTATCGACCTTGCAAATGCTATCGTTTCCGGAAGCTACGACGCTATCCGTGATGCAATCGACGCTTTGATCGCTGCATTCGCAGATCTCATTGATGTATTCACTTCTGCTGAAAACATTCTTAAGTATTTCTCCGCATTTGCTGATAAGCTTGCAGAAGTAGCAGCAGCTATTTCCGAGAAGCTTGCCTTCATTGCTGAAAATCTTGCTGAAATTCAGAAGTATATCGCTGACAAGATTGATGAAGCTCTTGCTGATCTTGAAGCAAAGCTCCTTATCCTTGCAGCACGTGTTGCTGAGTTCGCTCAGTACGTAAACGATACTCTCGTATGCATCGCAACAAAGCTTGACGAGGCAGTTACCGAGATTACCAACAGAGTAAACAAGTTCGTTGACGACGTTAACGCATTCTATGATGCTGCATTCAATGCAGACTACGTATTCGACCGTGGAAACAGCCATTACGTAGCTATCGGTGATGCTTCCGCTGCAGAGGGTGTTACCTCTTACGTAGAGCTTATCGCTGAATACTTCAACATGAATGCAAACCACTACACCGACCTTACCTCTCTTGAGCTTGGCTTCACTCTTGAAAAGGCTCTTGAGGCTCTTTCCTACAACGCAGGCGCTATTAAGAAGGCTGACCTTATTACCTTTAATTATAATAACACCGCTGTTTACGAGTACGTAATTCAGCAGGCATTCGCAAACACCATCGACTGGAGCGACATTGTTGGCGATGAGTTCGCAGCTTACATTGACGAGCTTGCAGTATTTGCTACCGCTGAAGTTGAAAAGCTTCTTGCGGACAACATGGATAAGCTTGGCGACCTTGGCGCGCTTACCGACCTTATCACTCCTGAGGTTATTGTAAATATCGTTGAAGCATACGCTTATGCATACGTTGCACGTGTTGTTCTTCTTCACCAGATCGTTGCAGAGCTTCATGAGCTTGCTCCCGAGGCACTTGTTGTAATCGTTGGCGCATACAACGACTTCGAGGGTGTTGAATTTGAGGTTGAGGGTTACACCATCGAGCTTGGCAAGTATCTCAACGTTGTTACTGAGGCTATCAACGCAAGCGCATTCTTCTGCGCACTCTTCAATGAGAACACTATCTTCGTTCCCGTTGGAAGCGTTGAGACCAAGATCGTATATGACGCAGAAAGCGAACTTTCCGTTCTCGATTACGCTCTTGCAGCGTTCACTTCTCCCTCACTTCTTCTTCCTTCCAACAACGGAAATGAAGAAATTGCAGAGAAGATTCTTGATGCTCTTAACATCAGCTTCGCTGAGCACGAGCACGAGTTTGACAACAGATGTGACAGCACATGTAACACTTGTGGCGACGTAAGATACGCTACTCACACCTACTCTAACGCATGTGATGATACTTGTAACATTTGTAACTTCGTAAGAGATGATGCAGCTGATCACATTTATGATGCAGACTGCGACGCAGCATGTAACGTTTGTGGCGAAGAGAGAACCGCAGCGGCTCACAGCTTCAGCAGCTGGAAGACCGACCGCGAGCCCACTTACAACGTAATGGGTAGAAAGTCCCGTACTTGTACCAAGTGCGGTCACACCGAGTACGAACGCATTGCTGTTCTTGTTCCCGAAAAGGCAGCAGAGAGTGTTTCTGCGGGAGTTGTAGTAGCTATTACTATTCCTTCCTTCCTTGCTCTTGCAGCAGCAGGATTCTCCGCATTCTGGTTCGGTTACAAGAAGAAGTCCTTCAAGGATCTTGTAACAATCTTCGAGAAGGCATTCTCCGTATTTAAGAAATAATTCCCGATAAGGGAAACTAAAGACCGCTCTTTTTAGGGCGGTCTTTTTGTTGTATAGAGACGGCTTTGAAAAAGGCGGCTCAAGAAAACCACGCAATAGTCGCGTGAAAAAAGAGGTTTTGCCGATGAACAAAATGCAAATAAAAAAACAGCGCAGAAAGTTTTTTGTGGAGAAGGCTCCCTTGTGTAAAGGGAGCTGTCAGCGAAGCTGGCTGAGGGATTGTTTTGTAAGCTTTTTGTTTTTTACAATCCCTCCGTCATTTTCTTGCGAAAATGCCACCTCCCTTTACACAAGGGAGGCTTATGTGGAAACCCGTTTGCGGGTTGCAGGTAATAATTGTATGGCAGGACAATTTAAAGTACACTTGTGCGTAGCCGGTAGTATTAAGGCTATGCCCAAAAACGAAATACACCGTTAGCCGTGTTGATATTTATTGTATAGCAATTTTTAGGGCGGTCTTTTTGTTGTAAAGAGTCGACTTTGAAAAATTCTTTGCTTCAAATCGGGCATGGTTGGTGCGAAAAAACCTATTAAATAATATCGGGCGAGAAAAAGCAACCTATTAAATAATATCGGAAAAAACAATCTATTATACAATAGCGGGTACGATAAAACGTCTATTATATAATATAAAGGAAGAAAGATAAAGCAGATTATTTAAGGGGGAGTCCTAAAAAAGGAAAGAACGGTAAAATTTTTGGGTGGAATTTGAGTCTTATTTTGGCGAGAGTACAGGCTTTTCCTCTTGACAAAGAGGGCCGTTTATGGTAGGATATTAGGGTAAGAATTTGGTCGATTGACGGGGCTTGATTTTCTCAAATAAGCTCCCTTGAAAGCCCTAAAAAACTTCGTAATGAATTTTGGAAGGACCTGTTTTATGAAAAAAAGCGTAAAAAACATTTTCGGAAGAGCTTTTGCTCTTCTTTTGTCTCTGACTCTGCTTATGGGAGCTGTTACACCGCTGTTTTCCGTGGCTTCGGAGAGTGCGTTGAGTCTTGACAAGGACGGAAACGGCAAAATTGATTATCTTGCATTAGGCTCGGCGGACGCTCTCGGCACTTATCCCGATGCTGTGAAGAACGGACTTGAGATTTCCTCGGGAAAACAGGTGGAAAACAAGCTTTTCGCCTTAAGCGGAATGCGTATAGAGGAGCTTCTTTACCTTCTTGACGCAGATTTTGAGGGTGACGAATACACCGAAGAGAATTTCCTTAATGCAGGCGGAGCTTTTGCGGCAAACAATGCCGAGGAACTTCGCAGCGAGCTTATAAAAAGCATTATCGAAGCGGAAATTATTTCTCTTGATATGAGCTTTGACAGCTTTGCTACATACGCTCTTTCTTATATATTCGATGGCAAATATGCTGCCGATTTTACCCGTTTTGACGAGGGAATGCAGCGTAGCATCGAGGAAATCAAGGGAAGATTTGACGACGTTATAGGCGGTTACTTTGACGATCCTTCAAACCATAACAGCGCAGAGGTTGCGCAGTTTGCTCAGCGTGCAATCGACGGACTTGCTTATGCTCTTGTAAGCTATTGCTACGGTTTTGACAGAGTTCTTTCCGAAATTTACACCTTAAATCCCAAGGCAAATATAGTTGCGGTAAGCGCAAGAAATCCCATGACCTCCTTTAGCGCAAAAATGAAAGGTTTGGGAATCGAAATTCCGCTTGATATGATTTACGGAATTATCGTTGATATAACAAACGTTTATATGGCTTCTCTTTCCGAGTATAGCGGCGCATTCTATTTTGCATATTATGACGGCTCGCAGTCTGAACACAGAGTGCTTGAAGAGATATTGAACTATAATGGCAACGCGGCGGCTCTTTCCGCCAATGCAAAGGAAATGCTCCTTTACGCTTCGGGTGTTGACACGTTGGCTTCTTCCGAAGAAACCAAGCTTTCGGTAATTAACACTATGGCATACCTTGCAAAGCTGGGAACGAAAGAGAAGGTAATCGACATTACCATGGCAGCTCTTGCAAAAAGTCCCAAGGCAAAGGTTGACGCAATTATAGGCAAGGCTTTTGCCGATCCCGATTTCAATCCCTTGACCTCTTCGGAATACAAGGCGATAGAGTCGGATAGGGCGGCTCTTATGCATCTTGCGGCAATGGCAAGATACAGACTCGGAGCATTTGCTAATCTCCTTGACGAAAAGGACGGAGAAGCTCTCGGCAAAAAAATCGTCGAGGCAATCAACAACGAAATTCTCGGCTCTGACGTTGTAAAAAATGAAATGAACGGAATCTACTCTATGCTTTCCGACTATTTCGACAGAGAAACCCTTCTCGACCTTGAATATACCTTCAAGCCCTATTACACCTGCGATAAAAATTCCTATTATCTCGCTCTCGGAGACGATTCGGCATACGATGAATACGATAGACTCGGAAATCTTATCAGAGGAAGCTACGCATCAAAACTTGCCGACAGATTGGTTAGCGAATACGGATTCAACAAAGGCAAATCTTACAAGAATTTTGCAGCGCAGAAAGAAACTCCCGACGAGCTTCTTGATCTCCTTGAAAACGGACTTGAAAGCTCCGACAAGAAGACAAAGCAGAGAGCCGAGGACATAATAAGCAATCTTAAAAAGGCAAACCTCATTACTATAAGCTATACCAACCTTGAAACCACCAAATTTATGCTTAATCCCGTAGGCAAAACCGAATGGGAAAAGATTCTCGGCGAGGATTTGGCAGGCGAAGTGGTTAAAGTAAAGGATATGCTGATAACCGAAATGGCATCTGCGGGAATCGATTCTTCTGTTCTCGGTGAGATTATGCCGATTATGGAAAGATATGCCTTCGCCTATGCAAAAAGGATAATAACCTACGTTAAGCTTCTTGAAAAAATGCGTTCTATTGCTCCCGAAGCGCTCGTTGTAATCGTTGGAACGTATAACGATATGGAAAACTTCACCCTTTCTTTGGGAAACAAGGCGCTTCCCGTGGGAAATTACGTGCAGTATCTTATCGATGCGGCAAACCTTGAAACTCTCGGATATGCGGTTCTCCGAGAAAATACAGCCTATATAGCCGCCCCCGACGTTGAAACCCTTCACGAAAAGCAAAACGGAACAACGAAATTCAACCTTGTAACCCTTCTCACATCGCTTGGCAGCATTGTGAACGGCGGAAAGCTTCTTCCTTCGGATAACGGTCACAAGTATATTGCCGATACGGTAGTTGAAACAGTAAAACTCGTCGGAGAACACGAATGCGAGTTTGACAACGCTTGCGACAACAGATGCGATATATGCAAGACAAAAAGAGACGTACCCGGTCACAAGTATGCTGCGGTTTGCGACACAAGCTGCGATGAATGCGGAGCAAGAAGAGTTGCTGAGCATCATAAGTACAAGGCGGATTGCGACGCAAACTGTAACCTTTGCGGCGAGTTGAGAGATGCGGCAGAGCACGTTTATTCTTCCGAGTGCGACGGAGTTTGCAACCTTTGCTCGGAGACGAGAACTGCAAATGCAGAGCATAGCTTTACCGATTGGGAAAAGAATGGCAACAAAAAAGAGCGTGTTTGCTCCCTTTGCGGATATTCCGAAACCGAGGACGCAGGAATGGGCGTCGGAGCAATCATTCTTATATCTTTGGGCGGCGCTTTGGTTCTTGGCGGAAGCGGATTTGCAGTTTTCTTCTGCGTAATCAAGAAAAAAAGCCTTGCTGACCTTGTAGCTATCTTTAGAAAGAAAACAAAATAAATAACCGCTGCTCTTTCGCGCAGCGCTATAAACGGGGACTTCTTTTGACACGAAGTCTCCGTTTTTTTCAAAAAAGTGGGTAATGAACTCTCAAAAACGTCGAATTTTGCCCGAAAACGTGGGGGGGAGATTGTTACAAGCGGGGAAGTGGCAGAAAAGTTGTTTTGGAATAAGATGACAAGAACGGAAGGATTTTTTTGTTAAAAATTAATAATAAATTTGTATTTTTATTGACAACAGTGTCGTTTTGTGTTAGAATAAAATGAATAGTTGTGTGTTAAAACGAAAAATAGCACATCAACCAATTTAAAAGTGCAAACACCTATTATCTTATAAACTCACAAAAAAGAAAGGAAGTTTTATATGGGCAGAATTTCAGAAGAACGCATTTGGATGAAGCAATTCCCCGAGGAAGAAAGAAATCTTCAAATGCCGAAGATGAAAATCTACACTTATCTTAAAGACGTTAATAAGAATAGACTAAACACTACGGCTCTTCACTATTATGGCAAAAATATCACCTACGGAGAGTTGATTCATAAAATCGACGAGGTAGCAGACGCTTATGCAGCTATGGGCGTGCGAGCAGGAGACGTTGTATCCCTTCTTTCCGCTTCCACACCCGAGTCCATAATGACGGTTTATGCTCTTAATAAAATAGGAGCGATAACCAACGCTATCGACCCCCGCCAGAACACCGAGTTCATTGAGCAGATGATTAAAAATTCCGGCTCTCGAATTTTGGTGGCTATAAATCTTTCCTGGCCCAAGGTCGAGAAGATCAAGGAAGCAATAAAGCAGGACTATATAATCATACAGACTGCGGCAACCTCTCTTCCTCTTCACCTTAAGATTGCCATGAATGCCGCAACTCATAAAAATAACAAAAAAATCAAGTATGCAAGTGACGTTATCACCTGGAATGATTTTGTTAAGAAAGCAAAGGGCGGCACTGCTATTGAGGTTGATTACGACGGTGACGGTGTAGTTGCTATTGCATATACCGGAGGAACAACGGGCTTCCCCAAGGGCGTTATGCTTACCAACGACTCTATAAACTCGGTTGCTTTCAGCTTTAAGCATTGCGGTATCGTTTATGAAAAGGGCGATAGATTCCTTGGAATTATGCCTATTTTCTCCTCTTACGGTCTTGTTTGCGGTATTCACATGCCCTTGACCATGGAGATTGAACTTGCTCTTATTCCCAGATTCGTTCCCCATCAGCTTGCAAAGCATATTAAGAAATACAGACCTAACCACCTTATCTCCACTCCCGCATTTTACGAGATGATGATGGAAGATCCCATTTTGAAAGGAATGGATCTTTCCTTCCTTAAAACTCTCGGCTCGGGCGGCGATACAATGAACGAGGGACTTGAAGCAAAGCTCTGCGAGTTTATCAAAGAGCATAATATGCGCTATCCCCTCTGTCAAGGTTACGGTATGAGCGAACTTTCGGCGGCAGCTTCTTTCTGTGTTAACGACAGATATAAGAAGGGAAGCGTTGGTGTGCCTTGTCTTACAACCACCGTATCGGTGTTTGATCCCGAAACCGGTGAAGAGCTTGGCTACAATCAAGAGGGTGAGATCTGTATGACGGGCCCCTCTATGATGAAGGGCTACTTCAACAACCCCGAGGAAACTGCTCACGTTATGCGTCTTCACGACGACGGTAAAGTTTGGGTACATTCGGGCGATATAGGTTATATTGATGATGACGGATTTATCTTCATCAAGGGCAGAGTAAAGAGAATGATAACCCGTCCTGACGGACATAAGGTATTCCCCGTAATAATCGAGAGCGCAATAAATGCGCTTCCCGCAGTTACGAGTTGCGTTGTTATCGGTGTAAACAACCGTGACGGAATTCAAGGTCAGTGGCCTCTTGCAATAGTTCAGTTTGCAGACGGTGTGCTTGATCATCAGAAGGAATGTCAAAAGATTTTCAAGCTTTGCGACGAAACTCTGGAAGAGAGAGGAAAGCCGGTCGGAGTTATTCCGGTTGACGAAATTCCCCTTACCGGAATGGGCAAGAATGACTTCAGAGCTCTTGAAAAACAGTATAAGAAATTTGATTATAAAACTCTTGTAAACGGAACTATTCAGTAATTTGAATTTGGAGAGGTTAATTATTATGAAAAACATTATTTCAGGATTTGGCCACAAGCTTACTTCCGTAGCAGTGCTTCTTTGCTTACTTCTTAGCATTTTTGCACCCACTGTTATGGCGATTGAGGTTGAAGAGGGCGACGCAAACATCGCTCCGATGGCTGAAAAAGAAGACTTTAACTACGTATCTATCGGCGCATCCAACGTAAACGGTTACGGTATGCACGGTTATCTTGAAGAAGACGTGTATGAGTATCCGCTTCTTAAGGGCGAGACAAATATTTACGGATACAAGCAGGATACCCCCGGCTCTTATCCTGTGATTATTCAGAACAAACTCAGCTCTAAGTATAACGTAAATCTTTCTCAGTTGGCTATGAGCTCCATGAGAGCAGAGGAAGTTCGTTTCCTTCTTGACGACAGCTATAAAGGCGATGCTTATACCGACTGGCGTTTCTGCGACGTTGAAGGATATGATAAGAGAAACAGCGAAAACTGGTTCTACCTTGCAGGAAGACTCGAGTGGTTTGCTCAGGGCAACCAAGTTGAGCCTACCCAGGAGCAGGCTGTTGAAGCTTTGAAGGTTGCTTACAGAGAGGCTATCAAGGATGCCGATCTTATTACCGTTGATATCGGTGTAAACAACTTCGGTGTTTACGCAAGTAACCAGATCGTAAGCAATATGTATGAAAACGATCTTACCAAGCTTGATTCCGAGATCGCAGCTAAGTATGAAGAGGGCAAAGCGTACGTTCTTGAACTGCTTCAAGAGGTAGCCGGCGATAAGCTTTCGGCAATGAGCCCCGAGTCTATCGATCACATGGCTGACTCTATGGCTTACACCTTCGTTGGCTTCTGTCTCAGCTTTGACGCTGTAATGGAGCAGATATATACTCTTAATCCCGATGCAACCGTTGTTGTAGTTAGCATTCAGAACCTCATGCACGGATTTAAGGCGGCTCTTCCCGGTGTTGAAGAGGAGCTTCCCTTCGGTGAGCTTTTCGGAGCGCTTGTTAACGCTGCCAACGCATACACTTCCGTTATTTCTCCCTACGCAACCAAGTATTATTATGCTGACGTTAGCGAAAACGGACACGTTGAGTTCTTTATGGACGAGATTCTTAGATACAACGGTGATCCCGCAACTCTCAGCCAGGATGTAAAGGACTGCTTCGACGTATATGACGACATGCTTTACATAAAGTCTCGCGTTCAGCAGATTCTTGCTACCGAGCTTTACAATGCAGGTCTTCTTGATATATCTAAAGCTGTTGCAATGGGCGGAGATATCGCAAACAATCTTGAGCATTTTGCTATTGCATATCAGAACGGTTTGCTTACAATCCCTGCACTTTCAGGTATCACTCTTGAAGAGTACCTCGCTATAGGCGCTAAAGGAGAGCTTCCCGAGGGTGTAGCAAGAAATTATTACAACACATACGTTCATGTACTTACCACCGCATACGACGTTGTAGCGGAAATTATGCAGAATGGTATTGCAGTTGATACTCTTGATGCTTCTGCATTTGGTCAGAATTTCGGTCTTGTTGAGGACGTGATTTTCGAGGCGATCTTTATAATTTTCGAAGGCGCGGCAGACGAGGCGATGAACAATCCCGAATACTCCTTCGCCCTTTCTGACGTTTCGGTTGATTTCTTTGCTGAAATTGTTGAATATATTAATTATAAGTGCGAACAAGATTCCGATTTTAAGGCTGAGTATACAGCGAAGTACGGAGACTTTGTAATTACTCCCGAGTTCGTTAAAACTGTTGCTACAATGGGTATTCGTACCGGTATCGGCAGCTCCTTCTTCGGTCACCCCAACGGTGCAGGTCAGGTAGAGCTTGCTGATGCAATTCTTGAAGTTTACGCAAACGGCGTTATCGGCGAAGAGGTAGAAAAGAACCACGAGCTTGTTGCTATCAAGGACGTATACTGCTACCTTGACGGAAATAATTACGTAGAAACAAAGCAGTTGCTCGACATTGCTGTTTATGCAATGACCAACGAAACAATTGACACTGTTAGCTACGTTTACGATAACCTTCTTCTTAACGAGGATCTTACCGACTCTGACAGAATCGACATTATCGGCAACGTTTACGCACTTCTTAAGGGCGACTTCCTTGGCGGCGGTTATCCCGCGTTTGATACCGTTGGTAACCTTTACTTTGCGCTCAAGAACCACGAGCCCGCACTCATCAACGACTCTCAGGCATTCGCAATTGTAGATTTTGTTTACAACTGCATTATCGACGGCGAGCTTGATAACAAGGAAATCGTTGCTATAATCAAGTACGTTTACTATACTCTCTTCTTCACCGAGAAGGAAGAGACTGTTGAATTCTCCCTTTGCGCTTCTATCGAAGACTATGAGTTCCCCTCTCTTGAGGAGCTTCAGTCAATCGGCGCAGGCGAAAAGGTTGCAATCCTCAGCACTGTAATTGAGGAGCTTAAAGAGGGCGGTTACGTTACCGAGGAGTCTACCTTTGCTCCTATCGTAACTCTTTACGAGAACCTTGTAGAAAACGAAACTGTTACCGACGACGCTCTTGCAGCAGTTATCGATATTGCGATCGAGGCTGTTATCGCAAGAGAAGAGATTACCGGTGATAACGTTCTCGACATTGGATTCGAGATCGCAGAAAACGTTGCTAACAGCCCTGAAATCCCCGAGGATGCAAGAGAAATCGTTGCAGGTGAGATCTATGACGCAGTTACAAACGTTGAGATCGGCGGCAACGCAGGCGGCAACGGCACATCTGTAATTCCCCAGGGAATTCAGAACGTAATCGACAGACTTTACGTTAGAAGTCTTATCACTCGCACCCAGGTGCTCCAGATCACTGCAAAGCTTCGTCCTCTTCTTTCCGGTGACGTAGACGTCGCAACTGCAATGGACGTTGCAAAGGACGTTGCAAACATCGTATTCGGTCGCGAGGGTATTACCACTCAGGATAAGATCCTTATCGTTCTTAACCTTTACACAGCGCTTAAGAACGAGGGCTACATCACCGACGAGCAGCTTGTACAGTACGTTGAGGACTACTACCTTGTAGCTCTTGGCCTTGCAGTTGTTTATGCTTACGAGCAGGGATACGTTGATATAGCAATCGATTCTCTTTACGATGTAGCAGATGCAATCGAAGCCGCAAAGGCAGAGGTTGCTAACTCCAACATAGATGCAGCTCTCAAGGAAGCGGTAATCGCAGAGCTTGATGCGGCTGTTGCAACAATTATTAACGTAGCAGAAACTGCTAATAATCCTACCTTCGAGTCCAAAAGAGATCTTCTCTTGTGGCTCAGAGACCTTAAGGAAGACGTTTACGCTCACCTTAACAATGCACAGGCAATCCTTAATCTCGTAGGCAACAATGCACTTGATGCAGCTTACGACCTTTGGGAAAATGATGTTAAGCCCGAACTTGATATACTTGTTTCAGACATTGAGGAAAACGGACTTGAGTACTTCGCAGAGGCACTTAAGGAGTACGCTCCCATTATCGGCGAGGCTGCTTGGGAAGCACTTCTTGGAACTCCCGCAGCAATCAAGGCATTTATCGAGTTCACAACAACTTACGGAGCTTACGTTGTTGACTTCTTCGAGGAGTACGGCGCAGAATTCGTAACTGTATTCGGATATATCGCAGTAGAATACGGTGTTGATACTCTTGCAGTTCTTATCAACCAGGGCGAAGAGGTTCTCGAATCTCTTAAGGTTCTTGTTGACAAGCTTGGCAACGAGGCTTGGGAAACTATCAGACTTTATGCTGACGCTCTCGACCTTGAAGCAAAAGCGCAGATTGAGGTTGCGCTTGTAATTGCTACCGTTCAGAATCAGATCGTAACACTTGAAGGCTACCTTGCAACACTTGAAGGTCAGCTTGTAAATATCGAAGCAGCTCTTAAGGACGCAGTTGATGAGGCGCAGGATGCTCTTTACAGACAGCTTGACGAAGTCAACAACGAAATCAACAGAGTTGAATCTCTTATCGCAAAGCTTCAGCTCGAGGCAGAAAAGCTTCTTGAAGAAGCAGAGGAGATTGCAAACAGAATCAAGGAAATCGCTAGTGCAATCGAGGATCTTGCAAACGCTATAATGTCCGGCGCAAACGATGCCATTCTCGATGCTTTCGAAAGAGTTTATAAGGCTCTTGGTGAGCTTGCAGATATGATTGAAGGCGCTGAAAGCCTTCTTAACAAGCTTGCAGAGATTGCAAACTCTATGGTAGATATTGCTGAATCCCTTGCTAACGCTTTCGATAATCTTGCAGAGAATCTTTACGATCTTGCAAACGCTCTTAAGATTTTTGCAGATGCTACTATTTATGAGATAGCTGAAAAGCTCAGCGGCTTTGCGGCAGACCTTGCATACAATGCGGCATACATTACCGAAAAGCTTGGCGAAGCAGCAGAAAAGCTTGGAAACGCAGTAGAAAAGGCTCATGAGGCAGTTATAGCATTCACAGAGCATATCGAAAGCCTTTACTACCACGCTCTTCACGGCGATTACACCTTCGACCGTGGAAACAGCCATTACGTTGCTATTGGCGATGCTTTTGCAGCAGACGGAGCGCTTTCCTACGTTGACGTACTTGCAGAGCTTCTCACAATGAACGAAAATCACTACACCGATCTTACTCGCGGAGCATTCGGCTTCACCGAGGAAGAGGCACTTGCATTCATCGAGGAAAATCGCGACATAATCGCATCCTCCGACCTTATTACCTTCGGTTACAACAATATTTCCGTATTCAACGCTATTATTTCCATACTTGGAAACGCAGCAAACCTTGAAAGCCAGGAAATCAACGCAGACATCAACTGGGCAGCGTTGTTCGGCGAAAAGGCTGCTGAAACCATCACAACCGCAATTGATAACATTGAGGATGTAATTTCCGAGGAGCTTGTTAAGGCTCTTGGCGATGAGATCCAGTCTATCAAGACCGAGAAGCTTGTTTCTCTTGCATCTGAAATTGTTGAGATCTACGTATACGCATACATTTCCCGTATGGTAACCATTCGCAACGTTATCGAAGAGCTTCGCGCTACCTCACCCGAGGCGCTTATCGTAATCGTTGGCGCATTCAACGACTTCGAGGGACTTATCTTTGACAGCGAAGAGTTCGGTCTTGAGCAGAAGTTCACCTTTGAACTTGGCGAGTACGTTGGATTTGTTGTTGATGCTCTTAATGCAAGCGCATTTGTTTCCGCGCTCTTCGATGAAAATACTATCTTCGTATCCACCGAGGGTGTTGAAAAGGAAATCGATACAGTTCTCGACGGCGACGTAACCGTTATGGATTACCTTGACGTGCTTTACGCTCCCGACCTTCTTCTTCCTTCTCAGGCTGGAAATGCTGATATTGCAAGTAGAATTCTCGCTGCTCTTAACGTAAGCTTTGCTGAACACGAGCACGTGTATGACAACAGATGTGACGATACTTGTAACACTTGCGGCGACGTAAGATATGCAGGTCATACCTACGCTAACCCTTGCGATGATACTTGTAACATCTGCGGCTACGTAAGAGACGATGCAGCTGACCACGTTTACGATGCAGACTGTGATGCGGTATGTAACGTATGTGGCGGAACTAGAATTGCAGTTGCTCACACCTTCGGCAGCTGGAAGACCGACCGTGAGCCTACCTACAACGTAATGGGTAGAAAGGTTCGTTCCTGCACCAAGTGCGGATACTCCGAATACGAGTACATTTCCGTTCTTGTTGCTGAAAAGGCTGAAAATGGCGGAGCATCGGCAGGAGTTATAGTTGCTATTACTATTCCTTCGGTTCTTGCTCTTGCAGCAGCAGGCTTCTCCGCATTCTGGTTCGGTTACAAGAAGAAGTCCTTCAAGGATCTTGCAAAGGTTCTTGAAAAGGCTCTCGCTGTATTCAAGAAATAATTTAAAGTTCCATCCCGAAAGGGAGAAAGAGGCTACGCCAAAAGCGTAGCCTCTTATTTTTAAAAGGGCTGTTGAAATAAAAACGCAGACGTGATATAATAAAAGGACAAAAGCCAAAATCTCGGAGGAAGAAATGCATAACGCATACTTTTATGAAATAAACAAGCTGCAGGGAAAATTTGTTGATTTCCTAGAAGACATCTGCAATATAGAAAGTCCAACAAACTATAAAGAGGGCGTGGACCGTGTTCTTGAATACTGCCTTAACCATGCTGTGGGAGAGGGATACAAAACCGAGGTTTTTCCTCACAGTATTTCGGGAAATGCAGCTCTTATAACAATGAATCCCGACGCTGAAGGCGAGCCTATCGTCCTTTCTGCGCATATGGACACCGTTCATCCCCTCGGCAGCTTCGGTCTGCCTTGCGTAAGACGTGACGGTGAAAATATGTACGGCCCGGGAGCTGTGGATTGTAAAGGCGGTATTGCTGCGGCATTTCTTGCAATGAAGGCTTTGTCCGAAGGCGGTTTTGCTACGCGTCCTGTAAAGCTCTTTTTGCAAAGCGACGAGGAAAACAGCAGTATTACCAGCAACAAAAAGACTATTTCGGAGATGCTTGATTCCGCAAAGGGAGCTGCTGCCTTCTTGAATCTTGAAGGACAAGCGGGGGATACCGCAGTTACAACCCGAAAAGGAATTATAAGATACAAATTTACAATCCGTGGAAAAGCACTTCATTCTGCAAGATGCGCTTATGGGGCAAGTGCGGTTGCCGAGGCGGCGCATAAAATCATTGAGCTTGAAAAAATGAAGGATGATAAAGGACTTACCTGCAACTGTGTAATTGTCAGCGGCGGCGACGCCCCCAATACAGTTCCCGAGCTGTGCATCTTCACCGCGGATATACGCTTTGCATCAAAAGAAGAGCTTGAAAAAGCAAAAAACAAAGTAGCGGAGTTAGCTTCAATATGCTATGTTGACGGTTGCAAAACCGAGTTGGAAGAGCTTAGCTTCCGCCCTGCTATGTCTGCAAGCGAGAGAAACGATAGGTTGCTTGAAATGCTTAATCTTGCCTTTGAAAAATGCTCCCTCCCGGTTCTTACTCCTCGTTTTGCGGTTGGCGGTTCGGATGCTGCCTACGTAACGGAAGCCGGCATACCCTGCGTTGATTCTATCGGCATAAAAGGCGGAGATATTCACTCGGTTAGGGAGTTTGCAAAGATTTTTTCTATTGCCGAATCAGCAAAAAGAATAACCGCAGCTATCCTGTATATATAACAAAAAAGGAGACGGAAAACAAATTTCCGTCTCCAATATTTTTAACCAAAATGATTGAATATGTAAATAATAGTTGTCAAAAACGACTAAAATTCGGTCATTTATACTCATCTGTGTAGCTGTAAACCTCACCGCATTCGAAGTAATTAATTTCAAGATTTGGGTGGGCGGCTTCAAGCTTTTTGCACATAAGACGCATTCCGTCTCTCTCCGAGCCGATATGACCGATAGCAATAACCGATTTTGGCTGTCCAAGCTCGGTTGAATCTCTTGCGTATTCGCATATCTGCCACTCGCACACCTCGCCAATCAGCATAGCGTCAACCTTCTCGTCGGAAATAAGCTCGAAAATTCCTCCGGGTGAGCCGAAGCAGAGCGCGATATTTTTAATTTTTTCGGTAACGTTGCCTGCGATTCTTACCTTTTTTACACCCAACTTTTCTTCAAAAAGTCTCGCAATTTCGAGAGGACTCAACTCCTCGTCAAGGGTCAAAACGTAGGAAGCAAAGTGGGGTGTTTTTTCGACCTTTCCCCGAAGTCCAAGGTAATGAAGTTCGCCCTCGGCAATTCCGTCGGGAGTTTCTGCGTGCATACGGTCGTGGTGGCGGTATATAACGAGACCGCTTTTTTCGATAAGCTCTCGTTTTGCCTTAACGAGCGCCGTTTCCGGCCCTGCTTCAAGGTGGTGATAGTATGTCGGCTCGTGTACTACAAGCATATCCGCGCCCCAAGCCGCAGCTTCTTTGATTACCTTTACGGTGGGGAACATAGTTATTGCGACTTTGCCTATTTCCTTGTTTTCGTCACCTGCTTTTACTGTGTCGCAGGTTATTTCGGGAGCTGCGGCATTGCTTTGTATTTCTTCAATCAGTTCTATTGCCTTCATTTGTTTTCCTTATCTGTTTTGTCTGTATTCTGTGGGAGTTACGCCAATGTTTTTCTTGAACATTTTGCTGAAAAAGCACTGATTCGGATAGCCAACCGACTCTCCAACGGTGTTTATTGGCAGGTCGGTGGAGAGAAGAAGCTCGCAAGCGGCATTAAGCCTCAACTGCTTGATATAATCGCTGGGAGAAATGCCCGTAACCTGCCTGAAAACGGTGTTATAGCGTGAAAGACTTAAATTTTCAAGCTTTGCAAGGTCCGGTATGTAGATATTGGTAGTATAATTTTCATTTATAAATGTTATAGACTTATTAAGAGCCCCCTTTGTGCTGTGCTCGTTGTCTATTCTTTTGGCAAGAGAGAGAAGAAGTCTGTCGAAGAGAATTGAAAGCTCTCTGTCACGGAAGCGGTCACTTTGAACGAAGGAATTGAATATATTGGAATATCTTGCGTTGATAACCATATCGTGAGAAATCGCGTTTATTTCGGGGAAAATTTTAAATCCGTACTGTTCAATCGCTCTTTCAACGTCAGAGCCGGAGAAATGAATCCAGAAGCACTCTATATCCTCGCCTTGATCGTGCTTGTAATGATAAGGGGTGTTCGGAGGGAATATAATAAAGTTTCCGGAGGTGCAGTCCCTGGCCTCGGAAGGCTCTCCGACGTGAAGAGTGCCGGATATCACGTAAAGCAAATACCAATCCAGTCTACCCGATTGATTGAGGGTCTTATATGCATCGGAGGTTGCTGTTACTCCTGCACAGTTTATTACAAAGGGGTGAGCGTCGCTTTTTCTGCTGCATCTATTATAATGTAGGTTTGTGTTGTCCGAAAAAGCGAAAAAGTTCAAAGAGAGCATATATTCCTCCAAAAAAGTTGAAAAGTACAAAACATTGCAAAATTGTTTATTGACAAAATGCACAATCAATTATATAATGAAGTTGCGGATTTGTCAATATGTTTATAAAAATTCGGGAAAAAGCAGTTAAGAGCAACCGAAAAGAGCAAAAATGAAAATGACAAAATTTTGACAATGGCAATTAAATACTACATAATTCTCAATTAACAGAAAGGAGATATTCGGTTATGTCAGAAAGGAGAAAGCTTAACTACGAGTTAGCTCTTGTGGAGATCGTCGGCATTGAGGATACGGACGTTATAACAACCTCCGGCGGCTGGGAAAACAGCACCGACCAGGTCGATCAGAATGAAAATTCTTGGGTACCACTCTTTAACGGCTGGAATTAATCTAACTTAAGTAGTTACAGAAAGGAAAAAGAACTATGAAAAACTTTGGTTTTAAGAGAAGCACAAAAATAGCAGTTGCTTTTATGCTTCTTGTTTCTCTTGTTTGTCTTGTAGGTATCTGCTCCGCAGCAACCGAAGAACAGACAGGACTTGCGGTTGGAAAGACCAACCTTGAATACAACAAAAATACTCACATTATTGTGACTCTTGAGGGAGAAGCTCCCGAAGGATTTGAGAAGGGTATTGCCGTTTGGGATTACGCAGTAGAGGGTGAGCTCACTCTTGCAAATGCGACCTTCTTTAATTTTGATGTAGAAACCGACGCATACGGCGTTGAATTCTATGCAACCCAGGGTATTCCCGCAGCAGCTCTCAGCGAGGAGTATACAATAGCTCCCGTTACCAAGGACGCCGAGGGTAATATCGCTATCGCAGGCGAGCTTGTAAAGCGTTCGGCTTTCGGCTACGTTGAAGAAAGACTTGGCGACGAAGGCCTCATGGGTTACCAGGTAGACCTTTACCGCGATCTCGTTGTTTACGGCACTTCCGCAGAGCAGGTTCTTGGCGACAAGGTTGCTAACAAGAACGTTGTTGTTGCAAAGAACGGCTACGTTGGCAACGCAATAACTCCCCTTCAGTTCGTTGAGGACGGTACGGCTCTTCTTCGCGCAGGCGTTCAGAACGCAAAGAGCGAATACTTCTCTCATTGGGAAGATGCATTTGGCAACTTCGTTACCGGTGAGCGTCTCGTAAACGTTGACGTTAAGGCAGGTCTTAACTATTACAATGCGGTTTACACCGACAAGGCTTCCTCGGCTTACGGCGGATTTGCTGATCTCAATTCCTTTGATACCGGAAAGTATAACTTTGAGGCTATAACCTCAAAGCTTACCGACGCCAACAAAACTAACGGCGTTGCGGTTATTTACGCTCCCATGTTCGGAAGCTTCGGCTTCTCTTCGAGAGTTAATTTCGATAATTCCGACCTCACTCTTGAAAAGCTTCCCATTACCAAAGAGCACGACGTTCTTAACTTTGCGGAAAATTACGACGGAACAAAGTACATTAACTATGCAAGAGAAATAAAGCACACAGCCGAAACCTATCAGACTATATTCAACTACGAGAGCACCGATCTTCAGTATAAGTACGAGCGCGTTGAGATGGATATTGACTTTAACAATTCCAACAACAATGCGGCAACCCTCTTCTATATGAACTTCCACCGCGACGGCGGCGGATACGCGAAGATCTACGTTGCACTCAGCGTTACCACCGATTCCAACAACCAGAGATGCATCTGCTTCCACTACTATCCTCAGGGACAGACGAAGAGAATGCTTATTCCCATGAATGGCGCATCGGTAGTTACCTTTGGTGCTGAAATAGACGAAGCCGGCGTTGTAAACTTCTATCTCGACGGTGAGAAGATCGAGCTTGAAGCTCCTCAGGGCGCTTATAGCGGTACCTTGAAGGAAGGAACCTGGCATCCTGCTTATATGCAGATCGCAACTCAGGCAAACGCAACCTATAATTACGACTTCTATTCCATCGGTCTCGTTGATACCGATTTGGTTAAAGAAAATTAATAACGATAAAGAAAGGGCAAAATGATGAAAACTAAAAAGATTTTAGCTATTGTAGTATCCTGCCTTCTCCTTATCGGAGCAGTGGTAGGACTTACCGCATCTGCGGCAGACGCACCCACGGTTGAAATCGTTGCTGCAAACGTTTCTTACGACGGCGCAACGAGAATCCTTTACACAGTTGATAATTCCTCTCTCGCAGCGGGACAGAAGGTGCAGATCGCCTTCTCCTACGACGAGAATTGCGCAGCTCCCACAGGCACTCTTAACCCTGCGGACTTTGATTTCGTTTCCTCGTCCTTTGGCACCGTTACCGTTGGCGGCAAGGCGTATAAGGCAGTTTATTCCGACGGCTTTGAGCCTGCCGAAATTAACAAAAAGGTTTACGCATTCCCCGTTATCACCGACGCGCAGGGTAACATCGTTGCCGGCGGCGCAAGAGTTGGCTTCTCGGTTTACGATTACCTTATGACCCGTCTCGGCAGCGGAAATTACACCGACGAGCAGTATCTTCTTTACCTTGCAACCCTTGATTTCTCCGGCTCGGTACAGAACGCGGAGAAGATTACCGAGGGCAAGGAGCCTGCATACGGCTATTCCGACGCATATTACGGTCTTAGAATCGTGAACGGTGACGGCAGCGTTACTCTTAAGAACTTCAGAGAGCCTACCGACTACCAGATTGTAGCTCCCAAAAGCTCGGGCGGCAAGCTCTTCGATCATTTCGAAAATGAAAATGGCGAGATAATCGCAGATGCAGACTTTAACAAGCTTACCGTAAGCGTTAATAAGATCGGTTACGCAACCGTTAAGGCGGTTTACGGTGACATCGACGTTGTATCCGCAACCATTCCCGCAGGAAATTCCGCAACTATCCCCAACCCCGATTCGGTTACCGTTAACGGCGGCTCGGAGTTCTTCATTGAGGGCGACGTTATCCTCTCTGAGGGTGCATCTGCGACTCTTCAATTCAACCCCGACGTTCTTAGCGTTACTCTCACCGAGGGTGCGGGCAAGGTTACCGTTTCTGACGGAGTATCCTCCTTCGAGATGGCAAACGGCGCAACTCTTCGCGTTGAATACACCGTTCTTTCCACCAAAAATCTTATGGGCGTGGTATTCTACTACGTAAACGGCGAGTACGTGACAAAGAGCGACCTTACCTCCACTCAAAACTCTTCCTTCAGCGGCGTTAGCGCAACGACCAATGCAGGCGTGGCTACCTTTGATGCGGTTTCGGTTGGCGCAACCTCCAGCATAATGACCGTTGGTAACAGCAGTGCAAACACCACCGCAACCTTTGAGTATGACGAAAACGGTAAGTACGTCGTTGTTTCCAAGGCGGCTGAAAACACCAATTACGGTTCGGTTTACTTTACCTACGACGGTACTAGACTTCAGCACGCCGTATTTGAAACCGAAATGAAGCTTACGGGTGCACTTTATAACTCCGGCTGGCGTAACTACTTCCTTTTAAATCTTCAGACTCTTGCCGGCAGCTCTAACCTTATTAACCCCCAGATAACGATCCAGAAGAACTCCTTCTATATCAAGGGAACCGGCATTACGACCACAACCACAACTCTCGATACTCCTATCGCAGACGACGGTTGGTTCACCCTTAAGATCGACGTAGTTTCTGCCCTTAGCGCTGACGGTGTTACCACTCCCGGCGTTCTTACCATTTACATTAACGACCAGATCGTTTACCAAGGAGCGCTTAACAGCACCAACAAGCTCGGTAACGTTCAGTTCGAGCCAAGCGATGACGCAGGTGAATCCAGCATTGCCTTCAGAAACGACAAGTTCTATACAGTAGAAGATTGATTATAATATAATTTAATCTAAATACTACTATAAAACACAAAAAACACTGCTAACATCCTTCGGGGTGTTAGCAGTTGTGGACAATAGGCTAATTTAAGCCGAAAAACGGGGCGAAAATTCGCCCGAGCGTGCAAATCCCTTTTACCTAAGGAGGTATTATGGCAAAGATTTATAAAAAGTTAACAGCCTTGCTCATTCTTTCGGCTATGCTGGTTTCGATTTTCGCATCCTGCACTACCGGGAATAAGGGCAATGGCAGCGGAACAAACAACAATTCCACAGGAAACAACAATTCCGGTGATAATTCCAATACCGACACTCCCTCGAACGAGCTAAAGGGAGAGGACGTTCCCTCCGATACCGAGGGAATGATATTCAATTCCGAAAGCAGCCTTAACATAATCCTTGCCGATGCAAGTCTCGATTCTTCCGTCTACGTTAATTTCGTTTGGGCGATGAAGGACAATCTTGGAGAGCGAGTAAAGGTTCTTTATTCGGACGAAGAAGATCCTGCAGAGCATGAAGTAATCATCGGTGAATCTAACCGCGTGATTTCCCACATGGCTTATTCCCAGCTCGAAACTCTTTTAGAGGATAAAGATCCCGCAATCGGCGGTTACGTTCTTTATTCCGACGGATCGTCTCTTGCTCTTGCTTACACCGAGGAAATCGGCTCGCAGCATCTTACCGAGATTGCCGCAACTCTTGCCGATTGGGCGGGTTATAAAAGCCTTGTAAAGCCTAGGGGCGTTGTTTCCTCAAAGCTTTACGATATGTACGAAATATATGCCGAAGAGGATCAGGCTTACCGCGACGACGAGTGGGCAGCTCTCGAGAAGCAGGTAGGAAAAGAGCTTACCGACGCATTCAAGGATTTCTATAAGATGCTTTACAGCGACGGCATCGTATCCTGGCTTGCTAACCTTTACGAGCCGAGAGAATGCGTTTGCGACAATTACGTGAACGGCATTCAGGTTTGCTTACACCCTGTTGACAAAAACGGCAACGACCTTTGCAAAAACGGCGGATTCTACTATTCCAATTCCGCAAGAAACACGGTAGGATTCCTTCCCGACGTAGAGTCCACCTATCAGGCTCTTACATTCCTTGAAATGACGGGAATGTTAAAAAGAGCAGGCGGCAACTTCGGAGCATTCCTTAAAGGTCAGCTCAGAAGCGATATTATAGCTTTTACAAAGGGACTTCAGCACGAGGACGGCTATTTCTATCATCCCCAGTGGACAATAGAGCAGAGCCGCGAGAACTGGGCGAGAGTATCGAGAGACCTTATGTGGTCTACTTCTATCTTGAGTAAGCTCTCGGCTAACCCCTATTACACCACTCCCACCGGAAGTATGGTGGGATCGGGCGGCAGACCGAAGCCTGCAAGCTCGCTTCTTACCGGAAAAATGAGCGGCTCTTCAGCAGAGAGCGTTTCTGCGCTTGTTCAGACGGCATCGGCGCTTCCCGATCACCTTTTGTCTGTTGAAGCTTTTGAAAACTATCTTTCCAAGTTCAAAATGGACGTTTACGGTCAGGGCTACACTGCGGCAAACGAGCTTGCAGCCCAGGTTGACCAGCTTACCACCGCGAACAAGAGACTTAACGGAGCATTGAAGCCGGTACTCTTCGAGTGGTTTGAGCAGAAGCACCGCTCGGACAACGGTCTTTGGCGTCCGGAGGTAGACTACGACGGACTTAACACCGTTTTCAAGGCTATAATGGTTTATTCTGCGTTTAAAGTGGCTTTCCCCTACGCAGAGCAGGCGGCGCAGAGTGCGCTTGCCGTTCTTTCCTCCGATGAGCTTCCCGGACACGTTTGCGGTGACTATAACACCTGGTACGATATTAAGGGACTTATCGGCAATATCAGAGCATATCACCCCGATCCCAACAGGGGCGCGATTGCAGATGAAATTCTTGAAAAAGTAATAGAAATAGCTCCCATGGCGGTAAGAAAAACCGCAGAAAATACCGCGAGATTCAAAAAGATCGACGGCTCATTCTCCTATTTCCCCGATCATTGCTCCGAGACCTCTCAGGGAATGGTAGTGGCTCTCAGAAAGAACGAGGGTGACATTAACGCTTCTCTTATCTGCTCCGGCGGTATGCTTGACCATATGAGCATGGCTCTTAACGTAAGCCTTCCGTCAATTTTCGGACTGAGAGAGCTTGCAATGTTTGTGGATATAATCAACGAAAACACCTTCTCCGTAAAGGATGCTCTGCCGCCCGACGTTATCTTCAACTTTGAAGAGGACGATATTGACGTTGAGCCTAAGGGTGTTGCGGTTGCTACGGCAAGCGGCGGCTCGGCTGTTGTCGTTGCCGATCCTCACAATCCCTCTAACAAGGTGCTTCACTTCCAGTCTCTTGAAAAGTCCGGCACCTGGGATGCTGTTACAATTCCTAACAACACCGTTAAGGCAAACAACAACTGTCTTGTGTACGATGCAAAGCTTATGTTTGCAAAGGAAGGCACGAGCCAGGGCTACCTTATTCAGATGTATATCGGATATATGGGTAAGGATTCGCCTTACTTTATAAACTTCACCATAGCCGGTGATTACGTTGAGGTTTGGGAAGCTTCTTCCGACACCTTCCAGAACTCCTTTGACAGACTTCTCGGCAAATTCAGGCTTGACGAGTGGTTTAAGCTCCGAGTTGAATACTACTTCGGCTACGAGGACGTTGAAAACGGTCTTACTCCTCACGACACCGTAAGAATTAAGATTTATACCAACGATGAGCTAGTTGCAGTTAGTTCAAACTATATGGACAATACAATGGGCAAGTTTACCGAGGGCACAGGCACTCCCACAGACGAGGCAAAGCAGGCGCTCTTCTTCCCCATGAGCTATATGGCTTGTAATATGTATTTCGACGACGTATATCTTGGATACAAGACGATAGAATACAAGAACGAAAAGAATACAAAGGGACTTATTATCAACGAGGATGCTGACGCAGAGCGTGAAATCTACGATCTTGAGGAAGGCGCTCCTGAGAACTTTACGGTTAGCGGCTCTACTGCAAAGCTTGACTTCGCTGACGGCGTATTGAACTTTAATAGCGTTGGCGACGAATCGAAGGTTACAGTACCTGCGCTTAACAGAAAAACTCACTCCAACGTGTTTGCGCTAGGCTTTGACATTAAGGTCGACTCGGTAACGGAGGGCAACGTATTTACTATTGCCTTAAAGGATCCGGATAAGGGATCAACGATCGTTTCGTATACTATGAGAGCGGTTAAGACCGACGCGGGACTTGTTCTTGCTCCGATTTACAAGGGAACTACCATCATAAGCTCTGCGGCTATTCCCGTTGACGGAAGCTTACATCATATTGAATTCGCCTTCTTCGTTGATCAGGCGACAACGCTTATTTACCTTGACGGTGAGATGATTGCATCAACCGAGCAGGGTGTTGCGGCAAAATGCTTCCTTTACGAAATGGGAAGCGCTATGATAACCTACTCCGGAAAGATGGAGGGAACTATTGACAACATCTACTGCGAGAGAAGAGTGACAAGCTTTGCCGACGAAGTAAAGCCTAAGATCGACAGAAATCTTTACGATTTCAGCGAGGAAAGCCTTTCGGAAATTGAAGGCATCAAGACAAACGGAATACTCGCTAACGGTAAGCTTAGCCTTTCAGGAAATAAATACGTTACAATTCCCGTAAATAACCGCGCAGCTTACGTTTCGGCTCATCAGCTTTCTCTCTATATTGAGCTTAGAAACACAACTCCGGAGGATACGATTTGCGTCAAATATATTGACGCTGAAGGAAAAACTATAATCGGACTTGTAATCACTATTAAGGACGAAACGGCCTTCTTCTACGAGATGATGAACGATGCAGCCGTTGGTGATTATATAGGCTCTTGCAAATTCAGAGGCAGCGGAAATCTCGTCTTTAATTTGTACGGAAACGAAAAAGCTCTTGAGGCTTATCTCAACGACGAAATAATTCTTGTTACCAACGTATTCAACTCTGCGGAGTACGGCGAGGTTGCAGCCGCAACCGTTAGCGCCCAGAATATCTCGGTTGACGATATGTACCTTGACGGACTTACAATTACTTATACTGCTCCCAGCGTTGAGGGAAGCACAAAGGATGATACCGACGAGGTTATTACCTACGAGTACAGCAGTATCGGTAACTATCCGAACAGAGTTGCGGCAGGCAATAACACCATTCAGAACAGCACTATTGAATACGTAGAGCGTGATGGCAAACTCACCAAGGTATTCGTACTTAACAAGACTGTGAATAGTTATTCAAACGGTGTGAACGTCTACTTCGGTGACGGTAAAACCTACTCTAGTTTCGAATTTGAAACGGATATGAAGCTTACGGGCTCACTTGGTAGCGGCGGTTGGCAAAGCACAGTTACCTTCTACTTCGCTAACCAGTCCGGCGGAACTCACCTGTTCCTTATGGACCTTAACGTAAGCGGCGGACACCTTTGGGGCGGTCTTACCGGCACAACCAAGGTGGATTGCGGAGCTGTGCCCGAGGACGGATGGTTCAACGTTCGTGTTGTGGCAAAGGCGGGTGACAAGTCCACCGATCCCGACACCGGAGCGAAGTTTACTCTTTATATAAACGATGTTGAGGCGTTCACCGCTCACACTGTTAACACCAAGGATATCGGCTCGATCTATCAAGTTTTGGTTCAGCCCACTACCGGCGGTACGGGAACTATGTATCTTGATAACACAGTTCTCAAAAAAGCAGACTGATAAAAAATTGCTACGCTCCTTATGGAGCGTAGCATAACAAAAACAAACTATTATTTACATTTTTGCAAAAAACAGCCTATGGAGGGCTAAAAAATGACCAGAGAAGAACAGTGGCAAAAATTTGCCGACCAGATTGGCGGCGAGGACGGACAAAAACTCGCTGAAGCATATAAGGAATTTTATGCTGTATTTGACGATTCGCTTATTGATTGGGTAGCAAACCTTTTCGACCCCAAGATTGGCGGATACTATTATTCTAACGGAGCAAGGGATAACGAGGGATTTCTTCCCGACCTTGAAAGTACCCATCAGGCGCTGGAAATGTTCCGCGACCTAGGACTTGCCGACGATTTTGGCAGACAATATGCAAAGGCGCTTCCCGATTGGATGGGTGAGAAGATAGTAAAGTTTACAAAGGATATGCAGCGCCCCAACGGATATTTCTATCATCCCCAGTGGACGGTGGAGGACACCGACAAAAAGCCTCACAGAAGAGGCAGGGATTTAATGTGGGCAAACAGTATTCTCCGTAATTATGGCGTACTTCCCACCTATGACTGTCCCGACGGAGTAAAGGGCGAGCGACCTATGGAGACAGCTCAAAATCCCGACGCAGAGAAAAAGGCTGACGCTCCGAAAGCGACTTACGCTCCGCATCTTCAAGACGGAAAGGTATTCCGTGAATATCTTGAGGCTATGGACTTTGCAAAGCACTCTTACGGCCACGGAAACGCTCTTGCGGCTCAGGCAAATCAGATAAAAATGAGAAACGAAGAGCTTAACGGAGAAATTTTCGAGGTGCTCTTTGACTTCCTCGACTCCCACCAGAACACCGAGTACGGACACTGGGATTTCAGACAGCCGGGTACTGAGGAATTTATTCCTTACCACGGACAAAACGGTCTTTTCAAAATCTCATTCCTCTATAATATGGCAAAAAGACCGATTCCCAATCTTAACAAAAGTATTCAGGTTGCTCTTGACGGAATTTATTCCGACGATCCTGTTGGAATAGTTTGCGACGTTTACAACTCCTGGTACACTCTTTCTTCCCTTATGAGCAACATTTATGCTACTCATTCAAAAGAGGAAGCCGAAAAAAAGGTTGGCGAGATAAGAAGTATTCTTTACAAGGATGCGGTTCAGGTTGTTCGCAAGACAATAAATAAAATTAAGGCGTTCAGAAAGCCCGACGGAGGATTCTCTTATCTTAAAAACCGTTCCTCCGAGCTTTCCCAGAGTATGCCGGTAACGCTTCCCAATATGCCTGAAAGCGACGTAAACGCAACTATAATTTCCGGCCCACAGCTCATAAACTTCTCTATGGACGTGCTTGGACTTAAAGACCGTCCTCCAATCTTCGGAAGAGCAGAATACGAAAAGTATATCGCAATTCTTGAAGAAAACCGCAAAAAAGCGGGAATTTAACATATAAAAAAGAACGGAAATAGCGAAATTCTCCTTTTCGGAGAGCTAAATCCGTTCTTTTTATTTATCCGTGGAATTGTTTTCCTTTAAGGTCAACCGAATTTTGGCAGAATGATGCGAGAAGATTGGCAATTCTTGCCGTACCCTCGAAGATTACGGCGCGTTTTACGCCTTTGTCGGTGTAGAGAAGAATAATTCTCTTGTCCGAGCTTTGTGAAGAGGAGAGGTCGTAAATTTCTGTTGCTTCCTTCACTTTTTCGGTGTATTCGCCTTCAAAGGGAGCGATAAATTCGGCTTCTTTTACGTGAACAGTAAGCTTCGGCTGTTTTTTTCTGCCCTTTTTACCGCCGGTAATTTTTCCAAGCTCTAACATTCCGGTCTTGAATTCAAAATAGTAGTCGAATTTTACAAGACTCCAGGTGAAGAATATGAGAATCCAGGTAAAGATAGGCGCTAAAGCAAATAGGGGAATAACTCTGGATAAGTAGCAAACCAGGAAAAATGCAGCAACAAACGCCACGTATCCGATAACCGCAAGAGTGCGAAGCGTTTTAACTTTTCCCTCGCTTTTTACTTCGTATGAAAATTCAGCGTAATTAGGTGAATCAAATTCGTTCATTTTATCGTATCCTTTCCCAAATAGTGGAGTCATCAATCATTTTTTGCATAACCTCGTGACGGTCTGCCTTTTTCTTCATATCTCGGATTTCTTCAAAGAAATACTTTGTTGTTCCGAGAGCGCAGGGTGGGAACCAAATAGGAGTTTCTTCGGGATGCTCGTAATGAATGTACTCGCCGCCGAGAATGCCCTCGTGGTCAGAGCCGCCGCCAACGTAGAGGTCAAATTTATCTGCCAGCTTAAGAGCTTCTCTGCGTTCTGCTCCGTCAAGGTTAGAGCTCCAGATTTCCGTGCCGTCAATGCCAAGTCCCACAAGATATTCCATGCAATCAAGCTGGGTGTGAGGATGGGCAATAAGGATTATTCCGCCCGCCTTATGAACAAGGGGAATAAGCTTTTCCGCATCTAAAAATTTGTATTTCGGAGGAATTGTATGACGGTGCTCACCAAAGCAGGTGTTGAAAAATTCGGGATAGTCAAGGTCGCAAACAAGTCCTTTTGCCTTCATAGCTCTGAAAACGTGGTCGTTACAGAACCAGCTGATTCCCTTGTTGTATTCCACAACCTCATCCCAGGTTATGCCCTTAATGTAGCCGATAGAAACACCGCGTTCAAAAAGTTTGCGAGTCTGGTCGGTTTCTCTCTCGCTCATTTGCCACAGATATTCCTTCATTTCGGGATACTCCGGGTCAAAGTGATAAGCCGTCATGTGGAACTCTCGGTCAAGCACGGGAGTTTGAGTAGAAAACTCAACGCCGAAGATGCTCTCAATTCCCGCCTTTTCGCACTCTGCCTTTACCTCGGCGTTGCCGGTTACGGTGTCGTGGTCGGTAAGAGCTATTGCTCCGTATCCCTCGTCTTTTGCGACTTTTACAAGCTCCTTGGGAGTATAAACTCCGTCAGAATGTGTGGAATGTGAATGTAAGCTTGCGTAATGCTTTAATAAGTTTGCCATTGTCAAATTCGCCTTTTTGTAAACTATTATTGACTTTTTGTTATATTTTTATGTTGGGAGTAACGATTCCCGAGTAGTGAACAAAGCCGGAAAGCCCCTTTTCAAGTCTTGTTTCTTCAAGCTCGTCAAGCTTTTGGATTTCACCGTTAAGGTAGGAGAGGATAAGCATACTTGCAGTGTCGCATCTTGCGGCAACACCGCCGTAACGCACGTCCATATTTGCCCAACCGATAACTTTGTTGTTTTTGAGCCATGCGTTTTTATGGGATGCATGAACTCTGACAGTCTTTTCTTTAAGAAGAGGAAGCTGCTTTTCGGCAATATTTCTCAAAAGCTCCTTGTTGCCCGACTTGTATGCGGGAACGAGATTTTCGGCAATATACGTCTTTGTAGCAAGGTAATCCATAACGCAGAAAGCGTAGTCGTAAAGATAACCCCATTTTTCGTCGCTTGACTTACCTTCATAGACCTTTGCGGTAGCCTCGTAGTGGTCGGACATCTTCTTACTAAAGAGGTGGGTGTCGTAAAGACCTTCCATAATATCCTGCCAGAAGAGAGGTTTGCCGAGGAAGCGTCTGCTATAGCTTTCAAACTTAGGATTTCTCTCGAAATCGTTGTGGTAGTAGCTCATCTTGTAGAAGAGATCGGCATCAGCGCCCGTACAGCTTTCAAATCTTGATTTAAACTCTTCTTCGGTGAAGTTGGGGTTATAGCAAAGCTCTGCGAAATAGGACATTCCGTAAAGATTAGCAAAGGGATCGCACTCTGCGTTATCGTTGCACCAGATGGTGAGCATTGCTTCCTTAACGTTGTTATTACGGCAGGCATTAAGAGAGAAGCGAGAGGTTTCTCTCATATAGTTGTGTTCGGGGAAGTGACCTATCCAACCCCAGTTTCCGCCTGCGAAAATAACCTTTCGGTCAAGCTCGTTATGCTTTTTCAGCATATAATCGTCGCACCAAGGCTCTTCGCCGTAATGCCAGAATACAAGCTCTACCTCTTCGGGAATTTTAGCCTTTACGTCGTCGGGAATGACGGTGCTTTTTTCGTAATAGAGGTCGTTGTTTTTGTTGCTGATACGGAAATACATATCGCTCCACATCATAGGCTTAAGGCCGTATTTGTTAGTGATAGCGATAAGGCCGTCCATAAACTCGTTGAAAATGTCAAAGGGAGGCACGTAGCCGTGTTTATCTAGGAACTTTCCGCGTCCCATATCCCAAGCTTCGTCCATACCGATATGTATTCTCTTTGAACGGAGAGCGCCTGTAACGGTGGAGATAAGCTCTTCAACGAATTCAAAGGTTTTTGGCTCTCTGGCGAGAAGAACGCCTGCGGTATCTCTTATGGGAGAAGCCTCGTTCCAGATAAGATATTTTTCCATATGACCGTAGCACTCAAGGCAAGGAATTACCTCAATGCCGTATTCGTATGCGTAATCGTCGATTTCCTTAAGGTCGGCTACCGTGTATCTGCCGCGCATATAGCCGAAGTAGGGGCGTCCTTCAAGCTCCACAACGTCCTCGGTATAGAGCATAACCATATTGTAGCCCATAACCGCAAGGTAGTCGATAAGGCTTTTTACGGTCTTAACGGTAGGAACACCGCAACGAGAGGAGTCTATCATAGCGGAAAGGGTTTCAAAGAAACCGTCCTCGAAAATTTCAAACTCGGAAGAGACTTTCGCCTTTTCAAGAAGAACACCCAGTCCGCGGAAGAACTGTGCCTTATTGCGGTAGTAAATGACCGCATTGTTATTTTTCAGGCTTACACCGATTTTGTCGCCGTTTACGGCGGTAACCGAGATGCCCTCGCCGCACTCAAAGCCGAGAACGCTCGACAGTCTGTCAATGCCGATATTCAAGGAATCGTCTACTTTAAAATTAAGCTTCATCATAAAACTCCAATAAAAAAAGATATATTTTTATTCTAACATATGCGTAATATAAAGTCAATAGACAAAGCGGACCTTTCGGCCCGCTTTGATGGGTTATTTGGATTTCATTTTAGTGTAATTCAGTGTGCCGCCTGCAAGGAGAATTTCACGCTGTCTTTCGGAGAAGGAAAGGACAAGAGGAATTTTTTCACTGTTTTTCTTGTTGAGAAGCGTTGCCTCGGACTTGGAAGCGATAGCTTCTGCAAATCCTTCGATTACAATCTCGTCACCTTCGGCAATTTTGTCGTAATCAGCCTCGTTTTTGAGAGTTATAGGAGCTATGCCGAAGTTTACAAGGTTCGCCATGTGGATTCTTGCAAAGCTCTTGGCGATAACTGCCTTTACGCCAAGGTAAAGAGGAACAAGAGCTGCGTGCTCACGGGAAGAGCCTTGACCGTAATTCTGTCCGCCAAGGATTACTCCGCCGCCCTTTGCCTTTGCTCTTTCGGGGAAGTCCTTATCACATACGGTGAAGCAGAATTCCGAAAGCTTCGGCACGTTGGAACGATAGGGAAGAATCTTTGCGCCTGCGGGCATAATGTGGTCGGTGGTGATGTTGTCGCCCACCTTAAGAATAAGCTCACATTCAAGATTTTCCGCAGGAGCAACTCCCTTGGGAATAGGCTTGATGTTAGGGCCTCTTTCAACAACCACCGACTCTGCATCTTCAGCCGATGCGGGAAGCTCGATAAGGTTGTCGTTTATGGTGAAACGCTCGGGCATAGCGATTTTGGGAGCTTTGCCGAGAGTTGTGGGGTCGGTGAATACGCCGGCTATGGCAGATGCTGCCGCAACCTCGGGAGAAACGAGATAAACGCTTGCGTCGGCAGTGCCGGAGCGAGCAAGGAAGTTACGGTTAAAGGTACGGAGAGAGATACCCGCAGACTTGGGAGAGAAGCCCATACCGATGCAAGGGCCGCAAGCGCATTCAAGAATTCTTGCGCCTGCCGCAATCAAATCCGCAAGAGCTCCGCACTCGGCAAGCATAGTGTAAACCTGCTTTGAACCGGGGGAGATAGAGAGAGATACGTCGGGATGAACGGTTTTTCCCTTAAGCATTGCCGCAACGGTAAGCATATCCGAGAGGGAAGAGTTGGTGCAAGAGCCGATACATACCTGGTCGATTTTCATTCCCGCAAGAGAAGAAACCGCCTTTACGTTGTCGGGACTGTGAGGACAAGCCGCAAGAGGGCGAAGCTCCGAAAGGTCAACGGTGTATTCAGCGTCGTATACAGCGTCAGCATCGGGGGAGAGGGGAGTGTAGTCCTCTTCTCTTCCTTGAGCTTTAAGGAAAGCGTGAGTCAGCTCGTCGGAGGGGAATATAGAGCTTGTCGCGCCAAGCTCTGCGCCCATATTGGTGATGGTAGCTCTTTGAGGAACGGAAAGAGTCTTGACGCCCTCGCCCGCATACTCGATAACTGCTCCGACACCGCCCTTAACGCCGAGAATACGAAGAACCTCAAGGATAACGTCCTTTGCTCCTACGTAGTCGGAAAGAGCTCCTACAAGATTTACCTTGATAACCTTGGGCATAGTGATGTAATATGCTCCGCCGCCCATAGCAACCGCAACGTCAAGACCGCCCGCGCCCATACCGAGCATACCGATACCGCCGGCTGTGGGAGTGTGGCTATCCGAGCCGATAAGGGTTTTTCCGGGTTTGCCGAAACGCTCAAGATGTACCTGGTGGCAGATGCCGTTACCGGGACGGGAGAAGCGTAAGCCGTGCTTTTTTGCAACCGTCTGAATGTATCTGTGGTCGTCGGCATTCTCAAAGCCCGACTGAAGTGTATTGTGGTCAATGTAGGCTACCGAAAGCTCGGTTTTAACTCTGTCAATCTCCATAGCTTCAAGCTGAAGATACGCCATTGTACCTGTGGCGTCCTGAGTCAGAGTCTGGTCAATTCTTAAAGCAATCTCCTGACCTGCGCTCATTTCTCCGGAGAGAAGATGAGCTTTTATAATCTTTTGTACTATTGAGTATCCCATTTTAGTTTTTCTTCCTTAATATTAGTCTTGTTTCTTTTCAACCGCAGATAAAACACTGTTGAGAGCCGAGCGTATATGCTCCGTCATAAGTCTGTCGGCTTCCTCGGCATTACCCTTTTCAATAGAGGAAAGGATTTCTCTGTGCTCTTCAACCGATTTTTCAAGTCTTTCGCTTACCGAGAGGGAAAGCTTTCGGTAGACTCTTATATTTCGGTGAAGCTCCGAAAGTATTTTTTCAAGTCGCATATTTGCGGATGCAATATATATAATTTCGTGGAAACGGGTGTCAAGCTCTTTGAGCTTTTCGGCATTCTTCCTTTTAATATAAAACTCCGAAAGCTCAACCGATTCACGAAGTTCCGAGAGAGCTTCCTTTGAAATGTTTTTAGCAGCCTCAGAGGATGCCAGACCTTCAAGTCGCATTCTTATGGTGTAAATATCCAAAAGGTCACCCTCGGATACTCCCAAGACCGTAACTCCACGGTTAGCCTCCAGCTTTATAAGCCCTTCTTCGGCAAGTCTGTGCAGAGCTGCCCTTATGGGAGTTCTGCTGACTCCGAGTCTTGCCGAAAGGGAAAGCTCGGTCAGAATTTCACCCTTTTTCAGTTCGCCGTTCAGAATCTCTTCTTCAAGCTTCAAAAACACGCTTTGCTCAAGAGATTTGGCTGAATTGTCAATAATCATTTACAAAATCTCCGTTTTTCGTGGTTTTTGCATTAGTCAACGGCGGGGCCGGATAGACGAGGATAGTAGAAATTGATGATCTGTTCAAGCTCATCGTCTCCCATAAGCGTGGTTCTTCCGTCGGCATAAAGACGGTCGATTTCTTCCTTGATTTTGATTACCAATGGGTCTTGCTTTGTTACAGTACCGTTTTCACCCAGCTTGTAATGCTTATTGATCCAATATGCGATACCTGCAGTACCGGAGGTGTTGGATATAGCAACCTCTGCGGGGCGGTTAAGGATTTTTTCGGTATCGAAGATGTTGTATATCTCCTGATCCTTCATAAGACCGTCTGCGTGAACGCCCGCGCGTGTAAGGTTAAAGGCAGAGCCTACAAAAGGAGTCATAGGAGGAATGTCGTAGCCTATTTCGTTCTTGAAATACTCGGCAATCTCGGTAATAACCGTAGGATCCATACCGTCGAAAGAGCCGCGAAGAGCAGCGTATTCCATAACCATAGCTTCAAGAGGAATATTTCCGGTTCTTTCGCCTATTCCGAGAAGCGAGCAGTTAACGCTGGAACAGCCGTAAAGCCAAGCGTTTACAGCGTTGGTTACGCCGTGATAGAAGTCGTTGTGTCCGTGCCATTCAAGCATATCCGAGGATACGTCGGCATAGTGGTGAAGACCGTAAACGATACCGGGTACGCTTCGGGGAAGAGCAACACCGGGATAGGAAACGCCATATCCCATAGTATCGCACATTCTTATTTTAACGGGAATATTAGCTTCGTTTGCAAGTTCGTTAAGCTCGTTTACAAAGGGAACAACAAAGCCGTAGAAGTCGGCTCTTGTAATATCCTCAAGGTGGCAACGGGGACGAATTCCCGCATTAAAAGCGCTCTTAACTACTCCGAGGTAGTGGTCCATAGCTTCCTTACGGGAAAGACCGAGCTTTTTGAATATATGATAGTCGGAGCAGGAAACGAGAATACCGGTTTCCTTGATTCCTATGTCGTGAACTAATGCAAAGTCCTCTTTTTTCGCTCTTATCCAGGTAGTAACCTCGGGAAATTCGTAACCGAGGTCCATACATTTAAGAACAGCTTCTCTGTCCTTTTTGGTGTATACGAAGAACTCGCTCTGGCGAATAAGACCGTTCGGGCCGCCAAGGCGGTGAAGCATTTTATACATATCCACAATCTGACTTGCAGTATAGGGGGCTCTGGACTGCTGACCGTCACGGAAGGTAGTGTCGGTAATCCAGATGTTTTCCGGTACGTCAAGAGGAACGCGGCGGTGGTTGAAGGCAACCTTCGGAATTTCATCGTAAGGGTATATTTCCCGGTACAGATTAGGCTCGTCGACATCCTGAAGAGAATATTTGTACTGCGACTGCTCTAATAGGTTTGAGTGTTTGTTTTTAGCAAGCATATTTTTTTCCTTTCTTTGCCGGATTGTATACAAGCATACAATTTTGTTACCATTATACTATGTAAGATATTTTTTGTCAAGAGTTTTACAAAAAAGAAAATTACATTTTGTTTATATATACCAAAAAAAGTTAAAATGTATTAAACAGATTGATTGTTTATTGACAAAAAACAAAAAAAGTAGTAATATAATGTTAAACGAGAGAGTGTTATCTCGTAAAATAAACAAAGGAGTTTTTTGAAATGAAAAAAATCTTATCAGCGGTTCTCGTTTGCGTAATGATTCTCAGCAGCGTACTTGTTCTTTCTTCTTGCGGAAGCACTCTTTCCGGCACTTACGAAGATGAAAGCGGTTTGGTTGCCTTTACTTTCAGCGGTAAAAACGTAGAAGTGGAAATGTTCGGCGTATCTATCGACGGTACTTACAAAATCAGCGGTGACACCATTACCTTTGATTTCGAGGGAGACTTGGCTGAAGAGCTTAACGGCGAGATGGACTTCTCCAAGGGAAGCGACAGCGACGGCCAGTATATCGAGCTTGACGGAGAGAAGTTCTATAAGCAATAATATATAATAAAAAATTCGAAGTGCGGCTTGATTTAATTCGGTTGTTTTCGCAAAACGCTAAAGGCGCTGTTTCACTATTGACGGGACAGCGCCTTTGTTTTATGGTTGAGCAGGGATATATTTTTGCAAAAAACAAAAAAAGTTTCTTTTTATATTGACTAATAGTTTGTTTTGTGATAAAATAAACTAGTAAATCGGTTTTTTTACGGAAAGGAAATATAAAATGAAAAAAATCATATCCACATTACTTGTATGCGTTCTTTTGCTTGGCTCGGTTCTTGTTCTCGGTTCTTGCGGAAAGAAGATTGACAAAGGTACGTACGTTGCTTCTGACGGAAGCGTTGTAGAAATTTCCGGTAAGAATTTCGTTTATACCACCGGTGGTAGCAGCTACGAATATACATACGAAATCAAAAAAGACGAAGACGATCCCAGCAGAAAGAAGATCTATCTTACCAATGATGACGATGAAACCGTTGAGTTCTACTACACAAAGCATGATGACGGTTTTGAGTTCGCAGGTCAGAAATATACAAAGAAGTAATTCTTAATAAAACAAAAAAGCAATCGGTAATCAGCCTTGTGACATACTGTCGGGCGATAAAACCGATTGCTTTTTTGTTTTTGTTTTTTCTTGTGTTTTTGAGAAAATAACGGGTTTTAGTTAACTTTAGTTTACAAAACCAATCTTTCTTCTGACCTTTGACATAGTTTTACGCGCGTAGTAAGCAGCTTCATCTGCTCCGTTTTTCATAACCTGCTCAAGGAAAGCTTTGTCTGCCATAAGACGTGCAAATTCTTCTCTTACGGGAGCAAGTCCGTCAGCGCAAGCTTCGCCTACGGCAAGTTTGAAATCGCCGTAACCGCGGCCGTCAAACTCCCTCTCGATTTCCTCGAAGCTCTTGCCGGTAAAGGCGCGGTAGATAGTCATGAGGTTGGAGATGCCGGGTTTGTCCTCGGAGTATCTTACGGAAGAATCCGAGTCGGTAACGGCTCTCTTGAATTTACGCATAACGTCATCCTTGGAATCAAGGATATACACAACCGCATTTGCGTTGGGGTCGGATTTTGACATTTTTGCGGTAGGCTCGGCAAGAGACATAATTTTCATTGTGTCGGTAGGAATGTATCCTTCGGGAATAACGAAGGTGTCGCCATAGACTTGATTAAATCTTTCGGCGATGTCTCTTGCAAGTTCAAGATGCTGCTTTTGGTCTATTCCCACAGGAACAAGGTCGGTTTGATAAAGAAGTATATCAGCCGCCATAAGGGTGGGGTAGGTGAAGAGTCCCGCATTTATATTTTCGGAATGCTTCTGGCTCTTATCCTTGAACTGCGTCATACGGGAAAGCTCACCGAACATAGTGTAGCAGTTGAGCATCCAGCCAAGCTCTGCGTGAGCCGGAACGTGGGACTGAACGAAAAGTGTGTTTTTCTTCTCATCAAGTCCGCACGCCATATAAAGAGCAAGAGTTTCGTAGGTTCTCTTTCTTAATTCTGCGGGAACCTGCCTTACGGTGATTGCGTGAAGGTCCACAACGCAGTAGAAGGTTTTATAATCCTCGGAGAAGCGTGAAAAATTCTTAATCGCTCCAAGGTAATTTCCGATAGTCAGGTTGCCTGAGGGCTGAACACCGGAAAAGACTGTTTTCTTATCGCCGGTCATTATAATGAAATCCTTTCGTGGGAGGTAGCTTAAAAGTTTACATATAATTATACAACGAATAAACGCTTTTGTCAAGCATTTGCAGCCTTGTTTTTGCCCCCTTTCGCACCTGTGATATACAAATGTAAGATATATTTTCAAATTATTTTATATTTCTATTAAAATGTTCATATTTTATTTATATTTATATGCTATAATCGTATAGCGAAAATTCGCGATATGCCCTTTTGGCTGTCGCATTTGATTTTTTATTAAAGTTTGGAGAATAAAAATGGAAGCAACTAATCCCGTTATTAAGATTGAAAATCTTGTAAAAAAATACGGAACAAATTACGCTCTTAACGACATTTCTTTTGAGGTAAACGAAGGAGAGATCGTTGGTCTTCTCGGCCCTAACGGAGCTGGTAAGAGTACGACGATGAATATTCTGACAGGTTACCTTTCGGCAACGTCGGGCGTGGCATACATAAACGGAGTTGATATACTTGAAGATCCCATCGAGGCAAAAAGGAACATCGGATTTTTGCCCGAGCAGCCGCCCATTTATCCCGAGATGACTGTAAGAGAATATCTTGATTTCGTTTACGAGCTGAAAGGCTGTAAGCTTGAAAGAAAGCCTCATATTGACGAGATCCTTTCGGTAGCAAAGCTCACCGAGGTCAAGAGCAGACTTATACGCAACCTTTCCAAGGGTTACAAGCAGCGCGTAGGTATTGCCCAGGCTCTTATAGGCGATCCTAAAATCATAATTTTCGACGAGCCTACGGTAGGTCTTGACCCGAAGCAGATTCTGGAGGTCAGAAACCTTATAAGAACTCTCGGCCGCCGTCACACAGTAATACTTTCCACCCATATTCTTGCAGAGGTACAAGCCGTTTGCGAAAGAATTATAATTATCAACAAGGGTAACATTATAGCCGATGCAAAGACTGCCGACCTTACCAAGACTATCGAGGGCGGATACCGCTACGAAATAAAGATATGCGCTCAGCCTAAAGACGTTGTTCCCGCTGTTGGCGCTCTCGGCGCGGTTAAGAAGATTGACGCTACCGGCGCAAGAGACGGCGAAGCATACGTTTACGTTGCGGAAAGCCAGCCCGGTATTGATATGAGAAAATCCATCTTCAGCGCTTGCGCGGCAAACAATTGGCCTATCGTTGGACTTTCTGCCATAGGAACCGACCTTGAAACCATATTCATCAACCTTGTGGACAAGTCCGAGTCGGGAGCAGAGCAGAAGAAAAACAAAATGAGAAAAGCTCACTAAAGGAGAAAGAAGAAATGTTAGCAATTTTTAAAAGAGAATTCCGCTCTTACTTTACGGGCGTTGTGGGTTATGTATTTTTAGTTGTATTTCTCACTATGGCTGCGGCAGTATTCTGCTTTACCACCTTGTTTTCTATGTCGGCAAACGTGACGAGCTATTTCGTGGCTATGCTTCTGTTTTCGGCAATCGTGCTTCCTCTTCTTACGATGAAATCCTTCAGCGAAGAGCGAAAGCTTAAAACCGAGCAGCTCGTTCTTACCTCCCCCGTATCGCTTACGGGTATGGTATTGGGTAAATTCCTTGCGGCTTACGCTATGTTTGCTATGGCTCTTGTTTTTACCTCCCTTTATTTCCTTTTGCTTATACCTTACGCAATAACCTTTAAGGGCGCTGTGCTTCTTGGAAATATTGTCGCTCTTCTTTTGGTTGGCGCGGTGTTTATTTCCATAGGACTTTTCGTTTCGTCCCTTACCGAAAACCAGCTTTCCGCTGCGGTAGGAACAATAGCGATAATATTTGCATTCCTTGTGACCGGTCTTCTTTCCAGTCTTATCCCCGCAAGCTACGATATAAGATACGTGCTTGACTCTCTTTCCATATTCTCCAGATTTAACGCCTTTACCGCAGGATATTTTGATTGGTCTGCAATCATATTCTACGTTACTCTCGGCGCGCTGTTCCTTTATCTTACCGTACGTGTTTACGACCGCCGCAGATATAACTGATCAAATCGAAAAGGAAGAAATCTGAGTTATGATGAATTTTAAGAAAGCGGTTACAAGGGTAGTCCGCAGCCGTAACTTCTCGCCATCTGTTATGACGGCGATAATAGTAGCGGCGGTTATCTTTGCAAACGCATTTATATATATGCTTTACGTCTACACCAGACCGAGCGCTACCGTTGCTGAAAAAGAAGACCTCAGCATTAGCGATGCGGTTAAGGAAGATTTTGACAATGCTGCGGCTCAAGGAAAGCATCTGACTATTACTTTCTGTATGAGCGAGGCAGACATTCAGAACCATTCCGAGGGTAAGTTCGTTCGTGAGACCGTAATGAACTATGCAGATAAATACAGCGATTTTATTTCCATAAGATACGCTAACATTTTTACTCTCGAATACGATGATGCATCGGGCGAGAAATTCAGCCCCGAAAAGTATCAGAAGGTTGCCCGTAAGGATGCATCGGGTGAAATTCTTCTGGATAAATCGGGAAATCCCATTTATGACGAATACAAAATTTCAAGAAGCAGCGTTATTTTCGAGTGCGAAACCTTTGACCAAAGCGGCAACCTGCTTCGCTCTAATATAAGAGTTGTTTCGGGAAGCTCTGCTTTCGTTGACTTCTTTACCCTTGACGCCAACAGCTACGTAACCTCCTACAACGGTGAAGAGGTGTTTGCTGCGATGGCATTCTGGGTAATAAACGACCAGCACGAAACCGTTTACTTTACAACCGGACACGGTGAAGTTCCCAGCACTAATTTCTACTATTCTCTGCTTTATGCGGGTTATTACATTGACGAAATCAACCTGCGCAAGGAATCTGTTCCCGAGGATGCGGCATTTGTTATAATATCCAATCCCAAGACCGATTTTGAAAAGGCTGCCAACGATAATTACGTTAGCGAACTTATGAGACTTAAGGAATATTCCGACAACGGCGGAGCGTTTTACGTTATTCTCGATCCCCTTGCCAAGAGTCTTCCCCGACTTGAGGAATTTGTTTCCGAGGAGTTCGGAATAAGCGTTAAAACCAACGATGACGGCGAGCGTCTTATGGTAAAAGACCTTAACCAGAGTGTTAACACTCAAGGCTTTACCGGCTTTACGCTTCTTGCAGATTATGCGGACAATTCGGTTGCCCAGTCTATCAAAAATAAGATCGACGGGTTTGGCGGCAGCGTTATAATCAACGATGCGGCTGCCCTTGAATGCAACGAAAGCCTTGGAGCAAGACCTTTGCTCACTTCCTCTGCTTCCGCAAGTCTTGTTGCAGGCGGAGAGAACGAGGGCGAGGACGGACCTCACACCGTAATTGCCTGCTCGGAGAAGAAGGTAAACTTCGACCGCAGCGCAAAAATGATATTTATTTCCAGCGTTTATCTTGCAGCAAGCGATGCAATGGTAAGCAACAACTATGCAAACAAAGACTTTTTATATGCACTCTACGATGAGTTTTATGACGGCCCTGATATGCCTTACGGAATAGACTGTGTGGAAATGCAGGAGGAAAGACTTGAAAACCTTACCCTCGGTACGTCTATTCTCTATACCTGTATGCTCCTTGCAATACCGGTGGTGCTTGCCGCTGTCGGAACCGTTACAATTATAAGAAGAAAGAACAGATAAAGCGATGAATAATAACAAAAAAGGAATACGAAGCTTAAGATCAAAGCTTTTCGGGGTTCTTACTGTCGTTTTGGTCGTTGCCGTTGTGGCGATTAACCTTCTTATGCCCTCCTTGGGTTTAAGAAAAAGCCTTTACGTTGACCTGACTCCCGAGGGACTTTACTCGCTTACCGACGCAATGATACGCGAGTGCTCCTTCATTGACGATCTTGAGGACGAGGTTACGATAACCTTCTGCGCCGATCCCGACGAGCTTATTGCTTCAGATATAACAAGACTTACCTATTTCATGGCGCTTCAGCTTGAAAAGAGGTTTGATAATATTGAGGTGGAAGAGGTCAACGTTATTTACGAGCCTACCAAGGTTTCGAAATACAAGCCTACCTCTCTTTCCGTAATCGATCCCGGCGACGTAATTATTTCGTACGGCGGAAGATACCGTATTCAGAAGCCCGTAAGCTTCTGGGCGGGAAGTGAAACGGCTCTCAGCAGCTATAACGGTGAATATAAGATGGCATCTTACATTCTGTCGGTAACTGCGGTGGAGCGTCCGGTTGCCTACTTTACGGTAGGTCACGGCGAAACCTATTACGATATCTCCGATCCCTCCAGAGAAGAAAACCATAAGGCTCAGGCTCTTTACGACCTTCTTATGGGCAGAGGCCTTGAGGTAAAAACGGTTAATCTTGCGGAAGCGGGAGGCGTGCCGGAGGACTGCGTTCTCCTTGTTATCAACAATCCCAGAGAGGATTTTGATATTGATCCCGATAAGCTTGACGATATAAACTACCGTTCCGAGATCGAAATGATAGACCGTTATCTCGTGGCTCGTCAGGGCTCGGTAATGGTTGCAAGAGATCATGCTTTGCTTGATGACGGCTCGTCCCGTCACCCTGCGCTTGATGCATTCCTTGCCGATTGGGGATTCCATTTCACCGATACCGTTGTCAACGACGACAAAAATCACGTTGAATCAACAGACGAAAGCATTGATACTATTCTTGGCGAGTACAGCACCGACGAGGATAGCTTCGGAGCTTTGGTTTACAGCAATTTCGCATCTCTTCCCAGCGCAGCAGGCGTTATATTTGACGATGCGGGATATATTAAAAGCGCTTTCCGTGAAGGCGACGCTCTCATTGAGGCGGGCAACTCTTCGGAGAGAATGTTTATGGAGTTTATGAGCTCTTACGATTCTGCGATTGCTATGGCAAAGAGTCCCGAGGGCGAGTATTCGTCTCCCGAAAATTCAGGAAAGCTGATTCTTGCGGCAATGACCGGCAGATACCAGCTTGACAGCTACACCAATACTGCTACTCGATCGAACATTTTCTGCGTTAACAGCGCAAGCTTCTTCTCTAACGAGGTGCTTGGCAATTATTCTTACGCAAACAGCGAAATAATGGCTTTGCTTATAGAAGAAATGATCTTTAACGACAGATATGCTTCCTCCGAGCTTGGCGGAACTTCAATGAACTTCGACAGCTACGGCGGTAAGTTCCTTGCGGATACAACTCTTGAATTCGATTCCGAGAAAAAGAGCGAGATCAAGACGATCTCGGTAATTCTCTTTGCATTACCTGTAATCGCACTTGCTGCAGGCGTTGTTGTATACGTAAAACGCAGATATTTGTAAGGAGGTATATATGATACAAGTTAAGAAAAACAGAAAATCAAAAAGCATTCTTGCAATCATTATTACCTCTGTGGCACTTGCTCTTCTTGTTGCGGGATATTTCGTTGTTTCGTTTCTTATTAAAAACAAAACAGCTCCCGAGGTAACACTCGGTTCAAGCAATACCGAATACATCTATAATCCGATAAGCTCAAGCCAAATTCAAAGTTTTGGAATAGACGCTCACGAGGGATTTATCGGCGCTCAGCTTGTTGACGGCACGTTCCACCTTTTCTATGAAGACGAAAACGGTGACAAGAGAAGATATTTCCCCTCTATATGCCTTAGCGAGCCGGGATTTAAGTACGAATCTCTTTATTCGGTTACCGACGACGGAATGAACGTGTATAAGATCTCTTACGTGCTTCACGCCCTTGCCAATGCTTCCTATGATTCTAAAATTACTCTTACAGCTCCCGAAAATGCGGTGAGCAGAGAAGAAAAGCTTGAAGCCTATAATGAGCAGCTTAAGGCGTACGGCCTTGATAAAGAGAGCCGCGAGATGGTGACCTTCACCTATCTTGAGTCGGTTTTGAATCCCGAAACGGGAAAGACCGAGTCTGTTACAAGGAAAATGACTATGTATATCGGTAACAAGCTTGTTACCGGCGTCGGCTATTATCTTAAGCTCAGCGGAGACATCTTCGAGGGCGAGAAGAGAGACAGCGCGGATAGCACCGTATACATTTCTTCAAGCGCAGAAAACTTTAAATACGCTCTTACCGGATTTAGCAACTTCGTTGCTCCCAAGATTATTATGTCCGGAAATCTTTCCAACGGCGACCAGAACACAACTCCCCAGTACACCCCCTCGTACAGACAATGGAAAAACACCGTTTACGGCAAGACGGGTGACGTTGTAAAAGAAAAGGCAAAGGTTGTCATTACCACTAATATAATCACCTCGCCTTACGCTATAAGCGAGGTTGAAAAAGACGATGAGAAAATGACCGTTGACGAAAACGGATACGCCTCCGTTTTTGACCGCGCCACCGAGGTAGATCTGGATTATATTTCCGGAATCGACGAGTATTCGGGCTTCATCAGAAACCTTGTGGGCAAAGAGGTCAGAGATGATTACAATCACAACCTTGTTTCAACTGTAATTTTCGACCGTAACGTTGCGGTTGAAGGCAAGAACTACTCTTATAAAATCTACGAAATCGAAGCCTTCGTCAACCCCGACGGCATTGATTGCAACACCGCTGACGGAGGAAGCAATTTCTACGTTAAGGTAAGATACTCCTGCACCTTTGACGGTGAGGAGGTTAAATACGAGGGAGCTGATGCAGACGAGCTTCACGCTGTTATCGACCTTACCGACGAGCGTGTACCCGAAAGTGTGCGTCTTGCTCTTCTTGGCGGGCAGGTTGGCGAACTTTCCGAGCCTCTGGAGTTTGATATCGTTTACAGCTCCGAAAACTCCACCCCTTCGGTGTACGAGCTTAAAATAAAGCACGTATCTCACATATACGACAAGGCGACCTTTACGGAAATTAAAAAGATTTCAAGCAGTTCTATCGTAGCCTTCGTTTACCAGATGCTTTATGACGGAGAGGTAATAAGCGAGGATACTATGATAGTTGACCTTTCTCTTTCAGACGAGAACTCCGACGAGCTTGAGAAGGGAATAAAGGCGACGCTTCTTGGGTTGCAGATTGACCAAAACGGCGTTTACGAGAAGGACAAAACCGCCTACACCTCCGATAGGTATCACCAGGTAATGAAGAGCTTTACTACCTATGAAATAAAGTCTATTGATTACTTCATCGAGAGCGAGGCTGTGGCTGCCTTTGCGTATACCGCAAGTCCCGATCTCTATTACGGCGGTGACATTCACGTTAATACTCTTAACGAAATTGACGAGATGCACCCTTACGCTTCCTATGCCGTTGACTGGCGTCGCTGCGACAGAGTAATAAAAGTGTTAAGCGGCACTCTTCTCGGCACATCCTCTCTCGGATTCGAGGGACTTTCGGGATCGAAGGTGGTTGCTACCGGACTTACTCCCGCTAATATGAAAAACTACGGTCTGTACGCTTATACCGTAGAGTTCTCGATTCCCCGATTCCCGGACAGCACTAACAATTACGAGGGTGAAAGCCAAGTTACATTCACTCTTTATATCAGCGAAGCAAATTCCGAGGGCAAGAGATACGTTGGCTCGGATATGTACGACATTATCGTTGAAATGGATGCCGAAACCCTTGATTACGTTGAGGAGAACTTTGTTGATTTCTGGGCAAAACGCGACATAATGCTTGTTGACCAGGAATACGTGAAAAAGCTTTCGGTTGACTTCAATATGGATGGCTTCAGAGGCAAGTATGACTTCAACGTGGCTCATCCGACCGTTTGGATAGTAACCTATGCCGACGGTTCAAGAGGCAGACTTAACTATGATCCCGGCGATGATCCCAATATAGTTTCTAAACAGGAATATATTGCAGCTACGGTTTACGCATCGGTAAGCGGAAGCAATCTTACCGAAACGCTTCTTGTTCAAAGACTTCGCGCTACCGGTCAGGAAAGTATGCATATTCACGCAATATATAATTACAGAGACAGCGATCCCAACAATCAGACCGAGGGATTTGACTGGCTTGGCGATTCCAGCTTCAAGGACGTTCTTCTCCTTATTTACGGAACTAACTATACCGGAACTCTTTCGAAAGAGGAAGCCGAGAAGGCTATGGCAAAAGCTCCGGTTATGACGCTGGATTATGAGGTTGAGGGCTCAAACACTCACAACACTTACAGCTTCTACTACACCGACGACGGCAAGGTTGCCGTGTCAGTATTCGACGGTGTGAGCGAAAGCTGCTACTTCACCATTTCCAACTACGCCTTTAAGACTGTTGTTAGGGCATTTTACGAGCTTGTGAACGGTTATCCCATAGGCGAAGGCGGCGGATATGCAGATTAAGTAAAAATATTTTTAAAAAATCAAAAAAACATTTGCATTTTTGCTTATTGTATGGTATAATGATTTGTAATTGAAATTATTTTATATAAAGGTATAAGGATTTAAGACATGAAAAACAAGATTATTGCTTTACTTCTTCTTGTAGTTATGGTTACAACAGCCTTTGCAAGCTGTTCCAAGCCCTTTAACTACGCAGAGGAGGATTACAGCGAATACGTTACTTTGCTTGACGGATTCCTTGGTTCTCTTCAGGATATTAAAATTGAGGATGGCAGCTTCACTACCGATGAAGCTACAAGACAGAAGAAGGTTAAGGAGTCTATTTACTCTTCTCTTGCTACCTATGCGCAGAACAAGCGCGATAAGCTTACCGAAGGTAAACTCGACCTTAACGACACCGTTTACTATGCGTACTACGCAACCTACGAAAAGGATGGCGTAACCTACGCTTACGATGTAGACGAGTATATGAAGGAGACCGCATCTCCCAAGAACAGCGTTAAGCTTTCCGCAATCGACGTTGAGGATGCAAAGGCTAACAAGCTCAGCGTTGCTATCAAGAATGCAATCGCAGCATACGGCACTACCGGCGAGGGCGAGGAGGCTGCTTTCAGCCCCGTAGACATTCAGGGATATAAGACCTCGGCTTCTGCTACCGTTGCAGTTACCAAGGAGTCCTTCAAGTCTGTATTCGTTTCCTTCACCCGTTACGAGAAGGACAAGGCAGATACAACCAAAGAGGTTGCTAACTGCGTAAAGATCAACCTTCACGCTGAAGACGGTATTGAAAAGCAGATCGCAGACGTTCTTCTTAACACCAACAACACCGTCAAAATCGGCAGCTTCGTTGAGGTTAAGGTAAGCGATACCGAAAAGACCAAGAACTTTGACGTGACCGAGGGTGACAAGACCTACACCTACACCAACTTCAAGATCCTCTTCGCAGTTGAAGACGAGGGTAACGAAATTACCTTTGATTACAAGACCACCGCTGAGCTTAAGCTCACCAGCGCAAAGATGGACAACATCCATGGTGAAAACGCAGCAGAGGTTGTAATTCCCAAGGACACTACCGTAAAGTATCACATCTTCCCCGTATACTTCTATAACGTATCCGATATTGACGCAAAGTCTATCCTTCTTGAGGCTCTTGCTAACAAGATCACCGCTACCTCTCTCGACGTATTCTCCGACGAGGCTTACAAGAACGGTGATAAGACCGTTAAGACTCTTGTTGAGGAGCTTGTACAGGTTTATGCAGATAATACCGATACCAAGATCAAGGATCTTAAGAGCAAGTATGATGCTGCTGAAAAGGTTGTAACTACCACCAAGACCGCATACGATGCTGCTGAAAAGGCAGTTACCGACGCAGGCGAGGGAGCAACCGATGCGCAGAAGACTGCAAGAGACAATGCAAAGAAGTCTTATGAAGACGCAGTAAAGGCTCGCGACGATGCAAAGACCGCTTGGGAAACTGCAAGAGACGCAGCTGAAAAGAAGATTGACGAAATTCTCAAGGCTACCAAGGAAAACGACGAGAAGGGCTTTGCAGCTACCGTTGTTGAGCAGTACGAAAAGGACGTTTATCACAACCTTAAGGAAGCATACGATAGCGAAATCGTAGAGAAGGTTGGTAAAGAGATCTGGGCAATGATCCAGAAGAACGTTATTCTTAAGGAATCCAACAAGTATCCCGAAGGTCTTCTTGAAGAGGCTATTGCTCATCTTGAGAACCAGTATGAGTACGAGTTCCACACCGGAACAAATTCTTCCACCGGCTTGACCTATTACGAAGAGTATGAGGATAACGGCGGATTTGACGCATTCCTTGAAGCACAGATTGCCAAGGACGGCGCTCTTGAAAAGCAGGCAAAAGAGCTTGTTCTTCCTATTATTCAGATTTACGTTGTAGCTAAGGCTCTTGCGCCCGAAGCTGATGCAAAGATGCCCGGCCAGATCGAAGCTAACAAGTTCCTCTATGATGAAGAGAATTACGACGGCGCTGATTACAGCGAGTACGACGAGGCTCTCTTCTTCGCAAATCACTTCTACTTCGATGATGCCGCACTTAAGGATTACAAGGATCTTATAGGTAAGAAGGCTGTTGAGCAGAATTTGAATTACTACGGTGAGAGCAACGTTCGCGCTGCTATCCAGATTACCAACATTCTCGACTATCTCCTTATGGCAAACCGTGTTGAGACCGGCGAGGATGATCACAAGCACTACGAGTACAAGTACACCGAAGACGGAAAGTATCTTGATTTCTTCAACATCAAGTACTCCATCAAGAGTGAGACTACTTCCGAGTCTAACTGATTTGATTAAACCAAGGTATTGCGATTGTCCCGCAGTACCGCGACAAAAAAACGGACGAACAACAGCTCGTCCGTTTTTTTGAAAATACAGAGCTAACCTAAAAAGGATTCTTTTATGAAAGAAGTTCAGCTTTATACCGACGGAGCTTGTCGAGGAAATCCCGGTCGAGGCGGCTACGGAGCTATTCTCGTTTGGGGAAAGTATGAAAGAGAGCTTTCGGGCGGTGAGCCAAGTACCACTAACAACCGAATGGAGCTTATGGCGGCAATTTGCGGTCTTGAAGCTCTTAAAGAGCCTTGCAAAGTAACTCTTTATTCCGACTCCAAATATCTTGTGGACGCATTCCTTTTGGGATGGGTTGAGTCCTGGAAAAAGGCGGGGTGGCGTCGAGGAAAGGATGCTCTTAAAAATCCCGACCTTTGGGAAAGACTTTATGCTCTGACCGAAACTCATACGGTTGAATTCGTCTGGGTTAAAGGACACAACGGTCACGACTACAACGAGCGATGCGACGCTCTTGCAACTGCGTTTGCAGATTCTTTTGCTTAAATTATTGCTCTTCGGTTTTGCGGGGAGTGCAAAAAACAAAAAGGAAATATAAAAGTGAGTAAAAACAAAAACATTAACAAAGTAAAAAAGCAAAAATCACAACTGATCGACACAAAGCCTAAGCTCAGCACGTCTGCGATTATCAGTATTGTAACCTCTGCTCTGCTTGCGGTAGCTTTTATTGTCGGCTTGATTTTCATTATAATAGATCATACCAAGAAGGAAGAAGATAAGAATTTCGACTACCTTTCAAGCGACCTTTCGAAATATATTTCCATAGATCAGGCTCTTTACAAGGATTATAAGGTTAATCTTACAATTGCGAAGCCCAGAGAAATTGACACCGACGTTGCAGTACTTAACCTTCTTGCATCAAAAAAGGGTGCGGTTTTGCATAACGGAGTTGCCCAGGAATCGGGAACAATCACTCCCGGTGACGTTGTCAACATCTTCTATCGCGGATATCTTATAGGAGCTAACGGTGAAGAGGTTTACGTTGACAATATGTGCAACTTTGCAAGTACCGACTCCAGCGGAAACTACGTTTATGCTTCTCTTGAAATAGGCTCAAATAAATTTGTTCCCGGTTTTGAGGTCAACCTTTCGGGCGTGGAGTTTTCCGCTGCTAACAAGTTCGTTAGAATAACCGAAGGTAATGTAAGCGCAGACCAGGTAGTATATATCAGCTACACCAAAGTTCCCGACGGAAGCACAGCCGACAAGGACAAGACCAAAATCAGCGCAGAGAGAGTTGTTCTTGCTGACGGCAAGGAAAAAATCGACGCAAAGTACGGCGATGGCTTCTACGACAAGCTCCTTACTCTTACGGTAGGAGCGAAGGACGGCGTTACCTTTGAAGGTACTGTTTCGGGCAAAAAATACAACTATTCCTCTCTTAAGGTGGACTTTGCTACCACCTGCGAAAAAGAGGGTAATTACATTCTCGTTGACTGCTACTTCCCCTATGATTACGGAATGACCAACCTTAACAACAAGGACGCTCGTTTTGAGGTTTACATTCAGTCGGTCGTAGAATACGAGGAGCAGAAGCTCACTAACGAATTTGTTGAGGAAAATCTCGGCAAAGACGATTTCGGAGTTACAGCGGAAGACCTTGCAGCGTTCGAGGGTGACAGAGTAAGTCAGCTTCGTCAGCACGTAAAGAAGCTTCTTGACGACGAGTATAACGAGATATACAGAACCAAGCTTGAGGAAGCTATGTGGGAGCACTACCATAACGAGAACGTTTCGGTAGTAAGCAAGTATCCCGCATCTAAGGTTGACTCTATTTACAACGAGTACTACAATGACGTTCTCTATCAGTTCGAGCAGAGCGGCGGTGTTATTTCCGATGCTCTCGGCACTAGCAAGACCTGCGAAACTGTTGACGAGTACGCTATAATCTACCTTGGCCTTGAATATGCCGAAAACAAGGATTGGAGAAGCGTTCTCCGTTCTATGTCCGAGGGACTTGTTAAGGAAAGACTTATTCTCTACTACATTATGAGAAACGAGAATATCGTTCCTACTGCGCAAGAGCACGCAGCAAAGAAGGTAGAGGTTGAAAAGGAATACTTCGACGAGTACATTCTTCAGTATTGCACGGAATACAACATAGACAAGTCCACCTATTCCGAGGATGCTTGGGCAGAGTTTGAGGCTGACAGATACAAGGAGCTTCACGATTACTACGACAGCGCATATTTCGATGAGGTAACCTATTACGAGTTGGCGCTTGATGCATTCCTCCAGTGGCCTACCGTAACTACTCTTGACACCTTGGAAACTTCGGATAAATAACATTTTAGACGGATGAGCTTTTTCATCCGTCTTTTTTTGTATAAATTTCGGCTATATGAGGAAATACTAAATACAAATAAATCAGGAGGAGAAGAATGTTTTTTAACAAGCATGAAAAAAAGAACGCTCATCCTTACGCTTGGCTTGCTATATTTTCTTTGGCGGCAGCGGGGGTAATCAGTATCAGCCGAAAGGGAATGGATTTTGTGTCCGAAAAATCCAAGTGCGTTAAGGATATGATGAAGCGAAAAAGCGATATTATGTGACAAAAACCACTGTCAAAGCCCTAAAAAAATCATATATTGGAAGTGGGTGAGTTATACCCAAATTTCTAACGCTTTAAGATCGGACAAAACATGGAAATTATTACTTTTGGCGGTGGCGAAAGACTGCTATACTGTCAGAATAAGCTGAAGCAAAGAGTATCGGCTGATTTGGGCAGAATCATTCTTTTGCCAATTCCGTCAGTCAGTCGCGACGGATTTATCAAGGGCAGCAATGTCTTGCGGGAGTCGGTGGTGGAGGCTGCGGAGGAGGGAAGCCTCGTTGCGGGATATGCATTGCCCGACGACTTCCGCGAGAGCCTTTCGGAGGCAGGCTCTTTTGTCTATGACGCTGCAATGGACGAGGATTTTCTTCTTGAAAACGCACGTCTTACGGCTCACGGTGCTCTGGGACATATACTTTCGGACTTGAAAAAGGACGTGTCAGCTCTTCGTGTGGCGATTGTCGGATATGGGCGAATAGGCTCGGAGATGTTAAGGCTGCTGCTTTTCTTGGGAGCTGACGTTACCCTGCTTACCACGAGGGAATCGGTAGCAAGAGAGCTTGGGGCGATGGGAGCTTTCGCCCGCCTTATAGACGCCTCTGTCAGCCTTTCGGGCTTTGACCTTGTTATAAACACTGCACCCGCAAGGCTTTTTGACGAAACCACTGCGGGTATTTCGGATTGCCCTATCTTTGACTTGGCTTCGGGGGATGTGCTTCCCTCCTTGCCGAATATAATAAAGCTTCCGGCTCTTCCCGAAAAAATGTATCCCCAAACGGCAGGCGAGGTGTATGCCGAGGCGATAGTCAAAGCCTTTTCCTTGGAGGCGGAAAAATGATAGGCTATGCTATTTGCGCTTCCTACTGCACTCACAAGGCTTCGCTTTCAGCTCTTCGCGAGCTTGTATCGCTGGGATATGATATTCAGCCTATAATCAGCGAAAACGCCTATTCCCTCGACACAAGATTCGGTACTGCCGAGGAGCTTCGGGAGCAGGTCAAGAAAATATGCGGCAGGGAAATTATACACACCATAACAGATGCCGAGCCTCTCGGGCCGAAAACGCCTCTTGACGCTATGATAATCGCCCCTTGCACCGGAAACACCCTTGCAAAGATTGCAAACGGTATTACCGACACCTCGGTAACTATGGCGGCAAAGGCTCATTTAAGAAGAGATAAAACTTTAATAATCGCACTTGCTTCAAACGATGCGATGTCGCAAAATCTCGGAAATATCGCAAAGCTCATAACGAGAAAATCGGTGTATTTTGTAAGAATGGTGCAGGACGATCCAATAGGGAAGCCTCACTCCCTTGTTGCAAGAATGCAGGAGATTCCCGAGGCGTTGTCTATGGCATTAGCGAAAAAGCAAATGCGGCCTTTATTTTTAAGCTGCGAGTAAAATAAAGGAAAAATAAGAAAAGCTATTGACAATTGCCGAAAATCGTTGTATAATCTAGCTATCAAACCTATGAGAAAGAGTAGTAACCGAGTATAGGGTTATCAAAGCGAGCCGCAGACGGTGAGAGTGCGGTATAAAACGGCACGGTGAATGGACTTTCGAGGGCGAACCGAAATTTTAAAGAGTAGGCTTCGACGGTTGCACCGTTATCTGCAAAACGCATAGATTTGTGCGTAAGAGGACTCGTCCTGAATTCGGGTGGCACCGCGGATATTTTCGCCCCGAGCATACTATATATGCTTGGGGCTTTTTGTTTATTTGGAGGGAAAAATATGAGACAGATGCGATGGCGACTTTACATATAATTTCGCTATATATAATATTAAAAAGGAAGGAATTTTAAAAAATGAAATTTAACGATATTGATTTTGATACTTATTTGCAAAGATACCCTGACATAAACGGCTACTACGGAAGATATGGCGGAGCTTTTATTGCTCCCGAGCTTAAAGCGGCAATGGAAGAGATAACCCAGGCTTACTTTACCATCTGCCAATCCAGAAAATTTATTGCGGAGCTTAGAAGAATCCGTAAGGAATTTCAGGGTAGACCTACTCCCATTTCTCACCTTGAGCGTCTTTCCAACAGTCTTGGCGGCGTTCAGCTTTACGTAAAGCGTGAGGATTTGAACCATTCCGGCGCTCACAAGCTTAACCACTGTATGGGCGAGGCTCTTCTTGCAAAATATATGGGCAAGAAGAAGGTTATTGCCGAGACGGGCGCAGGTCAGCACGGTGTTGCTCTTGCTACCGCTGCGGCATACTTCGGACTTGAGTGCGATATTTATATGGGTTCTGTTGACATTAAGAAGCAAGCGCCCAACGTTGCAAGAATGAAAATTCTCGGAGCGAACGTTGTTGAGGTAACTCACGGTCTTGCAACCCTTAAAGAAGCGGTTGACGCAGCCTTTGAAGCATACGCCAGAGAATACAAGGACGCAATCTACTGTATCGGCTCGGTTGTCGGCCCTCATCCTTTCCCTATGATGGTTCGTGACTTCCAGCACGTTGTGGGCGAGGAGTCAAGAGAGCAGTTCCTTGAAATGACAGGACATCTTCCCGACACGGTAGTTGCTTGTGTTGGCGGCGGTTCAAACTCTATGGGTATGTTCTCGGGCTTCCTTAACGACCCCGTTGAGATAATCGGAATCGAGCCTCTCGGAAGAGGCGAAACCTTAGGCGACCATGCCGCAAGTCTTAAGTACGGCACAGAGGGCATTATGCACGGCTTTAACAGTATAATGCTTAAGGACGAAAAGGGCGAGCCTGCTCCCGTTTACTCGGTAGCATCCGGACTTGACTACCCCTCGTCCGGCCCTGAACACGCGTTCCTTCAGGAATTGGGCAGAGTTAAATACGATACCGTCGGTGACGACGAGGCGGTTGACGCATTCTTCAACCTTTCCAGAATGGAGGGTATTATTCCCGCAATCGAAAGCTCTCACGCAGTAGCTTACGGAATAAAGCTCGCAAAGGAGCGTGACCACGGCTCTGTTCTTATTTGTCTTTCGGGCAGAGGCGACAAGGATATGGACTTCGTTCTTAAGGAATACGGTAAAAAGTACGGCATAGTTTAATAATTTTATGGGCAATCTGCGGCTTGTAGCAGGTTGCCCTTTTTATAGGTGAAAAGTACAACAACACGAGGGGAAAATACATTGACACAGGTTATAGTTTGCTATATAATAAATTAAAACAACACTTGGAGCAAAAACAATGGAATGGCAAAGGCCGAAAACAACAAGAAGATATATCCATCCCCCAAAAGCCGAGAGAATGTTTACTCTTTGGCGAGAGGGAAAAATCATATTCGGTGAGATTGAAGCGCCCGTAAACAAGCCTTACGGAGATATAATTTCTCAAGGCGTGTGGTTTACTGTCAATGGAGAACAACTTAATTTTAAGGAAGCCGAAAACATAATACGGGATGACGCAATTCCGGTACACGGACTTCGCTTTTCTTTGGGCGGTATAGATTTGGAGATCGAGAGCTTTTCGAGCTTTGAGAGAAAGCCTACCTGCTATATTAAGGCAAGATTAACCAACAAAACCGACAAATCTCAAAAAACCGGCCTTGGATTTATGCTAAGGCGTGGTGTTGAGCAGATTCTTGTTTTTGACGCTCCCGACGTTTACGTAAGCTACGAGCCGGATATTGGAGTTTGGAGAAATCTTCCCGAAAGCTTTGAAAAAAAGGAAAATATCTTCCGTGACGGTGAAATTTTCTTTACTTCGGACAGAGAATTTGAATATAATGGCGGAGAATATTCCTTTGAAGCAACTCTCGGAGCAGGGGAATCCACCGAATTTATTTTCTCATTCGGCAAGGGCGAGGCTGTACCCTTTGATTATAAAACCCAGCTTGAAAAAGCACTTAAAGCCTGGGAAAAGGAGCTTTCAAGGATAAATAAATTGCCCGAAATAGGAATAGAAAATAAAAAAACCGTAAGAAATCTTGCGGTTCAGCTTATGCAGTGCTTCTGTTATACCACAACCACAGACGAGCTTTACGCAAGGCAGGGCGGACTTCAAAGAGAGGTTTGGCCTATGGAGTCTATGACGGTTTTAGACTCGCTTTCTCGCATTGGAGATTTTGCCGATTATATTGAGCCTGCAATTGACACCTACTTCACCTTCTTTAGCACCGAAAGCGGTGAAATGAAGCCTTTCGGTTGCGGCTGGGCAATGGTTACAGCTAATATTTTGTACAGTTTTGCAAACTATTCTTTACAAAAAGGCGAAGATTTTTATAAAAAATATGCCGATGAAGCCTATCGAAGCTTCCTTTGGATAAAGAATACCAGAGTAAAGGAAGAGGGAATTGACGAGGCGGGGTATAGAGAGGCAAAGGGACTTTTCCCCTCTATGCAGTGCAGTGACGATCCTCTTAAATTCCAAGCTTGGAGCTTTACGGATATTTACAATATGATAGGACTTTTGGAACTTGCGAGGGCGGCAGAGAAGTATGGAGACTGTAGAGCCGAAGAAATCCTTTCGGAGTACGAAGATTATCTTGATAGAATGACAACCGAATGGAAAAAATACATATCGGCATTTGATGGCTCTGACGAGTTGAAAGTTCCCTATTCTCCCGCAGTTCCCGACGAGGTTATATATCCAAATTACGAGTTCGGCTCGTTCGTTTGCACCTTTGTTGACGGTGTGGATGTTCCTCTTTCCGATTTTGAGCGTATTGACAATTATTACAGAAGGCGAGGAGTGTTCCGGGGCGGTCTTTATTACCGAATGGCGGACAAGAAAAACGACTATGCCTGCCGTGAAAATCTTGATGAAAACGGAAAATGCGTTGTTTGGTACGTTTGCCACGACGAGTACCGCATTTTCAAGTATTATATGCGTCACGGACTTCGGGACAAGGCAGCCGAAATACTGAGGGATAATTCTCGTTTTGCTATGACGGACGAATATTATATGTGCGAAAGATATAACCAGAAAAACCCTTGGTTTGCTCCCTGGTCGCCTAATGCTTCCGCAAGCGGAAGAACTATAAATATGATACTTGATTTTTACTCTTAATATTAACGCAAAAGGAGCTGTCTCAAATGCAAAATTTGAGGCAGCTCCAATAATATGATAAGGGGATAGGCGGATTTAGGGGAGAAGCGTCACTTTTCAAGGCGTGAGGCGTATATACATACGTCGAGCCTTGAAAACGGCGATAGAAAAAGTCCATAAAAATAGGAGAAATCCTCAGGATTTCAACCGCTTATTGTCTCTTTTTCGGCTTTTGCTGAATTTGAGGTTTTTTATTTTATATTTCGGACTTTTTCGGTCTCACCAAATGTGACAGCCCCTCTTTTATTTGATTACTATTTCTAATTTAAATTCGGTGGTGTTTTCTTCTTTCGGCGTGACGTCGATAAGGTAGACCGTAACGTTTTCGCAGGTCCGGTGATGCCTGTAGCTGTCGGTTGTGAAGCTTGCGGAGAATTTTTCCTTATCGAAGAGAACTCGAAGGCTTCCGAGGTCAACGTATCCCTCGCCTATCTCGGGCTTTATCTCGCTGACAAGCCTTTCGGTAACGGTTTCGGTCAGATCGGAGTATTCCACACTGTCGCAAAGGATGATTTTGTCCTCGTATAGCTCAAAGGAGCGGTTAAGCCTTTTTACAATTCCTGCTTCGTAAGCTCCCTCCATATCAAAGGAGAAGGTGGTGTTGGTAGCCTTCGCGTTCTTTGCCGCATATTCCGCGCCGAACAACTGATATTTTCCGTTTATTATAGGCACACTATGACCGAAGGAAGCGTTTTCCACGCGCTTGTAGCGGTATTCGGGTGTAAAGGTGAATGCATCGTAAACCGCACATCCAAGGTCGGCAAGAGGCATTTTGTCGTCAGCGGTCACTATGGCAAAGCTGCCAACGTCGTTATGGTTGTGAGGCTCGTTGTTATATCCTGCCTTTGCTGCAAAGGAGTATTTCTCGTTGCGGCGTATCAGCCATTCGGCATTCTCAAAATACACGCTGCCAAGATCCTCTTTGGCCTCTTTATACTCGGTGTCAAGCCACAAAAGCTCCTTTACCGAGTGTATAGTTCCGCGGATATTCCTAAGCTCCATAGGCGGAAGCTTTATCTCATCGGGGTAGAGGGATTTTAAGTAGCTGTAAAGACCGGGGCTGAAGGTGAAGCGAGGCACAGCATCGGAAAACGGAACAACGCCCTTTTTGCCGAGCCTTGATTTATAGTTTGAGGTGGCGATATTTTTTACCTTTTGGCGCTCAAAATAATTGACCTTGCCGCCCGTATATTCAAGAATAAATCTTGCGAAAATTACAAAATACCCAAAGCCGTAATTCCAATACGAAGCGCCCTCCATACAACAACCGTCATCGCCAAATCCCTCAAGGAAATGATCTACGGCAGTGAAAAGTGTGGGAAGGATTTCTTTGATTTCCTCATCGGTACCAAAGGCGAGAAGCGGCACTAAAACACCGCCCGCGCACACCGCCGCCCAGTTGGTCTTACAGGTAGGCTTCGACCAATGAAATTCCTTGTATTTGAAGGGCTTTATTACTCTGCGGCGTACCTCGTATTCGATTCTCTGTCTTACGAGACAGTGGAGTTTGTCGCCGAGCATTGCGTAAACGTCGGTAAGCAAACGTCCGGTTTCCGCCTGGAAAAGGTCGACCTCGCCGATAATTCCCTTCGCCGAAATTCCTTCGTAGATAAGCGAGTGAGCGGGAATGCACCAGGAAAACTCATCGCAAACGTGGAAGATCAGGTTTTCCAGAGGCTCAAGGTACTTTTCGTCCTCGGTGAGCCAATAAGCGTCGGCAATATAAGCAAGGTCATTCTTGCGCTCGAAATATTTAATTTCGTATGCCTTTCTGTCTCCCGTTTTGGCAAAGATCATATAATCGGAGAGCTTCAGAGCATCGTAGCTTTTTTTGATAGCCGCATCCGCATTGGCTATTACCTCCGAAATGATAGGCTTTGCAGCCTCGCTTTCAAGAAGCTCGGCTCTTTTCTTTTCAAAATCAATTCCGTAATAGTTTTTCATAGTTTTCACCTCAAAAATTGCAACCGTTCGACCTTATAACGCAGCATTATTTATACTAATTATAATTGAAAGGTGCAAAAAAAGCAATAGATTTTACATATTTTAATATGAAAAGAAAATAGATTTTGTTTTGATATAAAAAGTAATAGATTTTAGCTTGTTTAATATAAAAAAAGCGGCAAAAAACTGCCGCCTTTTTGTAAATATTAGATTTTCGCTGCCATCTGGTCGCAGTAAATACATCTTCCATCGTCGAACAGATGCTTTATACCGCGCTCGGTTCTCGAAATACAGTGGGGATTTTTACAGATGAGATTAAGGTTTTTCTCACCGTGAAGTCTCTTGTCTTCAACACCCTTGGTTTTAAGAAGCATAAGAATAAGCGCCATTCTTATATATCTTCCGTACATAGCCTGGTCGAAATAATCGGCTCTGGGGTCGTCGTCAACGTCAACGTCGATCTCGTTAACTCGGGGAAGGGGATGAAGTATGGACAGATCCTCTTTTGCCTGGAAGAGCTTATCTCTTGTAAGAATATAAGAGTCCTTAAGTCTCTCGTACTCCTCCTTGGAATCGAATCTTTCTGCCTGGATTCTCGTCATATAGAGAATATCAAGAGCAGGGATTGCTCCCTCAAGATTTTCGGTCTCAACAAATTCGCATCCTGCGCCGTAAAGATACTCGTCCTTTACGTAGTCGGGAAGCTTAAGCTCTTCGGGAGAAATAAGAACGAATCTTACACCCGAATAGCGAGACATTGCCGAAATCAGAGAATGTACCGTTCTTCCGTACTTAAGGTCACCGCAAACGCCTACGGTAAGGTCGTTAAAGCGTCCCTTTTTCTTCTTTATGGTAAGAAGGTCGGTAAGAGTCTGGGTGGGGTGGAAATGACCGCCGTCACCTGCGTTGATGACCGGCACGTCGGACACCTCGGATGCAACGATAGGCGCGCCCTCTTTAGGATGACGCATTACTATAATGTCGGAGTATGCGCTTACCATTCTTATAGTATCGGCAACCGTTTCACCCTTGGCTGTTGAAGAGCTTCCCGCCTGGGAGAAGCCGAGCACGTTTCCGCCAAGGCTCATCATAGCCGACGTAAAGGAAAGTCTAGTTCTTGTGGAAGGCTCAAAAAAGAGCGTTCCGAGAATTTTACCGCGGCAGGAGTTGATGTAAAGCTCGGGGTTGTCCTGAATGTCCGACGCAACCTTAACAAGCTCGTCTATTTCCTCCGTTGTGAGGTCAAGTATGTTTACAAGATTTCTCATAACTGCATTTTACTCCGTTTTTTGTAAATAATTGTGTGCAAAAACGCATATTATGCGCCGTAAACCTCAAGATATTTCTTGATGCGCTCAACGTTTTCCTTGTTTTCGGGTTTCTCTTCAAGATATTCGATAATATCGTAAACGTCAACGATAGAATATACGGGGAAGCCAAACTGCTCTTCGATCTCGTCCATAGCGCCCTTGTCGCACTGGCCCTTTTCCTTACGGTTTACCATAATGAAGGTAGCGGCAACCTTTGTTCCCTCAAGGTGAGAGAGTATGTCCATAGACTCTCTGATAGCAGTACCTGCGGTGATAACGTCCTCGATAATAACTATCTCCTCGCCCTCCTTCGGTACGTAGCCTACGAATACGCCGCCTTCGCCGTGGTCCTTAACCTCTTTTCTGTTGAAGAAGAAGGGAACGTTAAGTCCGTTCTTTGAAAGAGCAACCGCTGCGGAAACCGAAAGGGAAATTCCCTTGTATGCAGGGCCGTAAAGCACTGCGGGCTTTTTGCCGAGCTTGTCGAAATATGCCTTTGCGTAGAATTCGCCAAGGGTTGCAATATCAGCGCCGGTCTTGATCATTCCTGCATTGATGAAATAGGGAATCTTTCTTCCCGACTTTGCGGTGAAATCACCAAACTTAAGAACGCCTGCGTTCTCAAGGAACTGTATAAATTCTCTCTTGTAGCTTTCCATAGTTAGTTTACCTATATGCGAAAAACCTTTTTAGAAAAAGGTTTTTCGCACCTTCCAAAAATTCTTAATGATTTTTTCTATTAAAGTTTTTGCCGAGCTTTTTTTCAAAAAGCGTCCCTTTTTCTATCTTAATCGCAAAATTCAGCAACGCATCTTTCGTATGCTGCAACGGGATCTTCTGCTGCGGTGATAGGACGTCCTACAACGATGTAGTCAGAGCCTATTTTCTTCGCTTCAGCGGGAGTCATAACTCTCTTCTGGTCGCCAACGTCACCGTCAGCAAATCTTACGCCGGGGGTAACGGTAACGAAATTCTTGCCGCAGGTGTCGTGTACCTTGCCTGCCTCAAGGGGAGAGCAAACAACACCGTCAAGACCTGCTTCCATAGCGTTGTGAGCGTAGTGCATAACGACCTTGTCGATAGGCTCGTTTATGAGAAGGTCAGCCTTCATGGTCTCTTCATCGGTAGAGGTAAGCTGAGTTACGGCAATAAGCATAGGACGGCTTCCGTCCTCACGGGTAAGTCCCTCGATTGCAGCTGCCATCATACGCTTTGTTCCTGCTGCGTGAAGGTTGGTCATATCCACGTCAAGGCGGGAAAGAACCGCCATAGACTTCTTTACGGTATTGGGAATATCGTGAAGCTTAAGGTCGAGGAAGATCTTGTGACCTCTCTTCTTTATTTCCTTTACGATAGAGGGGCCCTCTGCATAGTAGAGCTCCATTCCTATTTTAACGAAAGGCTTTCTTCCGGTAAATTTATCAAGAAAGGCAAAGGTTTTTTCAGCGCTGTCAAAGTCACATGCAATAATTACGTCTTTTCCCATTAGTGGGCACCTCCTATAATGTCTGTAAGATTTTCAATTCTGTATTTTTCCATAACACGAGGAAGATCCTCGATTATTTTTTTGCAGGCGTAAGGGTCAACGAGGTTTGCAGCGCCAACTTCTACTGCCGTAGCGCCTGCAAGCATCATTTCAATTACGTCCTCGGCAGTCTCAACACCGCCTCCGCCGACAATGGGAATTTTAACCGCATCATAAACCTGGTAAACCATTCTTAAAGCCACGGGCTTGATTGCCGGGCCGGAAAAACCGCCCATTTTGTTCGCAACCACAGGCTTTTTGGTTTTAAGATCTATTCTCATGCCGAGAAGAGTGTTTATGAGGCTGATACCGTCAGCTCCTGCTCCCTCACAAGCCTTTGCGATAGAAACAATGTCGGTAACGTTGGGAGAAAGCTTAACGATTACAGGCTTATTCGTCACCTTTTTAACTGCCGCTGTAACCTCTGCCGCAGCTTCGGGAGAAGTACCGAAGCTCATTCCGCCGCCGTGAACGTTGGGGCAGGAAACGTTGACCTCAAACCAACCGATCTGGCTTTCTGCATCAAGCTTTTCAACGGTGTAAACGTATTCGTCAACCGAAAAGCCGGAAACGTTTGCCATAACCGGCTTGTTAAAGCAGGCTTTCATTTTTGGCAGCTCGTATTTTATAACGTCCTCAACACCCGGATTCTGAAGTCCGACAGAGTTTATCATACCTCTTTCGCATTCAGCGATACGAGGGGTGGGATTTCCGAATCTTTTGTCCTTTGTTGTGCCTTTGAAGGAGAAAGAGCCGAGAAGGTTAATGTCGTAAATTTCAGCGAACTCGTAGCCGTAGCCAAATGTTCCGCTGGCGGGAATGAGAGGGTTTGACATCTCGATTCCGCATAAATTAACTTTAGTGTTTTTCATAAAGGTTTTTTCTTTGCAATTGTTAATTGTCAATTCCAAAGAATTTCCTCCTTCTCAAGAACAGGACCGTCCTTGCAGATTCTCTTGTAACCGGTAACAGTTTTGCAGGAGCAGCCCATACAAGCGCCAAAGCCGCAGCCCATTCTTTCCTCAAAGGAGAACTGACCGGATGTAACTGACGCTTTATATACTGCCTTAAGCATAGGTTCAGGCCCGCAGGTGTAGAAGTAGGTATAATCAAGACCTGCCATTCCGTCGGTAACGAAGCCTTTGACACCCTCGCTGCCGTCAACGGTGCAAACGATAACCTTTGCGCCAAGAGCCTCGAAGCGTTCCTTGTAGAACACCTCGTCGACAGAGCCGAAGCCGAGAATTACGGTAGGCTTCTTACCTGCGTTTGCAAGTTTTTTGCAAAGCTCGAACATAGGGGGAACGCCTGCTCCTCCGCCGATAAGCAGAGGCTTGTCGCCCGATTTTTCAAGGTCGTAGCCGTTGCCGAGTCCGGTGAGAGTCGGCCAGACTGTGCCGAGTGGCGATTCTGCCATTTGCTCTGTGCCTTGTCCTACTACCTTATAAACTATGGTGAGCCTGTCACCGTCCACCTCGCAAACCGAGATGGGACGGCGAAGGAATTTTCCTTCCAGCTTTATGTTCACGAACTGGCCGGGGGCGGTGATGTCGGAGACGTCGCCCTCAAGAACCGATTCGTAGGTGTTTTTAGCTATTTTTTTATTGGAAATTACTTTAAGATTTACGTCTTTCAAGTCGATTTTTCCTTTCAGCTGTCGATGGTGGAAATGGTGATTGTAATATCCTCAAGCACGTCGAGAAGAACTCTTACTGTGTCAAGAGAGGTGAACATTGTAACGTTGTTCTCGGTAGCGTACTTTCTTATCTCAAAGCCGTCGCGGATAACACCCGAAGAGGAAGGATCGGAGGTGTTGATAACGTAAGCGATATGGCCCTGGCGGATAGAGTCGGCAATTTCCTCTGAATTTTCGGAGAGCTTCTTAAGAATGTGAGTTCTTATGCCATTTTCCTTAAGGAACTTTGCAGTTCCCTCGGTAGCCTCAATGTTAAAGCCGAGGTTGTAGAAGCGACGAATAAGAGGAAGAGCTTCTTCCTTGTCACAGTCGGCAATAGTAGCAAATACCGTACCGTAGTTCTGAAGGTGCATACCCGATGCCTGAAGAGCCTTGTAGAATGCTCTGTAAAGGTCGTCGTCATATCCGATAGCCTCACCGGTGGACTTCATTTCGGGAGAGAGATATGCGTCAAGTCCGCGAAGCTTGTTGAAGGAGAATACGGGAACTTTAACGTACCATCTCTTCTTCTCCTCGGGGTAGAGGCAGAAGATGCCCTGCTCTTTGAGCGACTTGCCGAGAATACACTCGGTAGCTATGTCTGCAAGAGAGTAGCCGGTGGACTTTGAAAGGAAGGGAACGGTTCTTGAAGAACGGGGGTTAACCTCGATAATAAATACCTCGTCGTTCTTGACAACGATAAACTGAATGTTGTAAAGACCTACGATGCCGCAGCCGAGACCGAGCTTCTTGGCATACTGGAGAATAGTGCCCTTAACCTTGTCGGAAATAGAGAAGGTGGGGTAAACCGAGATAGAGTCGCCGGAGTGAATACCGGTACGCTCTACAAGCTCCATAATACCGGGAACGAATACGTCGTGTCCGTCGCAGATAGCGTCAACCTCAACCTCCTTACCGCTGATGTACTTGTCAACAAGAACAGGCTTGTCCTCGTCGATCTCAACGGCGGTCTTAAGGTAGTGGCGAAGCTGCTTTTCGTTAGCAACGATCTGCATAGCGCGTCCGCCAAGAACGAAGGAAGGACGAACGAGAACGGGATAGCCTACAGCCTTTGCAGCTGCAACACCGTCTTCGATCTTTGTAACCGCGCGGCCGGCAGGCTGGGGTATGTTAAGATCCTTAAGGAGCTTCTCGAATGCGTCTCTGTTTTCTGCTCTGTCGATAGCCGCGCAGTCAGTACCGATAATCTTTACGCCGAGATCGTGAAGAGGCTGGGCAAGGTTGATTGCAGTCTGTCCGCCAAGAGATGCGATAACGCCCTCGGGCTTTTCAAACTCAATGATGTTCATAACGTCTTCGGGAGTAAGAGGCTCGAAGTAAAGCTTGTCCGCAGTAGTGTAGTCGGTAGAAACGGTTTCGGGGTTGTTGTTTATGATTATAGCCTCGTAACCGGAGTTTTTGATGGTTGTTACAGCGTGAACGGTAGAGTAGTCGAACTCAACGCCCTGGCCGATACGGATAGGACCTGCACCGAGAACGACAATCTTCTTTTTGTCGGTAAGGATAGAGGTGTTCTCACCGGTGTAGGAAGAGTAGAAGTAAGGAATGTATGCTCCGGTGTGGCAGGTGTCAACCATTCTGAATACGGGGAAGAGGTTGTTTGCCTTTCTGAACTTGAATATTTCAATCTCCGAGCATTCCCACATTCTTGCAACGTATTTGTCAGAGAAGCCCATCTTCTTTGCCGCTTTAAGGGTTTCAAGATCCATCTTGTTAGCCTTAAGAGTCGCTTCCATATCAACGATGTTCTTTATAGCCTCAAGGAAGAAGGGAGTGATTTTTGTTATGTTGTGGAGCTCTTCGATGGTCGCGCCTCTGTAAATCAGCTCTGCAATAGCGAAGATATTGTCGTCACGGAATTCAGCAATGTAGTCGCGAAGCTCTGCATCGGTCATATTATCAAACTTGTGATGATAGATATGATTTACACCGATTTCGAGAGATCTTACGCCCTTGAGAAGACATTCCTCAAGGTTAGAGCCGATACCCATAACCTCACCGGTAGCCTTCATCTGAGTACCGAGAGTGTTGGAAGCCGCAGTGAACTTGTCGAAGGGGAATCTGGGAAGCTTTGCAATAACGTAGTCGAGTCTTGGCTCGAAGGCTGCGTTGGTGTTTGCAATCTTGATTTCCTCAAGAGCCATACCTACCGCAATCTTGGCGGTAACTCTTGCAATGGGATAACCCGATGCCTTGGAAGCAAGAGCAGAAGAACGGGAAACTCTGGGGTTAACCTCGATAAGGTAATATTCGGAAGAATGGGGGTTTAATGCAAACTGAACGTTACATCCGCCCTCTATTTTAAGCTCACGGATAATCTTTATAGCAGAATCGTTGAGCATCTTTTTGTCTTCTTCGGAAAGAGTCATAATGGGAGCAACAACGAGAGAGTCACCGGTGTGAACACCAACGGGGTCGATGTTTTCCATACCGCAGATGGTGATTGCGTGGTCGTTAGAGTCACGCATAACCTCGAACTCAATCTCTTTATATCCCTTAACGCTCTTCTCAATAAGTACCTGGTGAACGGGAGAGAGCTTGAATGCGTTAAGACCTATTTCGTAAAGCTCTTCTTCGTTGTTTGCAAATCCGCCGCCGGTACCTCCAAGGGTAAATGCGGGACGAAGAACTACGGGGTAACCGATTCTTTCAGCCGCAGCCTTTGCTTCTTCCATATTATAGGTTATCTCGGAGGGGATAACCGGCTCGCCGATAGATTGACAAAGCTCCTTGAAAAGCTCTCTGTCCTCGGCTCTTTCAATACTTTCGCTTGAAGTACCGAGAAGCTCGGTGTGGCACTCCTTAAGAACGCCCTTCTTTTCAAGCTGCATAGCAAGGTTAAGGCCGGTCTGACCGCCGATGCCGGGAAGAAGCGCGTCGGGACGCTCGTATCTCAAAATTTTTGCGATATACTCAAGGGTAAGTGGCTCCATATACACCTTGTCCGCAATAGTGGTGTCGGTCATAATGGTTGCCGGGTTAGAGTTAACGAGAATTACCTCGTAGCCCTCTTCCTTCAGTGCAAGGCAGGCCTGTGTACCTGCGTAATCGAACTCTGCCGCCTGACCGATAACGATAGGACCTGAGCCGATTATCATGACTCTTTTAATGTCTGTTCTCTTTGCCATTTTCTATATCCTCCAATAATTTTAATCAAGATTTGAATATGCTGCTTCGCCGTTATATACGGTAAGCAGACATTTGCCGTAGACTTTCTTTCCCTTAAAGGGAGTAGCCTTTCCCATACTTAAGAAGTCGTCGGGGTTTATTTCGTATTCATGCCCTACCTCAAAGACGGTAAAGCCGGGGTCGGTAGTTATATTAAAACGCTTTCTCGGTTTTTCCGAAAGAAGTCTGCAAAGCTCCTCTAAAGGAAGCAGACCTGTTTTAACAAGGTCGGTATAAAGAGTTGCAAAGGCTGTTTCTATTCCAACAACGCCCATAGCGCTCTTCTCAAGTCCACGTCCCTTTTCCTCTGCCGAGTGGGGAGCGTGGTCGGTTGCCACCATATCTATCGTTCCGTCAAGAATTCCTTCGAGAATTGCTTCTCTGTCGGAGGGAGAACGAAGCGGGGGATTCATCTTAAATCTTCCGTCCTCTTGCAAGTGCGAATCGTCAAGAAGAATGTAATGCGGCCCGGTCTCGCAGGTGATGTTTACACCTTCGGACTTGGCTTTTCTGATTATTTCAACGCTTTCCTTTGTGGAAATGTGGCACACGTGGTAGGCGCAACCGGTCTCTCTTGCAAGTTGGATATCTCTTGCGATAGGCCCCCACTCGCTTTCGGAGCAAATTCCTCTGTGACCGTGAGCTTTTGCATACTCGCCATCGTGGATATATCCGCCGTGAAGAAGCGAATTGTCCTCGCAGTGAGCAACTATCATTTTACCGAGGGCCTTTGCCTTTATCATAGCCTCTCGCATCATATCCGAATCCTGAACGCCCTTGCCGTCATCGGAGAAGGCTACGGCATCCTCTGCCAAATCTTCCATATCCGAAAGCTCTTTTCCTACCTGCTTTTTCGTGATGGTAGCGTAGGGCAAAACGGCAATTTTTGCATCCTTGCGGATTATTTCAAGCTGCTTTTCGAGATTTTCTCTTGAATCGGGTGTTGGGTCGAGGTTAGGCATTGAACAAACTGCGGTATAACCCCCTCTTGCCGATGCTTTTGTGCCGGTTTCTATGGTCTCTTTATAAGAAAAACCCGGCTCTCTGAGATGTACGTGAACATCACAAAAACCGGGAAAAATAACGGTATTATCAAAAACGGAAGAAACGTCAAAAGAGAATACGTCACCTATATAAGGGGTAAGAGACTTACCGTCAAAATACATATCAAGCTTTTTCATTGTGCCGTTATCATAAACAAGCGCGCCGCGGAACAAAGCCTTCATATCCAATCTCCTTATATCTTTATATTTCGTAATATTATAACATAATATAACATTAAAGTCAATAGATATAAAAGATATTTTATATATAACTTTTAAATCAAAATTTGGATTTTTTTGAACATTTTGCCCTTTTTACAAAAGACTTGTATTTGTCGGAAGCCGTGCCGAATCTTTGCTTGAAGCTTGAAATCAAGGGAGAAAGGTCGGTAAATCTTGCGTTATAGTAGACTTTGGAAACTTCCGCGCTCCCTTCTTCGCTATAAGAAACAATTACAGTGGTTCTTAACCGAAAAACGACCGCCCGAAATGGGCGGTCGGCTTGTTTTTGTAAACTTTTGTTAGAATTATTCGGTTCTAAGCGCTACAACGGGGTCTTTCTTTGCTGCGGAGCGAGAGGGAATAATACCCGCAATAAGAGTAAGAATCATACTGATTATTACAAGGGCGACAGCTCCCTGCCAGGGAAGAATTGCTCTGATATTATCAAGTCCCGTGAGTCCCTGCACGATAGCCGTAATAGGTATGCATAGGATAAGCGTTGACAGTATACCGATAGCTCCTGATGCAAGACCGATAAGCAGAGTTTCCGCATTGAACACTCTGGAAACGTCCTTCTTCGACGCGCCGATAGCTCTGAGAACTCCTATTTCCTTTGTTCTTTCAAGTACGGAGATATTGGTGATAATTCCAATCATTATAGAGGAAACAACAAGAGAAATTGAAACAAAGGCGATAAGCACGTAGGAGATAGCATTGATAATAATAGTAACAGAGGACATCATTGCGCCTACGATATCGCTGTATTCAAGCACGTCTTCTTTGCGGCCATCTTTTTCGGCTGCGGAATTGTAATCTGCAATAAACTGCTCAATCGCATCCTTGGATTCAAAATCCTTAGCGTAGAAGTTTATGGATGCGGGCGACGCCTTTTCGGCATCGTCAAGGGTTTCAAGAACGCTTTCGTAGGTTGCATCTATTCCGGGAGCCATACTGTAAAGGGCTTCTTCAAGCTGGATGAAAGCTTCGTCATCGGCAGAAAGAGTAGCAAGAAGAGCAATGAAGATTTCATCGTTGACCGTCATAGTTTTGATGCTTTCGGTAAGATTCTTGTAAATCACCTGCATAGTATCGTTTCCTGCAAGTTCAACAAGACCGGATATAGCAAAGGGCATCTGCGGACTTGGGGTAATACCCATAAGAGCAACAAGTCTTGCTTCCACACTTAAGCTTCGGAAGTAACTGTCAAGATGCTGGGAATCAACGGGGAAGCCGCCCGGCATTTTGGAAAGCACGTCGCAGAGGTTAGTAAGCTTTTGAGCGTTGAGAGGATTAGCCTTTGCCGCAGCGAATACTGCTTTGAATATATCCTCTTGCTGCGCTTCGGGAAGGAGCATAAACATACCGATAAAGGACTCTGTATCGGTAACCTGGATTCTGTCGGAGAATTCGGGGTTGGTAAGAATCTGCTCTGTTATATACGCATAGAACATCTTCATCGTTGCATCGTCGATTTTGTCAACAAGCTCGTGAATGGTTTCGGGGGTATATTTCGTTCTTTCAAAGGCAAGACCTGTAAGCACGTTGACGTTAGGTGTTTCCTTTTGCTGATTTATAACCTCGCTCTTTGCGTTCTGTTCAAGAATATACTCTGTCAGTGCCTTGGTGTAGCCAATAGCACCGGAAATGCTTGTAGCCGCAGCTCCTTCTTTGGGGCGGATGATACCCGCAATCTTTATTTCGATGCCGTTTTCGGTAACGAAGTTTTCCTGATCGAAGTTAAAGCCTTCTCTCAAGTCATTCCATACGGGATATTCCTTGTCGCTTCCCTCGATCTTGTAGCTGGTACCGTTTGTGGCAAAGAAATCCGAGGTGGTAAGAAGCTTGAATCTCATATTGAGAATATCCTCATAGGTAAAGGGAGGAATATCTTCGGGCTCGTAATTTCCTTCCATAAGATCCTTCATTTCGGCATCAATGTTATTAGGGTCGAGCATACCGAGCATATAAAGAGTCATTTTGCTTATCTGGTTGTTGGAGTTAACCACAAGCACGACCTCGTTATATTCTTTCGGCCAATCGCCCGAGATAACCTCGTATTGCTGGTCAAGGATGGACTGGTTGTTTATCATTTCGGAGAATACACCCATTCCCATAGACATACTGCCGCTCATTTCCATAAGCTCGGTCATACCTGCGAAGGCTTCACCCATGTGAGAAAATACCGTTTCCATACCGACCTTGACTTTGCCGTCGGCAGTATATACTTGCAGGTCGTAGTCGTATGTGTACTGAACGTCCGAAACGTAATCCTTGATTTTATCATAGTTTGCATCAAGGTACACCTTGAAGGCTTCAAGGTTGTTTTCAACCGTTGACGTCATTGCCGCCATCATAGTGCCCATAGAATCGTCAACGTATATTTTTCCCGAATCACGGTAGTTATCTTCGTTTGAAACGTCGGTCATAGCCGCAAGCATAGCCGACATATCCTGGGTGTGCTTTTGAATAGTCAGGGGATAGGTTGAAAGAGTGTCCTCTTGCACCTGGGCAATAAAGGCATTGATACCTGTGGAAAGGGCGAGTATAAGGGCAATTCCGATAATACCTATGCTTCCTGCAAAGCTGGTCATAATTGTACGGCCTTTTTTGGTAGCAAGGTTGTTAAGCGAGAGAGAAACAGCGGTAAGGAAGGACATTTTCGCTTTTTCCTTCTTCTTTTTAGCTGCTCTTTTTTCCTTGAAACCGGCAGATAAAAGAGCCTTAGCTTCTTCGGCTTCTTTTTTCGCCTTCTCTTCGTCAAGTCTTGCCGCCTCGGCAAGTTCCTCTTCTGTTACGGGGTTGGTGTCCTCGGTAATCTTTCCGTCAATAAGGCGAACGATTCTCGTGGAATACTCTTCTGCAAGCTCGGGGTTATGAGTAACCATAACAACAAGCCTTTCGTTTGCAATCTCACGGACAAGGTCCATTATTTGAACTGACGTTACGGTATCGAGAGCGCCGGTAGGTTCATCTGCAAGGAGAATTTCAGGGTCGTTAACAAGCGCTCTGGCGATTGCTACACGCTGACACTGACCACCGGAAAGCTGATTGGGACGTTTGTTATACTGCCCCTTGAGACCTACTCTGTCAAGAGCCTGCTTTGCTCGCGCAACTCGCTCTTCTCTGCTGATTCCCGAGATAGTGAGCGCCAGCTCCACGTTGCTGAGTATGGATTGGTGAGGAATAAGGTTATAGCTCTGGAAAATAAAGCCTACTCTGTGGTTACGGTAAACGTCCCAGTCTCTGTCCTTATACGATTTAGTACTTCTGCCGTTTATAATAAGGTCTCCGGAGGTGTATTTGTCAAGACCTCCGATAATATTCAGCAGCGTTGTTTTTCCGCATCCGGACGGACCAAGCACCGAGACGAATTCTCTATCTCGGAAGGTTATGTCAATTCCTTTAAGTGCCGAAACGACCTCGGAAGAGGTGACGTAATCCTTTTTAATTTCCCTTAATTCAAGCATTAATTTTTGTTCCCTTGTTAAAATTTGGATTTTATGTGATTCTATTATACATCTTAAATATGAATTTTTCTAGAAATATTATAATATATTGTTTTAATAATTCATTCAAAAAAGTCAAAAAAAGACTTTCTATTGACAAATCTGTAAAAAAATGATACAATAAATTGAATTTGTAAATTATCTTTCGCAAAACATATGCGAAAAGGTGAAGAAAGAGAGCGATTTATGAATATTAAAATAGTTTCGGATTCTTCCTCTGACATCAAGGCGCTTTGCGGTGTTGATTTTGCAAGCGTACCCCTTAAAATAATGACCGATGAGAAGGAATACGTTGACAATTCGGAGCTTTGTGTTTCTGAAATGCTTTCAGACTTAAAAGCATACAAGGGACGTTCCCACACATCCTGCCCAAGCATAGGCGAGTATATGGAAGCCTTTGAAGGAAGCGAAAACGTTTTCTGTATTACAATTACTTCCAACCTTTCGGGCAGCTACAATGCAGCAAAAACCGCTGCGGCAGGCTTCCTTGAAAAGAACCCCAACGTAAATATCCACGTAATAGACAGCCTTTCCACAGGCCCCGAGATGGTTCTTGTTATAGAAAAAATCGCAGCTCTCGCTGAAGCAGGACTTGATTTTAACGAGATAAAAGAGCAGATAACCGACTACAATCTTAATCACACAAGACTTCTCTTTGCTCTTGAATCTATGCACAACCTTGCAAACAACGGCAGAGTAAGTCATCTTACCGCAAAAATGGCAGGACTTCTTGGCATTCGAGCTATCGGAAGAGCAAGCACTGTCGGTACTCTTGAGATGATTTGCAAATCAAGAGGCCCGAAGAATGCGACAAGTGACATCTTTGCGAATATGAAGGGCGACGGTTACATAGGCGGCAAGGTAAGAATCCACCATGCCGAAAACCCTGCGGCAGCAGAAGCCGTAAAAGCGGCAATACTTGCCGAATTCCCCTCTGCAGAGATAGTTATAGACAATGCGGGCGGTCTTTGCAGCTTCTATGCGGAAGCGGGCGGAGTTCTCGTAGGATTTGAAATATAAATTTTAGGGCTGCTTTTCTTTAGAGCAGCCCTTTTTCTTTTGTCGGTACTTGATTTATTTTTACTTATGTGCTAAAATAATATAAAATCAAATTTTTGGAGTTTTTAATGAAAGCGGAGTATCTTGAGGGCGGAAGAATATGTACGGCTCACGGCGTTGCCGGCTGTTTGAAGGTCGAGCATTTTTGCGACAACGCAAAGGTTCTTGCAAAGCAAAAGCGTGTGTTTTTCAAAAACCGTGACGGCTCGTTTACCGAAATGGCGGTAAAGTCGGCTTCGGTTTCCGGGCAGTTTCTGCTTTTGACTCTTGAGGGAATATCTTCAAGAGAGGAAGCCATAGCTCAAAGAGGCAGAGTTTTCTATCTTCACAGAAACGATTTGCCCTTGAAAAAGGGGGAAATGTTTATAGCGGACATGGTTGGTCTGCCAGTTTTCCACGCTGAAAGCGGTGAAGCTTTAGGCGAGATTTCCGACGTTTCGGAGATTGCGGGCAGAAGAATTTATACTGTAAGCTATGAGGGGCAAGAGGTTTTAATTCCTCACGTGCCCGATTTTATAAAGGAGATAAGCGAAGAGGGAATGAAGGTGCTTCCGATTCCCGGCTTCTTTGACAAGGCTGATGAGGTTTGATGTTTTAACGCTTTTCCCCGAAATGGTTAAGGGTGTTCTTTCCGAAAGCATTATAGGCAGAGCCCAAAGCGGCGGACTCATTGAGGTAAAATGCCACAATATCCGTGATTTTACTTTGGATAAGCACCGCAAAACCGACGATACTCCTTACGGCGGCGGTGTTGGAATGGTTATGACCTGCCAGCCTATATACGACTGCTTTGAAAGCGTGAAAAACACGCTTCCCGAAGGCAAAACCAGGGTTATTTATATGTCCCCAAAGGGCAGAATATTTAATCATTCCATAGCGAAGGAGCTTTCGGAGTACGATAATCTTATATTCCTTTGCGGTCATTACGAGGGAGTTGACCAAAGGGTGCTTGACGAGATAGTTGACGAGGAAATTTCTATCGGTGATTACGTTGTTACCGGCGGCGAGATTCCCGCTTGTATAGTAATTGATGCGGTTTCAAGACTTGTTGACGGAGTTCTTGCGTCAAGCGAATGCTACGAGGGCGAGAGCGTAGCTTCCGGAATACTTGAATATCCCCAATACACAAAGCCCAGAGAGTGGCGGGGCAGAGAAGTGCCGGAGATTCTTTTGTCTGGCGACCATAAGAAAATTGACAGATGGCGACTTGAGGAAGCGGTTAAGATAACGAAAGAAAGACGCCCCGACCTGCTGGCAGAGCATCCTGAAATCGAGCTTTCGCTTCTCCCAAAAGAAAAAAAGAAAAAAAGAACTTCTAAAACATAGATTTAGGAGAAAAATATGGCTAAAAATAAGCTTTTGGATCTTCTTAACGGCTACGAGCAGCCGCTTTCCGATGATGGTGAGCCGCTTCCCGTCGGAAGAAGATTTTACGTTCGCGAAATAAGCGGATCGGCTACCAGAAACACAAGAAAACACTCAAAATCCAGGCTTTACGACCTGATTTCGCTTTTGCCCAGGCTCTTTATCTACACTAAGGCTAGCGTTTACGGTCTTGCCGCCTTGGTCTTTGGCTTTGCGGTACTTGCGGCTCAGTTCCTCTGCTTTTACTTAGGAGTATTCAGCGACATATCCACAGCAACTCTTGTTATGGGGACTGTGTTGTGCGTTTTTGGCGTGGCGCTTCTCTTTGTTGACAAGCCGTTGCCTATAATGCTCCAGGATTCGCCCTTTTTTGACTTCATTTTCTTTGAATTTTTCTGTATTCAGAGAGTTCACAGAAAAACAGGGGAGGCTTCCATTCATCCTGCCGTTGCCGTCTTTGTGGGACTCCTTGGAGCTATTATATCCTGCTTTGTTCCGGCAGAGTGGATTTCTGCCGTAATCGGATGCCTTCTTTTCGTTGTGATTGCTTTTGGTTCTCCCGAGTTTTCATACGTTGCATCTCTTATAATGCTGCCCTATCTCGGACTGTTTTTTGCGGCAAAATACGTGTTCTGTTTCGTGATACTTCTTACGGCTGTTTCCTTTTTGAGAAAGGTTTACCAGGGCAAGAGAGTTATTCACTTCGAGCAGTATGACGTGCTTATAACAGCTCTTGTAGTTCTTATTCTTATAAGCGGTGTTTTCATCAAGGGATTTGAGTCCTTTGCGGCATCGGCGACGCTTATGGTGATGTCCTTGGGATATTTCTTAACCTCAAACGTGATAACAAACCGCCGTCTTGCCGACCGAGCGATGAATGCGGTGGTTGTTTCCTCTGTTCCCGCATCAATAATAGCTATTGTTTCATACGCTGTAAAATCCGTAAAGGCGGGTGAATTCGTAAGACCTGCGGAAAGCTCGGTTTTCGCTTCAAGTTCGATTTTTGCAACGCTGCTCATAGTTGCCGCTTGCTTTGCGGTTGCTCATGCAACTCAAACTCACGCGCCGATTAAGAAGATTTCCTATTACCTTTCGGCTTTGGTAATTCTGTCCGCTTTGTTTATGAGTGGCGAAGCCTTTGCGGTGTATGCTCTTTTGCTTGGCGGAATTTCATTTATCTTGTTCAAGATTAAAGGCCCTGCGGTTGCATTTGCGCTTCCCTTGCTGTTTATTTTGCCTTTCGGAATTTATTTTCTTCCGAACGAGTTTCTGGAAAGACTCTTTAACTTCATTCCGTCCTCTCCCGGATATACGGAAAGCATATCTGCGCTTTTCGCTTCGCTTTCGGCATTCGGCTCTAATTTCCTCTTCGGAATAGGAATCGGCGCGGAAAGCTTTGTCAAGGAGATGCAGGGGGCGGGGATTGTTCTTAACAACTCGGGAAATCTGTTCTTGGAGATTGCTCTTGAAGCGGGCGTTCTTTCGCTTCTGATTTTCCTTTCCCTTGTGATTACCAGAACAAGGCACGTGGCAAAATACCGTATCTACGTGAAGGATTCCGTGGTGCGACTTTCTCAGCCGCTGGTTTCAATGGCTTTGTTTTCTCTTTTGTTGTACGGTCTTTTCAGTTATATCTGGATTGATGCGTCTATGTTCTATTTGTTCTTCGTTGTTTTCGGAATAGAGAGCGCGATGCTTCGTCTTTCCCGAAGAGACAGAGATGAAAGAATACTTTATTACGCTCTTGCCAGAAGCAACGAGTCTGCTGCTATCGACGTAGGCCTCGAAGATGACTGATTTTTCCTAAATCCGATGCAACCTTGGGAAAAGTTTTAAAACTTTCCGCCATTTTTTGAAAAAAGTATTGATTTTTATTTTACAATTTGTTATACTTTAAATACTAATGAACTCTTAAGGAGAAAATCTGATGATTTCCCGTGCTGTAACTATACGCAACAGCGTCGGTCTTCATGCAAGACCTGCTACATTTTTTGTCCAGAAGGCTAATAGCTTTAAGAGCTCTATCTGGGTAGAAAAAGAGGATTGCCGTGTTAATGCGAAGAGCCTTCTTGGCGTACTTTCGCTCGGCATTGCTCAGGGATCGGAGATAACCCTTATTGCCGATGGCGCTGACGAAGCGGATGCAATAGGCGGCCTTGTAGATCTCGTTGAAAAGGAACTTAGCGATAAGTAAGAATCTGCCGCCTCTGCGGCGTTTTTGGGACGGTGCGCTTTTGGGCTGCCGTCCTTTCCTTATATTTATGAAAGGAGAAAAAGAGTGACTGTACTTGAACGCTTAAGAGATAAGGCAAATTCCTTGCCGATGTCTCCCGGAGTTTACATTATGAAGGACTCCGAGGGCAAAATAATCTACGTAGGCAAATCGAAAAAGCTGAAAAACCGTGTGACAAGCTACTTTGTAGGCTCGACACACACCCTGAAAACCGCAAAAATGGTTAGCCTTGTCCGTGATTTTGATTTTATCGTTTGCAAGACCGAAATCGAAGCTCTTTCACTTGAAAACGTGCTTATAAAAAAGCACACTCCTAAATATAATATAAGGCTTAAGGATTCAAAATCCTACCCTTACGTGAAAATTACCGCGGAGGAATATCCGAAGCTGGTCGTAACGAGAGAAAGACGCTCGGATAAGGCAAAATATTTCGGCCCTTACTCGGGTGCTTCCGCCGCTTACGGTGTTATTGATGCGTTGGTAAGAGTTTTCGGAATTCCAACCTGCAAACGCTCTTTCCCAAAGGATATAGGCAGAGAGCGGCCTTGTCTTTATAAAGATATGGGAAGATGCGTAGCTCCCTGTGCCGGCGGAGTGTCAAAGGAAGAGTATGCCGAGCTTATAAAGGCTCTTGCAAGAGTCCTTGACGGCAGCTCCGACGAGGTAAAGGTAGAGCTTTCAAGACAAATGGAGGAGGCTGCGGAAAATCTTGAATTTGAAAGAGCCGCAGTTCTCAGAGACAGACTTCTTGCTCTCGATAAGCTTTCGGAAAAACAAAAGGTCGTTGCCGACGGCAAGGTCAACAGAGACGTATTTGCTGCCGATTTTTCAAGCTCGGTGGGCGTTCTTGCTATGCTTTCGGTGCGTCAGGGTCTACTTATAAACAAAAATGAATTTTTGCTTTCCGCAGTAGAAAAGCCGGGGCCGGAGGAGCTTATTTCGCTTATAGCTGCTCATTACGACGAGTGGGGACACGCTCCCAGGGAAATAATGCTCGGATTTGATGCGGATGAAGAGGATATGCTTCTTCTTGGGGAATATCTTTCAATAGAGGCAGGACACAAGGTTAACGTCAAAAAGCCGGAAAGAGGCGACGGAAAGGCTCTTTGCAATATGGCTCTTGAAAATGCCAAGGAGTCAGCAAGGCAGCAAATTCTCGAAAGCGAGAGGGAAGACAAAAATATTAAAAGGCTATCTGCTCTTATGGGACTTTCCGAATTTCCGAAGAGAATCGAAGGCTATGATATTTCAAACATCGGAAATGAAAACATCGTAGCGTCAATGGTTGTTTGGACTGACGGAAGGCTTAAAAAGAGCGACTACCGCCTTTTCACCATAAAAACCACAGACGGAGCTGACGATTACGGCTCAATGCGTGAAGCTCTCACCCGCAGACTAAAGCATATCGGTGACGGATCGGCATCTCTCGGAGAACGCCCCGATCTTATTCTGGTTGATGGCGGCGATGCCCACGTTGGAGTCGCAAAATCGGTGCTTGAGACCGTAGGACTTGAAATTCCGGTGTTCGGAATGGTGAAGGATGACTTCCATAAAACGAGAGCGTTGACCGATGGCAAAAATGAGATTTCTATTGCAAAAGAGTTCGATGTGTACGCTTTTATTTACAATTTGCAGGAAGAAGCTCACAGATTTGCCGTTAAAAGCTCCGGCAAAGGTAAGATAAAAACTATGACGACTTCCTCTCTTGAGAAGATTGAAGGAATAGGCCCGGCAAAGGCAAAGGCTCTTCTTTCGGCTATGCCCTTGGGTAAGATACGCACCGCTACGGCAGAAGAACTTATGGCGGTAAAGGGAATTGGCGAGGCTGATGCAAAGAGGATTTTCGAATATTTCAAAAACAAGACTAACAAGACGAAAAAGAGGTAAAAATCAATGATGAGAATAATTACCGGAAGCGCTAAAGGAAAAAGGCTAGAAACCCTTGAGGGCGAAGCAACAAGACCTACTTCCGAGAGAATAAAAGAAGCCATATTTTCTTCAATACAGTTTGAGGTGGAAAACCGCATAGTCCTCGACCTTTTTGCAGGTTCAGGACAGATGGGACTTGAGGCTCTTTCAAGAGGAGCAGAGAGGGTAATGTTCATCGACTCTTCCAGAGAAGCGATGGAAATAGTCAAGAAAAACGTAAAAATAACAGGCTTTGATGACAAGTGCCGTTATCTTGTAAGCGATTGGAAAAACTATATCCGCAAGGCTTCGGGAAGAGAGCGTTTTGACCTTGTTTTCGTTGACCCGCCTTACAATATGGAGTGTTGCGCCGATGCGGCAAACTATCTTGCCGAAAAGGAGCTTGTAATCCCCGGAGCTCTCGTTATACTTGAATCGGGCACGGAAGAAATATCCCCCGACGATGAAAGACTTTCAGGCTACGAGGTAATAAAATCCACTCATTACGGCAAAAAAACCTTTGTAAATATACTTGTCTATAACGGCAGGGAGGAATAAAATTGAAGGTAATTTTACCCGGAAGCTACGACCCCGTAACCATTGGACATCTTGAAATAATCAAGAGAGCCGCAAAGGAATTTGACGAGGTTTTTGTGGTTGCTTTTATAAATCCCAAGAAGAACTATAAATTTTCTCTTGACGACAGAGTTGCTATGCTTATGCTTGCCACAGAGGAATACGACAACGTTCTTGTTAGCTATTCTAACGGACTTGTTATAGATTATATGCGAGAGCATTCTATTGATAAGATTGTTAAAGGATACAGAAACGAAAGCGACCTGCCCTGGGAAAGAGAGCAGGCGGAATATAACAAAAAATACGGTGGGTATGATACTCTGCTTTGGAAGTGCGACGAAGGCTTTGAAAACATAAGCTCTACTGCCGTAAGAGACGGCATTGACACTTCGGGTGATTGGGAAAAGCTTCTTCCCGAAAAGGTGGCAAAATACATTAAAAACCTATAAACCGTAAAGAAAGGTTTACAAAATTGCAAATTTCAAGTAAAGATAACAGCTATTTGGCAACCGAGTCGGTAGGAAAGCTTCTTTTTAGGCTGTCTGTGCCTACTATACTTGCCCAGCTGATAAATATGCTTTATAATATCGTTGACCGAATATATATCGGTCATATGCCCGATGTTGGCGACCTTGCGCTTACGGGTGTTGGCGTTTGTATGCCCCTTATTATGATAGTTTCGGCATTTGCCGCCCTGACAAGCTCTGGCGGAGCGCCGAGAGCCTCGATTTTTATGGGCAAGGGCGACAACGACTCGGCAGAAAAAACTATGGGCGGCTGCTTTGGCGCTCAAATTATAGTTTCGGTGGTGTTGACCGCCGTGCTGCTGATTTTCGGTGACGGTTTGCTGATGAAATTCGGCGCGAGTGACAAGACCATAGGCTTTGCGTCGGACTATATGTCGATATATGCCATAGGCACTCTCTTTGTGCAGCTGACTCTCGGAATGAATGCCTATATAACGGCTCAGGGCTTTTCGGGAATCGGTATGATTTCAACACTAATCGGCGCGGTTTTAAATATCGCTCTTGACCCTTTGTTTATATACGCATTCGAAATGGGTGTTAAGGGTGCGGCTCTGGCAACGGTTATTTCGCAGGCGGTCTCGTGTCTTTGGGTGGTTTTGTTCCTTTGCAGCAAGAGAAGCATTTTAAGGCTTCGTCTGCGTTTTATTATCCCTTATCCGAAAATAGTTCTTCCTTGCTTCGCTCTAGGTCTTGCGCACTTCGTTATGCAGGCGAGCGAAAGCGTTATCGCCATATGCTTTAACGCTTCTCTTTTGAAATACGGCAGCGACCTTGCCGTGGGAGCTATGACTATCTTAACCAGCGTTATGCAGTTTGCAATGCTTCCCCTTCAAGGACTTGCCCAAGGCTCTCAGCCGATAATCGGATACAATTACGGCGCAAGGAAAGCAGACAGAGTTAAACAGGGATATAAATATCTTCTAACGGTAAGCCTTTGCTATTCCTTTGTCGTGTGGGCGCTTATTATGCTGTTCCCCTCTGCCTTTGCTTCAATATTTACCCCCGATGAAAATTTGATTTCCTTTACCGCAGGAGCTCTTCGGATATACTGTGCGGCTCTTTGCATTTTCGGAATACAGATAGCCTGCCAGATGACCTTTGTTTCACTCGGCAGAGCAGGCGAATCGGTTATTGTTGCGGTTATGAGAAAATTCGTTCTCCTTTTGCCGCTGATTTTCATTCTTCCAAGCTTTATAGCCGACAAAACCTTTGCCGTATATCTTGCCGAGCCGATAGCCGACGTTATTGCGGTAAGCTTTACGGCTGTGCTCTTCTATTTCCGATTTAAGAAGGCACTGAAGGTAATAGAATAAAGTAATAACCAAATAAAAATATTTTAGGGCAAAGGCACCGAAAATGAGCGCCTTTGCCCTTTTGTTTTGCAGTTTAAAATTCCTTGACCAAAAGTTTTTGCGTCGTTTTTATAAAAGTACCCCGTACCTTTAATCTATCTTGTTCTCTTTTACTTCAACAAGCTTATATTTTGGGTTTCTTACAAGAATGCCTTCTTCTGTGACAATAAGCTCTACCTCGGTTTCCATCTTGAAAAGACTTCTCATTTCTTTCGGAATAACAAGCCTGCCCAGCGAGTCGATTTCTTTGTTTATTCCCTGCTTTTCCATTATAATTCTCCCGCACCATATATGTGTAAGAAGTCTCACAAGACTTTCTACATCTTACATTTATATTATAACTTATATATAATAGATTTGTCAATACTAAAACTTGAGGAATTTGTAATGAACGAATACGGAAAAATAAAAATCAAGCTTGATGAGCTTATAAAAGAAAAGGGCATAAGTAAAAACAAGCTCAGCCACAAAGCGGAGATGCAAAGAACTCAAATAAACAACTATTGCAAAAACAAAATTACAAGGCTTGACACAGATGTTCTTGCAAGGATTTGCACTGTTTTGGATTGCAAAATCGAGGATTTGATTGAATTTGTTCCGCCGAAGAGCGAATAAAAACATTTTAGGGCAAAGGCGCCGAAAATGAGTGCCTTTGCCCTTTTTTACAGTTTAAAATTCCTTGACCAAAAGTTTTTGCGTCGTTTTTATAAAAATTACCTAAATCTCGTTCTCTAACTTTAGATCTGGTCGTGGAAGGTACGGGAAATTACCTCGTCCTGCTGCTCCTTGGTAAGCTTAATGAAGTTTACCGCATAGCCGCTTACTCTTACGGTAAGCTGGGGATATTTTTCGGGGTGAGCCTGAGCGTCAAGGAGCGTTTCCTTGGTGAAAACGTTAACGTTCAGGTGGTGGCCGCCCTTTTCAACGTATCCGTCAAGGAGAGATACCAAATTATCTATCTGATTTTGAGTTGCTGCCATAATATTTTTCCTTTCTTGGAGATGAAATGCAGACTGCGTCTGCGTAAAATTCTTGCGTTGCAAGATTGAAATTCCCACTTTCCTGCGTGAGAATGATTTTCTCGAAATTATTCTGCGTCAAGTCCCTCGAAGAGAGTGGGAGCGTTGCAAGCGCCCGAGCCGCAGTCCAAATCCACGTCAATGTCGCCAACGAAGATGCGGTCGTCCTTACCGAGAGCATCGGGGATTATAGAGAAGGTGTTTGAAATACCGTCCTGAGCATCTCTGAAGGGAAGCTTTGCAACAGACGCCAAAGAAGCGATAGCGCCGTTGGTGTCTCTCTTGTGCATCGGGTTTGCGCCGGGAGCGAATGCCTCGCCGCGTTTTCTGCCGTCGGGGGTTGCTCCGGTGTTCTTACCGTAAACCACGTTAGAGGTAATTGTAAGCACCGAGGTGGTAGGAATACTGTCGCGGTAGGTCTGCTTTTTCTTGATGTGATTCATAAACATCTGAATAACGTCGTAAGCAAGAGAGTCTACTCTGTCGTCGTCGTTTCCGTACTTGGGGAAGTCGCCCTCGATTTCAAAGTCAACGGCAAGTCCTCTTTCGTCTCTTATAGGCTTAACCTTTGCATACTTGATAGCCGAAAGAGAGTCCGCAACAACCGAAAGTCCCGCAATACCCGTTGCAAACCAGCGGGTAACGTTCTTGTCGTGAAGAGCCATCTGAATCTTCTCATAGCAGTACTTGTCGTGCATATAGTGAATGATATTAAGTGTGTTAACGTAAACCTCGGAGAGCCATTTAAGCATAGCGTTATACTTGCGGATAACGTCGTCAAAGTCGAGATATTCGCCCTCAACCTTACGGTATTCAGGGCCTATCTGCTCGCCTGAAATTTCGTCAACACCGCCGTTGATAGCGTAAAGCAGACACTTTGCAAGGTTCGCTCTTGCGCCGAAGAACTGCATCTGCTTTCCTATTTTCATAGCCGAAACGCAGCAGGCGATAGCATAATCGTCACCGTGAGTAAAACGCATAAGGTCGTCGTTCTCATACTGAACAGACGAGGTCTCGATAGAAATACGAGCGCAGAAACGCTTAAAGTTCTCGGGAAGTCTTGTAGACCACAGAACGGTAAGGTTAGGCTCGGGAGCAGCGCCGAGGTTTTCAAGGGTGTGAAGATATCTGTAAGACATTTTTGTAACCATGTGGCGTCCGTCGATACCCATACCCGCAATAGATTCGGTAACCCACTGGGGGTCGCCGGAGAAGAGGGAATTATATTCGGGAGTTCTTGCAAATTTTACAAGACGAAGCTTCATTATGAAGTGGTCGACAAGCTCCTGGATTTCCTCCTCGGTGTATCTGCCCTGAGCAAGGTCACGCTCTGCGTAAATATCAAGGAAGGTGGAGGTACGTCCGAGAGACATTGCTGCTCCGTTTTGCTCCTTAACCGCTGCAAGATAGCCGAAGTAAAGCCACTGAATAGCTTCCTTTGTATCCTTTGCGGGTTCGGAAATATCGTAGCCGTAGGAAAGAGCCATTTTCTTCAGGTCTTCAAGAGCTCTTATCTGTTCGGAAAGCTCCTCTCTGTCACGGATGTTGTCGGCAAGCATTGTTGAACGGGAGGTGTCCTTCTGCATCTGCTTGTCCTCAATAAGTCTGTCAACACCGTAAAGAGCAACTCTTCGGTAGTCACCGATAATTCTTCCTCTGCCGTAAGCATCGGGCAGACCTGTAATAATATGGCTTGAACGGCAGGCGCGCATTTCGGGAGTGTATGCATCAAAAACGCCTGCGTTGTGAGTTTTTCTGTGAACGGTAAAGAACTTCTTTACTTCGGGGTCTATTTCGTAGCCGTTATCCTTAAGAGCCTTTTCCGCCATTCTTATACCGCCGTAGGGCATAAGAGCGCGCTTGAAGGGCTTGTCTGTCTGGAAGCCCACAATCTTTTCTTTATTCTTATCAAGATATGCAGGGCCGTGAGAGGTTATGGTGGAAATTATCTTGGTGTCCATATCAAGGACTCCGCCTTTTTCTCTCTCCTGCTTTGAAAGCTCAAGAACTATGTCCCAAAGCTCTTTTGTGCATTCGGTTGCACCTTCAAGGAAATCCTCGTTTCCGTCGTATGGTGTATAGTTATGGGTGATAAAGCTTCTAACGTTAATTTCTTTTCTCCATTTTCCGTTTTCGAAGCCTTCCCAGCCAGCGTAATCGGTAATCATTTCGTTTCGCCTTTCTTGTAGTTACTGCGCGGCTGCCATTTTCACTTGAGTGAAAACAAATAAAGTTTGCCGCAAAAAATTATTACTCTTTATTATATAATATTTTTAGCTCAAAGTCAATAACGCTTTCCTAGAAGTTTATGTCAAAAAGTCGAAAAAATTGCAAAAATTATATTTCAGAGCTGCGTTTTTCCTTAATTCTGCTTACAATTACAGTTTTTGCATTTTCCACCTGCTCCTTTGTTGGCGTAGGCACTCCATCTAAGCGGTAGGGAATATTAAGACTTTCGTATTTGTGTACGCCTAAAGTGTGATAAGGAAGCACCTCTATTGCTCGGATGTTTTTTAACGGAGCTATAAAATCGGCAAGTTTCAAAAGATGCTCTTCCTTGTCGGTGTATCCCGGCACAAGGACATATCTTATCCAGACCTTGATTCCTTTTTTGTAAAGGTATTTTGCAAAGGCGAGGATATTTTCGTTATCTTTGCCGGTCAGAGTCTTGTGAGATGACGGGTCAATGTGCTTTATATCCAGCATTACAAGGTCGGTATGCTCCATAAGAGCGTCAAATTTTTCAATCTGACGGTCGTTTTGTGAAAACGTTATTCCGGAAGTGTCAATGCAGGTGTGTATGCCGTTTTTATTGCAGACCTTGAAAAGCTCGGTGACAAAGTCTATTTGCATCAGCGGCTCTCCGCCCGTAACGGTTATTCCGCCGCTGCGATAAAAGCCTTCGTTGTTTTTGTATTCTTTGATTATATCGTCAATTTCGATTTCTTTGCCGCCTTGAGTATTCCAGGTGTCGGGATTATGGCAGTAAAGGCAACGCATAGGACAGCCTTGCATAAAAAGCACGTATCTTATTCCCGGGCCGTCCAGAGTGCCAAATGATTCTTTAGAATGTATATATCCTTTCATAAAATCTCCTTTAAAACAAAAGCTTACAGCTCCCTTTGGCGTCTTATGCCCAGAGGCGTTGCTCCGTATCTCTTTTTAAATTCTCTGTGAAAATAAGATTCGTTTTCATAGCCGACACTGTAAATTATTTCCCCAACCGACATATCGCTTTCAAGAAGAAGCCGTTTTGCCGTTTTCATTCTCTCGTCAAGCAAAAGCTCCTTGAAGCTCTTGCCGAAATAGTCAACGATTATTTTCGAAAGATAGGGTGAGGAAAGTCCCATTTTCTCGGCAAGTTCGGTTAAGGTTGCTTGGCTTTGGTAGGAAGAAATGTAATTCATTATTTCCATTTTTCGTCTTTGCTCGGGGGTAAAACGCTTCGTAGCCTGAAGAAGCAGCCGTTTTTCTTTAAGTGAAAGATACTTGAAAAGAAGAGCGACCGTCACTGTAAGAATGTGGTTGTTGCGATTGTAATCGGTAAGCTCAAAGAGTAAATTTTCCACAATGTTTTCAATCTGCTTTTCGCCCTTTGAGGAAAAATGCAGAAACATAGGCTCGCCGTCGCACTTTGCGTTTTCTCTTGCAAAATCCTCGAAAACAGTACCTCTTATTTCCGGAGCAAGTGTGTCAAGAAAGGAGTCGGACATTATAAAGTTGATTCCAAGGTCGTCCTTTTCGGCTCGGTCAACCGAATGAGTAACGTGCCTATTCATTATGAGAATATCGCCGCGGCCAAGACGAATCTCTCTGCCGTTTATTCTGTGAGTAAGCTCACCCTTGACAACGGTAACCATTTCAACGAAGTTATGGGAGTGGAGAGGGAAGGGGGCGAAGCGAGTGTGCGGACGTTGGCTGATGTAGGGCGCTGCGCCTACAACTCTTGCGGCATTTACCGAAAAATCCTTTCCCACCGAATAGTTGGATTTGTCGATAGGCTCACCTAAAAGAAGTCTTTCTTCCTCTTCGGTAACGGCAGAAAGCTTGTTTAAAAGTCTTTGCTCCACGTTTCTCTCCTTTCTCGCTTAATGCGAACTTTTTACAACTCAATTTTAACATATTACACGGCTTAAATCAATAGAAAAATTAAATAAAGACAGTTTTTATAATAATTTTAATACTTGCGAAAGCTTATGCTTTTATGTTAATGTGGTAAAAAAGATTATTTAAAGGAGATTTTAAAATGAGTTACGAGTTTGCAAAAGAAAAATATGCTGCATTCGGTGTGGATACCGACAAGGCGATAGAGAAGCTTCTTAACACCTCTCTTTCAATACACTGCTGGCAGGGCGACGACGTTATAGGCTTTGACAGTCGCGAGTCCCTTTCGGGCGGTATTCAGACAACCGGAAATTATCCCGGCAGAGCAAGAAATCCCGAAGAGCTTATGGCGGATATGGATTTGGCTTTCAGCCTTATACCGGGCAGAAAAAAGCTGAATCTTCACGCTTCATACGCAATTATTGAAAAGGGCGATACCGCCGGAAGAGATTCTCTTCGCCCGGAGCATTTTGCTCCTTGGGTAAAATTTGCAAAGGAGAGAGGAATGGGCATAGACTTCAATCCGACGTTCTTCTCACACCCTATGGTAAAGGATAATCTTACTCTTTCATCGCCCGACGAAGAGGTAAGAAAATATTGGATAAATCACGGTAAAGCGTGTATCAGGATTGCCGAATATTTCGCAAAGGAAACCGGAGTGCCTTCGGTTATAAACTTCTGGATTCCCGACGGATATAAGGAAACTCCCCAGGACAGAATTTCCCCAAGAGCAAGATTTGCCGCATCTCTTGACGAGATTTTCTCCGAGCCTTATGACAAAAATCTTGTTTACCCAACCCTTGAATCGAAGGTTTTCGGAATAGGACTTGAATCTTATACCGTAGGCTCTGCCGAATTTTGCCTTTCCTATTCCGCTTCAAGAGGAATTACCCCTCTTATGGATAACGGACATTATCATCCTACCGAGTCGGTGGCGGATAAAATCTCCTCGCTTCTTTTGTTTAACGAAAAAATCGCTTTGCATATAACGAGAGCTATACGCTGGGATTCGGATCACGTTGTTGCCTTCGACGATGAAACCAGAGAGATTGCAAAAGAGGTTGTAAGAGGCGGACTTGACCGAGTTTTCCTTGCTCTTGATTATTTCGACGCATCTATAAACAGAGTGGCTGCGTGGGTGATTGGTAGCAGAAATGTAAACAAAGCTTTGCTTTTTGCCCTGCTTTTGCCTGAAAACGAGCTTTCTGAACTTCAGAAAAAATCCGACTTTACGAAAATGTTTGCTCTTTCCGAAAGAATGAAAACTATGCCGTTTTCGCTTGTTTGGGATGAATATTTAAGACGTTCGGGAGTCTCTTCCGATGACGAGTGGCTTGATAAGGTTTTGGATTATGAAAACGAAATCTTATCTAAAAGAAATTAAAATTTTAGAATCCCAAAAAATAAAGTCTATACGGTATAAACAAAAGTGCTTCATTTATGCACAAAATATTTTAAATATTTTTTTATTTTTTATTCAACTTGACTTTATAACAATCCTTTGATATACTAATTATGCAAATATATAAAAATCTTTTAAAATAAGGAATGGTTTTATGAAGAGAAAGTTAAAAAATATTTTGCTGCTTGTTCTTTCGCTTTTGTCCCTTGGAATCTTCTCATTCGGAGCATCTTATGCTCAAGCGGACGAGAATGTTAAACGCTGGGACTTTACAACCGGCTCTTCGCTCTCGGATTTCAGTATAGTGGGCGAAAATTCTAACGAATACGAGTTAAAGTCGGACGGACTTCACTTCGGTGAGAATACGGGCGATATAAACGGAAGCAAAACTGACGTACAGAACCTGTTTTTGACCGAGGTTTCGGGCGACTATCTTCTTGAGACCCATATAGTACTTGAGAAGGCTTGGCCCTATCCCGAAAACCAGGCCTGCCTTGTGGTTTTTGACGGCTACGGAGATTTTGTAAAGCTTGGTTTCCAGGGCTCGTCGGTAGCTCTTTGCTATGCGGTTGACGGCACTCTTACCAATGATTTTGCGTCGGTCAGTGTGGGCGGTCGCTCCGAAATGTGGCTCAGAATTGAAAAGAAAAACAATTCCTACACCGCTTATTATTCGATTAACGGTGAGAATTTCACCAAGGTTGGCGAAGCGGACGTAGAGCTTTTGGCAACCCAAGCAGGATTTTACGTTGGATGGAACGGCTATGCCGACAGAGCTCCCGTTGACGTGTGGTTTGATTATTTCAGCGTCACAAGAACAGAAGAGGTTTCTCCTATGGACAAAACACTTATACCCAATAAAGAAACGGTAAAGCTTGAATATGGCGAGAGCTTTGATTTAACCGTTAAATCAAGCCTTCCCGATGCAGATATTGGCGAGGTTACCTATACTTCAAGCGATACCTCTGTTGCGACCGTAAGCGAAGAGGGCGTTATAACTGCAGTAGGCGACGGATATGCTACGATAACCGTCCAGAGCAGCCTTTCGGGCAAATGCCTTGTTGTTGTAAGCGCTCTTCCCCAGATTCGCGAGTACGAGAGTATGGCTAACCCCTATATGCCCGTTTGGGAATTCGTTCCCGACGCAGAGCCTTACGTTTTCGAGGACCCCGACAACCCCGGAGAGTACCGTGTTTACGTTTACGGCTCTCACGATACCCAAGGCGATGCAGCTCCTTGCGGATTTGACCAGGTCGTGTGGTCTGCGCCGGTTGACGACCTTACCAAATGGCGTTACGATGGCGTTGCATTTATTACCGGCGACTATGACAAGATTGCAAATCTTTACGCTCCCGACGTTTGCGAGATAGTGAACGATGACGGTACTAAAACCTATTACCTTTACCCCAATGCAACCTCCTCAAAGCAGTATTACAGAGTTGCAAAATCCGACCGCCCCGACGGCCCGTTCAAGGTTTGCGAGTGGTCTAGCAGCAATTCCATAGATAACAACATTCTCGCCTCCGACCCTGCTGTTTTCGTTGACGACGACGGCAGAGTGTACGGCTACTGGGGAAGCTCCTCGAAGCCTATGTGGGTTGAGCTTGACCCCGAAACTATGGCAACCGTAAAGGAAGGCTGTACTCCCAAATACAATCTTCCCGGTGTGTACGACATTTTAGAGAGAGGCACTATGCAGCCTCGCTCGGATTACGACCCCACCCTTTATAACATCGTTCAAGACGAGCACGTTGCCGATTGGCGTTTCTTTGAGGCTTCCTCTATAAGAAAGGTTGGCAACAAGTACGTATTTATCTTCTGCCGTTACGCTCCCGACACCGAGGAAACCGGCGGCTACTTCAGCCAGCTTGCATACGGTTATTCCGATTCTCCCGAAGGCCCTTGGACCTATGGCGGAGTAATTGTCAGAAATGCGGGTGAAACCATTCCCAACGGTGACGGAACTTATGCCGACACGTTCTTAAAGCAGAACACCCACGGAAGCATCTGCCAGATAGGCGATGAGTGGTACGTTTTCTATCACAGAGGTCACAGAGGAATTATATCAAGACAGGCTATGGTAGAAAAGATTTCGGTTGAATGGGATGAAAAATCGGTAGCCGAGGGCGGAGAAGTCAGAATAGACTTTGCCGAAATGACCTCAAAGGGCTTCCATACCGACGGACTTGACCCCTATAAGACCTATTCCGCAGGTATTGCTTCTTACCTTACCGGTAATTATCTCTTCAAAGCCGAATATTCAAAAGATTCAACGTTCCTGCCCGTTCTCAAAATACATAACGAGGTTGTTGCAGGTATAAAATATTTCAACTTCTCGAATAACGCCCCCGAAGGACATTATTCAACCCTCAGTATAAATATTACACCCAAGGGCAGAGCAGGAAGCATTGACGTTTATATCCGTCCCACAACTGCCAAGGGAACTCCCATAGTTAAAACCAACGGAAAGATTACCTCGGTAGGCGAAGGAAGCTATAAGATAGGAAGCTTTAGCGTTTCCGCCGCTATGGCGTGGTCTCCCACAACTCTTACCATTGATGCCTCTGCGGTAGACTCTCTTGAGGGCGAATGGGGAGTATTCCTTGTGTTCAATACCACAAGCTCCTACGAGTTGTGCGACTTTAACACCATAGGCTTCGGTCTTGAAGCCGAGGAGCATACCGAAAAATATACCGATAACGGCAACGGAACTCACTCTTCAAGCTGCTCTCTTTGCGGAAAGGCTATAACTCTTTTAGAGGTGCATGAATTTATCGACGGTGAATGCGTTTGCGGCGCAGAGGAAAATCTCGAAGGCATTATAGGAAATCTTTACGGATATAATCTTACCGTTTCCGATGTCGTAAAACTTAATTTCTATATGCTGCTTCCCGAAAGCTGCCTTTCGGACGATTCTGCCCGTATGACGTTTGAAATAAACGGAAGAAAGGTGGAAATCCTTCTTTCGGAAGCTGAAGCCGTTAACGTTAACGGTGTTGATTGCTACAAATTTGTTCTTACTCTCGGATATATGGAGCTTTCTGACACAATCGTGGCAAAATTCGTTTGCGCCGAGGGCGAGAGCCGAGAATACAGCTATTCGGTTAAGGAATATGCAGGTTACATTATGAAAAACCGCGCCGAAAGCAACGAATATGCGTCGGCTGCGTCTCTTGCCGAGGCAATGCTCAATTACGGAGCGTATATACAGAAATATTTCGGACATTCAAAGGGTAATCTTGTAAATTCGGAGTGCCAGAAAAAGGATGTTTCCTCCGTAACCGCAAAAACTCTTGAAAAGTACAGAATAACTACCGTTCAGGGCGGAAAATTGGTTACTCCCGCAGGTTCGAATCTTTCGTTTGAGCCGCTCACCTTAAGACTTTACTTTAACACCCTTACAAATTCAAGCCTTTCCTTTACTCTTAACGGCAAAGAGTTGAATACAGGTGTAAAGGACGATTATATCTACGTTGAAATTGAGGGAATTTCCCTTGGAAGCCTCAACAAAGACTTTGAAATAGCCGTAAGCGACGGTGAGACCACAGAATACATAAAATATAACCTTGCTGCAAGCTTCCATCTTGCGGTGAACTCAAATCACGAGACCTTTACAAACGAGTTTAAGGATGCTATAAGAGCCTTGTACCTCTACAACAAGGCGGTTGCAAATTATAACAAATAAAGGAGATACGGTATGAAACAGAAATTTATATTGACAACACTCTGTCTTGCTATGCTGACGCTCCTTTTTGCGGGATGCAAGAAAGATAACGATGAGCAGAGTAACGGCAATCAGAACGTCTCCTGCGCTCACAGCTATACCGACGGCGCTTGTACGAAATGCGGTGAAAAAGATCCCGATTACAAGCCTAACGGCGGCTCGGGTGATAATGAAAACGAGGAAAATCCCGGTGACGGCGAGCAGACCCCCGACGATAACGGCCCAACAGTTCCTCCTATAGATATTGGAGGAGAGACCGAGCTGCCTTTCGTTCCGGCTACGTAATATAATCACCTACAAAAGCGTTTTAAAAACTGGAGAAGCAAAAATGTTGGTACAAAGAATAAATTGGCTGTATCCCGGCCACGAGGCGGGCATGGAATTCTATTTGAAAATGCTCGACAAGTACCCTAAAAGCTATGACGAAATTTGGCTGACAACTATATCGGGTTTTCCTCCGCTTAAAAAACACGAGGAATGTGCCAAGTGGTTTAAGAACTTTTCCGATGAATTAAAAAGGCGGGGAATAAAGGTTTCTCTCCAACTTGCAAACAGCATCGGACACGGGGATATGATGGGAGACGAGTACGATTGCTCGGCTTTGGCGGACAATCCCGAGGTGCAGCCTCTGGTTGGTGAAGACGGAGTGCAGGCAAGATACTGCTTCTGTTGGAACAACAAAGCCTTTCGTGAATATTCCAATCGTGAACTTGCCCTTTATGCCGAGGTTGTAAAGCCGGATAAATTCTGGATAGATGACGATTTACGCGCAAACAACCATCTGCCTGTAGTAAACGGCTGCTTTTGCCCCGACTGTATTAAGAAATTTAACGACCGTCACGGCTCAAACTTCGCCAGGGAAAGCCTTGTGCAAAAAATTCTGGGTGATGATCTTGTTTGGCGTGAGCGTTGGATCACCTTTATTCAAGACGGCTTAAAATCCTTTACCCGCGGACTCTGCGAGGCGGTACACGCTGTTTCTCCCGAAACCGAGTTTGGTTTCCAGAACTGTGAAAACGGTTCGTATACAGGTTACGGATATAAGCATATATTCGATGAAATGAAAGCGGTAAACGGCAAGGCACCCCATTACCGTGCCGGCGGCGGTTATTATGACGACCATAACCCCACGGGAATTTTGGAAAAGGGAATGAAGATAGCCTACCAGCATTCCTTTTTGCCGTATTACGGAGTATTAAGCCCCGAAATTGAGTGCATACCTAACACAGCCTACGGCAAAACCACGGCAGGAATTCTTCTTGAAACTGCTCATTATCTTGCCTTGGGCGCAGACGATATGACCTATAACGTAATGGACGATTTTCACGACCCCTTTGAGTGGCACGAGGAAAAATTTGCAGCCCTTGAGGGGATGCGTCCTTACTTTGAAAGGCTTGGCGGAGTTTCAAAGATTACCAAAGGCGAGGGACTTCGTTACTTTGTATCCCAAAAGGCATACAATAAACCTCTTAAAAAAGGAGATACCATCTCGGATTTAAATAGGGAATACCATATTTCCGCCTATCATTTGGTGCGTGACGGATTGCCTATCGTTTACGATGAAGATGAAAGCAGCGTCTTTCTCTTGCATCCCGATATTGCGTCGATTATTACGCCCGACGAGGTGGAGAAATTAAAGAAGAGAAAGGTTATCACCTGCGGCGAAAGCGTTGCAATTCTTCAGAGCAGAGGCTTTGAGGTGGGACTTTCGTCATCGCACATAGAAAAAGTAAACAAGGGCGCGCTGACCGAAATGTATGAGCCGAACGCACTAAACGGCACTATAAGCGACCGTTTTTGCGAGAGCTATTACACGGCGGGAAGATTCAAGCCCCACGTGTTAAGTGACCTGCCCGAGGGCTCAACTGTTTTGGGCAGATATAAGCACAACGTACGTGAAAACGAGCCGATAAACGGCAGTATATCAACGGCAATAGTACCTCTTAAAGAGGGCGGCGAGTGGGCGGTATTCGGTTATTCGCTTTGGAAGGTGATTAAAACCATAGCCGAGCGTGACAGAATTTTGAACGTATACGATGCGCTCTCAAACACCGCAGGCGCAAGACTGCTTTCTCCCGTGCAGGCGGCAATAAATATCCGAAAAGGCAAAGACGGACGAATCCACGCAGTTTCGCTGACTAATTGCACCGTAGGTCCAGAGGAGAACGTAAGGGTGTTTGTTAAAGCTCCCCTCGGTAAAAAGGCAGTCTTCTGGGGACAGTATGCGAAAAAGCAGGAGCTTTCGGTGGAGGAAAAAGAGCAGGGAATCCTGCTTACGCTTCCCCGTATCGAGCCCTGGTCGGTGGCTACCGTATTTTTTGAGTAATCTTGTTTTCACTAAAAAATTAATATCAAGCTATGAAAAAGCCCGAGGCGATTTGCCTCGGGCTTAAATTTATCCTATCATAGGATTATCTGGTCTTGTTGATCTTATAGAGTCTTACGTTGTCGAAGGTAATATCCTGGGTATCACCGTCACGGCAGCCGAAGGTGAAGCTGGTGAATGCATCAATGGAGAAAGGATTGCCCTCGGTGGTGTCGTCCATAGTACCAATGTAGTTATTGTTTATGTAAATATCAACGTTTGATGCAGATGTTTCAGCGTTGATGTAATACTCAAGGCGGAGATTGAAGATGCTGCCGCTGAGAGCGCCTGTGTTAGAGAACTCAAGCTTGGGGTTGCGTCCGTAGGACTTGAAGTAAACATCAGCGCCGTTTTTGTTTCTGAGCATAATGTTGAATCTGAACTTGCCGTCGCTTCCGGTGAATGTAAGCTCGGAGTAAGAGCCAGCGCCATCTCCGTAAGCATTAGTTCTAATGTCTGCCGACCAAACTACGGTGTTTGCATTGTCTTCGGTAGTTTCGGTTTCCTTGAAGACAAGGGTATCGTTATAGCCCTGAACACTGTTAAGAGTAAGCTGACCGTTATTAACGGTGGTTGTTCCCTTGGTAGTGCTTCCCCAACCGCCAACGGTTACGCCCGCGGGAAGAGTATCACCGTCGAAGGTGTATGCGGGACGTGCTTCGTCAGCAGCGTATACCTTCTTGATGGTAACGTTATCCATATAGATGTCACCCATAAGTCCGCCGTAGTTTCTTACGAACATATTGGTAACGTTGGTGAGAGGAGTTGCGGTGTTAACGTAGTTAACAGTCTTGAAGAGCTCGCCGTTGATGTAAACTCTGGTTTCGGTAGTGCCTGCCGCAGCATCAATGATCTGATACTCAATTCTGAGAGTGTACCAGTTGTTTTCGGTGAATACACCGTCAACCTTCTCGTAGCCGGTAGTAACTCCGTTGCCGAGAACTCTTACAGAAAGATTCTCGTGGTCTGCACCGAGAAGAACGGTTACGCCCTCGGTAGAGCCGTTTCTGAAGTCAAACTGATGAACGCTGGAGGTGGACTTGTCGCTGAAGTCGGTGTACATATCCGTCTCAAATACAACGGTATCAAAGTTTGTAGTAGAGGGAGCGTTGAAGGTAAGGTATGACTGGTAAGTAACCGCAGTATCGTCGGTATCCTTCATAATATGAAGAACGTTATTGTTTTCATTCTTGGGATCCTTTGCAATACCGAAGGTCATATTTGTAGCAGCATTACCGCTTGCCTTCTCTGCGAATATGTTATTGTTGTAATAGGTCTTGCCGGTGTCGGGAAGTCTTATGTTCTCACGAGCGCTATCCTTGAATGCCGTATCGAAGGTTTCACCGGAGTTATCCATTTCAATTTCCTTGTAAAGAGAGGGAGAGACGATAGTGGTTGCGTTTACGGTAATGTTGTTCGTGCCTGCGGTGGAAGCTTCAAAGCTGCCGTCCTGTGCGAGAGTCTTAAGATCCCATACTGCAAGACGTCCCTCACCGGTGTAGGAAAGAGTGAGAGCAGTACCGTCAAGGTAAAGACCGGAGTTGTTACCCTCTGCGTCGATGGTTGCATCATAAGCATAAACGTAGTTGTAGTTTGCTATGGGAGTTGCCGAGGGAGCAAGAACTGCCTGAGCATCCATACCGTAGGTAAGAGTGGAGTTGTAAAGCTTCTTCTGAAGGTCGGTTACGTTTTCGGAAACGTAAAGACGCTCGTAGAGATACTCTGCAACAGAGTAACGGATAACCTTACCTGCAACACCTGCGGATACGGGCTGTGCGTAAACGTAGTTTGCAATGTCCTTTGCGGGAATACCCTGAGTTCTTACTACAACGTGATTGCCGCCGAGAACTGCAACGTTTTCTTCTTTGCCGGAGAAGCTTCCGAGAAGCTCTGCGTTAGCGTCGGTTTCGGGGTTTGCAGAGTAAACGTTAACTACTGTGTTTGCAGCGGTAACGTTTTCGGTTACGGGAATTGCGTAGTAGAGGTGAAGCGCGCCCTCGTAAGAAACGTTCTTACTTACGATTTCGGGAGCTTTGGGGGTTTCTTCTGCCTGAGCGTAGATTCCTACGAACGCTGCAAGGATCATAGCGAGAGCCATAGTCCAAAGGCAAATTTTGGAAAATTTTCTGTTTTTCATTGTTTTTACCTTTCTTAAAATAAATTTATTTTTTGTTTTTAATTTAAATCAAAAATATTCTTTAAGGTACGCTTTTGTGTTTTCAACCATTTCATCAAAGAGGGCTCTTGCATCCGCTTTTGAAAGATTAACAAGCGGATTGTTCATAAATGCGACGAAGGCAAGTTCTAAATCTCGCTCAAGCGCCGCTTTTACTACAAGCTCCTGTTCTCCGACTATTCTTGAAATAAGGGGATAAATTTCAATAGGAAGTTCGCCTGCAAACACGGGAGTGAGTGTGTCCGCGGTAAAACGCGCATTCGTTTCAACGACAGCGCCGATTGGAAGATTGGGAATCTGTCCGTAGTTCGGGATATTTACGTTAGTCACCATATCGGAAAGACCGAGAAGCGCGCGTATCTGCTGAACGCCTTCCTCACCGCTATCACCGATTTCCGGCTCAAGCTCTCCCACTCTTAACTTTCTGCTCTTTTCAAGAAGCGTTGCAAGTCCTTTTTTTCTGCCTGAAACGGGAGTAAGAGCAAATTTCCATTCCTTTACGGTTTCGGGGTCTTTCAAGAACCAACTGCCCTCGCAGAACTCGGAAAGATGTCTGTCTCCTGCCGCAGCAATATAGCCGTAACGGCGGAAAAGCTCAAACTTTACTCTGTGTCCGCATAAAAGCTCTGTGGTCATCCAGTTGTCTTTGATTTCTTCAAAGTAGCCGTCAAGATAATATTTGTCGGCAAATTCCTTGTAGAGAGGGAAGAGGTCGATGTTTTTGTATTTCGCTTCGGTAAGCCAGGTAAAGTGATTTACACCGGTAACGTTACATTTGATTTCCTTAAGAGGAATATTGCCGTAGCCGTGCTCGGAATGAAGCATTGCGGCAAGTAGCTTCTGCGTTCCGAATACCTCGTGACAGCAGCCGAATGCCTTTATTTTGGGGAATACCGAGTAGAGAGTCTTTACGATAACAGTCATCGGGTTTGTGTAGTTGATTACCCAAGCCTTCGGACAGTTCTCTTCGATCTTCTTCGCTATATATTCTATCATAGGAAGAGTTCTGAGAGCTCTGATGATTCCGCCGGGGCCGGTGGTGTCGCCAACCGATTGATAGATGCCGTACTTTTCGGGAGTGTGAACGTCGCTCTCCATTTCGTCAAAGGTTGCGGGCAGAATTGAGATAATTACGAAATCAGCGCCCGAGAGAGCCTCGTCAATGCTTTCGTAGGCTTTGTATTCAAAGCTTGATTTTGATTTGGGGTGTTCCGAGAATTTTTTACCGACGATCTCGTTCCACTTGGCAGCTTCAAGATCAATGTCGTAAAGAGCAACATGACCGCTAAGGTCTTCTGCAGTTGCAAGATCGCTCATAAGTGTCCAAGCCCAACCTCGTGAGCCGCCGCCTATATAGGCGATCTTTAAATCTTCAACACCTTTTTCTGTGTACTTCATTTTTGTTTCCTTTCTTAAGTCCAGGCTGAGTCGTCACGGTTGTCAGTTCCGTTATCATCGTCTGATCCGCCGGGACGGGATGTGGTTATAATGTCGGAGGAAATAAGGTTTAGAATTTCAAGCTCGGCAGGCGAGTATTTGTATTTGTTTTTATTAACCATTTCTTACACTCCTTTCGATTTTGTTTTATTTGGTCCTGCTTCGGCGGTGTGCCGAAGCAAGGATATTTTAATCAGTCCAAGCGGAATCGTCTTTGTTTGTTCCGCCAAAGTCCATAGAGCCGCCGTTTCCGTTTTCGGGCGTCGCAGGAAGGAATTCTTCGGGAACATCTTCAAGCGAAACCTTTTCAATTACAGTTTCGGAGCTGTTTGGAACGACGTCACAGTCGGCGAAGTATATGCCGTTTTGCATTCTTACGATAGCGTAGCTTACCTTGCCGTCCTGAGTGATCTTTATCGCCTCATAGCTTTCGTCGAGCTGAACTCTTACCGTGAGGGGATAATTGTAAATCTCGTCGTTAAGACCGTCTTCAAGAACAAGGGTGATATTTTCGCCTCTTGTGATAGTGAGAGTTGCGTTCTCAACCTCTCTTAAGTAGAGCATAGCGTCTTCATAGTTGGTCTGCCAGATTGCGCCGGTTTCAACGTAGGAGCTGATCTTGTTGCAGATAGCGTCAAGTCTTGACTCACGCTGGTAGAAGTAGGTTTCTGTTCCGCCGTTGGTCGTACCGTTGTCGAAGTTTTTATCTTCATCAAGGTGGTAGAGGAAGAGGTTTGCAAATCTGCCGTCGCCTCTTGCAATACTGTCTATGACCGCATAGGTCTGCGCATCGTTGTTCGGAAGAATCTGGTGCGCGGGAGTCTTTTCCCAAGCCCAGTCGTAAAGGTTTGCTGCAGTACCGCCGTAATATCTGCTGGCAACGTACTCGTCCTTCAGCGCCTCATAAACCTCGTCGTAGATCTGTTCGCCGAACTGATCAACCAGCCATGCGTAGCCGGGAATAACGAAGGTTTTTACATCCTGACCGGGGAATAGCTCGCGGAGCAGGTACTTTGAGCCGATAAACTCACGGTAGAAGAAGTCCCAATCAATATTTTCACCGGTCTCCGTATCTGCCCAGAATACGTGAGTCAGACCGTGGTTCATAATCTTGAGTCTTCCGCCTGCAAGCTTCGCTTTAAGGAAGTTGATAATGTCTGCGTTAGGCGTCTTTTCTTCGGTATTAGTTCCAACGCCCGCATTTTCCATAAGGTTGTCAACAACCACCGCAATATCCGCTTTAAGGTCGTACTTGGAGATTACTCTGTCAAGAACGGTTATAGTTTGCTTGTCTGCGGAAATATCGGTGTTAAGGGTGATAATGCCGTTTGCGCCGCCCTTGATAGGAAGAACCTTTGCGTCAAAGTCCTCGGTTTCGGCATCGGGATAAACCTTACCGGAAGGTATTCCAACAGGGTTGGTCGGATACTTAAGAGTTGTTTCATAAAGAGAAGCGTTGTCTATAAGCATCACTCCCTGCGTATCGCCCCATGTGGAAATGCGGAATTCCGAAATATCGTTGTTTACGGTGTATTTCTTTCCTGCCGTATCGGTGCTCATAGGTCCGTAGAAGTTGCGGGAAACGTAAATCAGAGCATTGTCCATATAAACCATAATCTTCGCTGTGTTCTGGTCGCCCTCGAAGAACTCGATTCGGAGGTTGAACCACTGACCGGTGGTAGAAGCGGTTGCTATGGTTGGGCTGGAAATACCGGAAGTGTCGTTTGAACTGTCGATAAAGTTGAAACGCTCTGTTGTAAAGTTCATTCGGAATGCGTAAGCAGGCGCTGCTTTAGCTCCGAGATAGAAGGTGTAGGTGGTATCAAGTCTTCCTTCAATGTACTGAATATAGAAGTCTGCCTCGAATACCGTTACGTTGTGGTCTTTTGCAGTACCGGTTCTGGGGATCGTTACCATAGGCCAGCTCTTTGTGTAGGTGTTGTCGTCCGGCTTTGTGTTCGCCTTGTAGAACTTAAGCACCTTGTTGGCTGCTTTATGGGGGTCTTCCACAACCGAAATGTAGGAGTAAGCGTCGTTTTTGTTCGAAGTGACTCTCTCGGGAAGCTCACCGACGGTGTCGCTTTCAAAATCAAGAGGATCGTTTTCGGGTTCTTCTGGCTCTTCGGGATCGGGAGTCGGCTCTTCCGGATTCGGCTCTTCAGGCTTGGGATCGGGAGTCGGATTTTCAGGATTAGGTTCTTCCGGATCGGGAATATCCTCGGGATTTATTGCGTCGGTGAGAGGATCGTCCTTACATTCAAGATTTGTCTGAATGAACGAGGTGTTATCTATGAACAAATCTGCGTAAGTGTCGCCGTAAGACATAAAGCGAACCTGAGTGATAAGGCTTTGAGGCTGATTTTCCTCAATCTCGCTTCCGCCGAAGATGTTACTTACCTTTACAAGCACACCGTCAATATAGGTCTTAATTCTTACGGTGTCTCTCGTTCCGTTATAGTATTCTATACGGAGGTTGTGCCATTCTTGAGCTCCCTCGATAGTCTTGTTTGAGCCTCTGAGTCTCACCTCGTCAAGAGTTGAAAGCTCGGAGAAGGATATATCGTTACCGGACTGGCTGAGGTTGATGATGTAAGCTGTCTTGTCACCGTCTTCAAGGAAAATCTGGAAGCTTGTAACCTTGCCGTTCTTAAACGTGAATTTGAAGTCGGTTTCAAAGACTGTTGCGTTATAGTCCTTTGCCGTTTCGGTAAGCGCGAAGTTCAAAGCGTCCTGTCTGCCGGGGCGGGTATTAAACTCAAGAACCTTGGTATATGCATCCTTCTTGAGAAGTTCGCGGACTGCGTATCCCGAACCGGAGGAGAGAAGCTTTGTTGTAACCGAGGAAGGAATGTTTCCGTTGGAAGATCCCTCGTAGGTGATGATCTCACTCTTGTCCTCGGAGTTGTCGGAATCCTTTACGTCTCTCGGAACGAAGGTGTCGCTTGTAGTCTCAACCTTAAGGTTATCGAGAGTAAGTGAACCATCGCCGCCGATAGCCTCTATCGTAAGGAATGCGGGAGTAAGAAGCTTGTTTTCTTCGCTGTATGCCAGGCTGGTACTTGCAATTGCCTGACCGCCTGAAATTATGTAAGCGATATTGCGAAGAGGATAGTAGAGAATAGAGATCGATGTGATCTTGCCCTTTGTGATAGTGCAAAGAGGATCGGAGTATGTGTTGTTTTCGGTTTTCTCGTGAATTGAAGCTACACCGCCTTTAACCCTTATCTCAAAAGCGATAACGGTGTTGCCGTGTTCATCAACGAAGGAGAGAAGATAAGCTGCTTCCGAAGTAGCGTTTATCGACATATCTGCGCTGAAGCTTATAAGATTGGTTATAACGCTTCTTGCATTTACGGGGAAGGTTATCGAAGCGGAAGCACCGAGGTTTACGTACTTGTTGGAATCGCCGACAAGAGAAACAGCTCCGGAGAAGTCAACGTCGATACCGTTTTCAAAGCCGTGAATTACAGAGTCGATGCCGGGTCTTGTAGCAGTGTCAAAATTCTTCTTTATCTTTTCGCAAACTACATTGTCAAGCGAAAGATTAGCCTTTGATGTAAAGGAGAGAATTATGTTACCTACGGTGTATTTCTTTGCATCCTGGCAAAGAACGTCGCAGCTTGCAGCGAGGTTGGAATCAACGTAGAAGAGGGCAACCCTTACTCCGTCGTAGTATTCGATACGAAGCGTGGAAGTCTCGCCTACGGGAATCATTACTCCGTCAATCTTCATGTCGCTAACTCCGGTGGGAGCAGCGTAGATATATGCGAATTTTTCACCGTCAACGTCAACTATTTCAACGTTGTATTTAACTATATCGTGGGGCATTACCGCATCCTCTGCAAAGGCAATATCAAATATCTTGCCTTCGGTAAGAGTGGCAATATCAATATCAAGTTCAAACACGGTTGCATTCGCGCCGGCAGTTCTGATATTTACGGGAGCAGAAAGGATAGCAGAGCCGTTAACAGAAAGTTTGTTTCCGTTATCGCTGCCTACTACTTCAGCCGAGCCTTGAGTGTTCACGGATTCGGGAAGAGCGCCAACCTTGTCGCTTTCGAAATCGTAAATTATTTCATCTCTGTCAGGGCCGTCTATATTGAACTTGGGCTGATCGTCGGGATCAAGCTCGGGAAGGTACTGATCGGTCTTCTTGTAGCAAGACCAGTTGTCAAGAAGGATCTTTGCACTGTAATAGGAGTAAACGAAGAAGTCAACGCCCTCATATCTGGAATCGGGAGAGGGATTTCCGCCGTCAAGCTTTTCACCCTCGCGATCGAAGAAGTTATCGCTTACGCTGATAAGCTCGTCGTTAACGTAAAGCTTGATTCTGACGTCGGCTGCCGCTGCGTAGAAGAATTCAACCTTGATCTTGAACCACTGACCGAGAGGAATACCCGTCTTAAGGTCAACAATCTTGGAGTTAGCTCCGTCGGAGGTTTGCTCGTAAAGATATACAACTCCGTCATACATAGCGAAGCTGATAAGATAGCAGTTAGGACCTACCTGAAGCGTTGAGAACATACCCGTGGGAGCGCTTTCAAAGTTAAACTCGCCCTCAAATACGTAGCAACGGGAGAGGGGATTTGCCGAAAGATCCATAGGAAGTCTTACTCTCTTACCGCCGCCTTCCACAGCGTTGAATTCAAGCACCTTTGCCGACTTTGATGCGCCGGGGCGGGTGTCTTTAATAACCTTGAAGGTGGAATCCGTGGAGTTCGAGATGGTGAGAGATTCTGTGGTAGAGCCTACCGTTTCGTCATCAAAGGTTGCGCTTTCAACAACAACCTCTTCTTCAAACTTAATAATGTATCCAAGCTCTTTTATACGGTCAAGGAAGCTTGTAAGATCTGCCTTTCCGAAGATGGGGGGCATCTCGTAGCCGAGAGCAGAGAACATCTGATAACAGGTGTCCGCAAGGCAGATAAGAGTTGCGTTTATGTCACCCTCAAGCATTCCGGGAACTGCAACCGGCATACCCTGGCTCGTTGAAGAGGTGGAGTTTTCGGTGTAAGAGAACGATCCGTCGTCACGAAGGAATATGGACTGTTTTTCCATAGTTGCGCGGATAAGTTCGGGTGCTCTTTCCTTAAGCTCGGCTTGAATCGAACCGATTATTTCCTTTGCCTGAGCTGCGGGATGGTTTTTATTAAGTATGTTAACAATGTTATTTATAGAGAACCAAGTGTTATATGCATAACATACCGTAAGGTTATATTCTTCTGTTGTAATAGCGTCAATGGCAGAGCGAGCTGCTGCCTCAGGGTACTTAAGAGGAATACCGAGAGAGGCGCAAGCTGCGGATATTTTCATAAATCCGTTAAGTCCGTCATAGTCGGCGTAAGGACTCCAGTGTCCCGTAGTTTCGTAGCAGTTGTCAAAGAGCCACTGCTGCAAAATATCTTTAAGGCGATAATCTGCGCCAATAGAGGCAAGATACTCGTCGCGAGCCTTGATTTCCGCTGCCTGAGAAGCAAGGTCGTTACCTATGGTGTAGGAGTCTTTTTTAAGGTCGCGTCCGTTAAGATAGGAGATGAATGCTTCCTTTGATGCAATGTTTGAAGGAACTGTGGCGCTGGAAGCGGGTACTATCTTTGAAACGGCGCTCACCTTGTTTGAAAGAGAAAGGGGAGGTGTTATTCCGTTGTAGAGAATAGGTTTGTCGAAGCCTACCGGAGTACCGTCGGCAAGAAGTCCGTCACCCTTTACGTCAAGAACGTCATAGGTGGGCTTTGCGCCAAGATCTTCAAGAAGAGCAAGACCTTTGGTAAGATCTCGGCTACGCCTTGAAATTTTCGAATCTATCATCGCTTTAGTCCATTGCGGGTGATAGAAATAACCGTTGGGATCTTGAAGTCCTTTTACGAATGCGATAAGCTTTTCTTTAAACCAATCGGGAAGAGCGCGCGCAGGATCGTCACCGTGCTCGTCAAACATACCGCTTATTCTTAAAAGGTCGATAGCCTGAGCTGTTGATTCAATATCGGGAAGAAAACCCTCGTAATTTCGTCCGGAGTTGGAGTAGTAGAAACCGCCGCTTTCCGGGTCGTAAAGGTCAGCAAGCCAGTTAAGTACCTTGGGAGTAAACATAGCGTACATAGCGCGCAGCTCGTTTACCGTTTGTGCGTCGGATTTAGCAAGAATAGCGTCCCAAGCCTTTTGAGCTCTTGCCGCATCAGCTTCAGCTTGTATTTCAAGAAGGTCGAAGGAATAGGATTTAGAGAATCCCTCTTCAAAGTCAATAGCCTTGTCGGCATTTATAAAATCGTTGACAAAAAGCTTAACGACGTTTTCGGTCAAAAGTTCGGTGTAGTCAACAGATCCCTCGCAGTTTTCGTAAGCCAAGGCAACAGATTGACCGTCGGAATAAACCAAAACTCTTATAACGTAAGCGGAAGCACGTTCACCGGATTCAAGAATCTGGTAAGCCGTTTTTGAAAGAGGCGAGTTGCATCTGCCGAGGAAAAGCTCGTTGGTTGCAAGGGCGCTTTCGTTTACTATATTAGGAGTTACTCCGAGTGCGTAGAAAAGTTCGTTTTGAAGATTTTTCGCTGCTGCAAAACTCTCGCCCGGAACAACGATACTCACCGTTTCACCAATGTCGAAGGTTACATCGTCGTTTACGTAACCTGCGGGAGGAACGTTCGGTTTGTTGTCATCGCCTCCGTCATTGTCCTCCTCCGCTTTTTTACAGGAGAACATCAGCGACGTTGACATTATCAAAAGCAACAAAATTAAAAATCTTTTCATACAAAATCCCTTTCTTTTGTTTTTTAGAATAGCTGCTTTGGATTTGAAATCCTGAGCTTTTATGCAAATTGAACATATAAATATAAACTAAATTGTTAATATACAATAAATACAAGTTAGTATAAGTATATTCTAGCTTTATTTTAAATCATACGGGCAAAATTTTCAATGAACATTATAGCACAAAATATGCACAAAATTGAACTAAACTCATATAATGAAAGGCAAAAAAATTCAAATTTGGAATTGTTTACAGAAAAAAGCCGACGGCTTCTTTGACTGTTTTTGAGTTCGTCAAAGCCATCAGCTTTTGATTTATCTGCGTTTTCTGAATTTAAGAGGTGAAACACCCGTATGTCTGTGGAAAAGGCGGCTGAAATACAGCGCGTTATCAAATCCTACCTCGGTTGCAATCTGAGATACGGGATAATCGGTGTTCATAAGAAGCACCTTTGCGTTGGTTATGCGAAGCATGATAATGTATTGTAGGGGAGAGAGCTTGGTGATGCTTTTGAAGTTCCTTATAAACCAGGAAACACTTATGTGTCTTGTGGTGGCATACTCTTCAATATTTATTTCGCTTGCGTAATTTTCATTAAAATAGTTTATGGCTCTTTCGATTTCGTTAAGAGTGTCGCAGTTTGCGTTTTTACCCTCTTTAAGATAGCGAGATATTATCAAGAGAAGCTGTCGGAAGAGTATTTCTGTTATTTCTCTGTAATTTGCTCTCTTCATTTGAATTTCACGAATGAGCTGACTGAAAATTCCGGGATAGTCGGACGTGCCCACAAAGAATACGTTTTGGTTAAGACCGCACTCGTCAAGAATTTTTGCCGCATCGCATCCTGTAAAATGCACCCAGAAGCTTTCGGTCTGATCTTCGGGGTAATAGTAATAGACCTGCTTTTCACCGGGACGGAAAACAACTATGTTTCCGTGAGAAACAACTCTTTCTTCATTACCGAAGAAGAATCGTCCCTTTCCGGCGGCGATATAAACTATTTGGAAATCATTTCTGCCATTCGGGCGTCTGGTAGCAACCACACGTCTGTTAAGGAGTCTGTTATATCCTGATGCGGTTACAAGAAGCGGTAGCGAATTATCAACGATGTCCTGATCTACCTCTCCGATATATGCGTAATTTGTGTACATACTGCCCTCCGATATGATTTTGACAAAAAGAAAATACGCTCTCTTTCCTACTTGTAATTATACACTATCTTAATTCGTTTGGCAATAGCTTTGTACAATTTTGTGTATATAACATCAAAAAAATCTGTCATAAAAATTCAAATTTTTAAATCAATTTTTTAAACTCTCATCAAAGAAACAAGCGATAAAAAAGGTGATTTATCGTAAAAAAGACAACTAATATTTACAAAAATCCTCAAAAATGCAGTGTTCGGTTTAAAGAAAACAAAAAAGGTTGATTAAAAACATCAACCTTTATTTATCTTGGGGTGTTAAATTTTATTTCTTTTTTTGAAAAACTTTTCCAATGTCAATCTTCGGGAAACGAAAATCAATAATGAAGAGAAGTCCCATCATCACGGGAACGACGTGATAAACTATCAAAGATATGTCGCAGCTTAAGAAGTGGCAAATAAGATATGTAAGGGGATAAATTATTGCAGCGCTGGTAACCGGAAGTCCTCGGTAGCTTTTTGCGCAACCGCCCTCGTGCTGTTGACGGTTTGTTTCAAGAACGTTAAAGAATGCGAGTCTTATAACTCCGCAGAGTACGTAAAAAACGATAATCGAAATTCCGTAAATCGAATTGACTCCGCTGAAATAAAGGAATATAGCAGGAGAGACACCGAAGCAAATTATGTCGCAGAGCGAATCAATCTGGATACCGAAGCCTTTTTCGTCTTGCGTTCTGTTTTTCTTTGTTCTCGCAATTACTCCGTCAAACATATCGCACACGCCGGAAGCAACAATGCATAAAATTGTTGCTAAAAGATTTCCGCTAAAAGCAAAGGTCATCCCAACAATTCCGGAAACAAGGCTCAAATATGTAACAATTACCGTATAATCATATACACCTATAAATTTCATATAAAATATAAAACCTCCTTTTTCTGCTGAGGCGGAGCGTTTGATGTAGGTTTTGAGTGACAAATTTCATCATCTAATTTATTATATCGCTAAAACACGAAAAAGTCAATAGAAATATAGGAAATTAAGTTCTTCATGGCTTTTTGATTTTTTTGGGGTGCAAAAAACTCTCAAAAAACAGTCGCTTCCCTTGAATTTATCGATACGGCGGTGGATCTGTTAAAAGCTTTGCTTGAGCCATAATTTTTCGAACCGTACAGTCGGAATAGGCTCTTTAAAAATTAAATAATAAAATATATTTATATTAAAAAATTATATTATAAAAATATATAAAACCTAGTCGTCGCTTTCAAGTATGGTTTGTTTCTTTATTTTGAAGAAAATGCATTGAATTTTGCAGTGCGAAAACCGCTAAATAGGGCAGAATGACTAAAATTGATCAGAAAAATTGTACAAAATTTCGAGAAAAAATAATTCGCTAACCTCTTGCATATTGAATTTTCTGTGTTATAATGGTAAATGGAGAAAGTTCCCCAAAAACATAAAAACAGCAAAAATGCAAACTATTGTTTACCAAACAAAAGCGTGTTTTTGCGAGAAAATAAAGGAGGCAAAAAAATGAGCAATTACACATCTAAATCAATTTTTTCCGAGTTCCTCGAGTTCGTTGTCGAGACGTTTGAGATCCGACATAGGGAACTGACCGCAAATTCCGGTAAAGTGGATGTTAGCGAAAATAACATTTCCACCTGGAAAACAAAAAACGCACCCTCACCAGGGAAATACAGTCTTCTTCGCCCAAAGATAAAAACCGTGTTGGAGAGTAGGACAAAGAAGCTTTCCAGCTATTTGAAAAAAGACAAATTTATTTTGCATATGGATACCGTTTTCACCCGTCACGAGTTGGAAGAGGAGTGGAATAATATAAAAAATGAGGCAAAGACATACGATGATCTAATCGTTCGTTGCTTTGATCTTTGTCATGAATACAGAAACACCAAAAAGGTAACCAAGAACAAGCCCTCCAAAAACGCTGCAAAAAAAGCGGTTAAGCCCAAAAAAATCGTTGTTTTCGATCTTGACGGAACATTGATCAAGGGAATAAAGTATTCCTGGCGTCTGCTTTATCAAGCGGTAGATTTGTCAATTGACCAGTGCAAAGTCAATAAGAAAAAATTTGTACATGGCGAGATTTCTTATCCCGATTGGGTAAGATACGATTGCGATGCGTTGAAAAAGAACGGTCTTACTAAAGAAATCGCTCAAAAAGCCATAAAAGAAAAATGCAAACTGACCGTCAATTTTTACGAGGCTATAAAAAGGTTGAAGGATGCAGGATGTGTCGTTGGAATAATATCCGGTGGCGCGGACATAGTTCTTTATACCATGATACCCGACGCAAATGAGCTGTTTGATAACAATATATACATAAACAAAATCAAATTTGACGACAGAACAGGTAAAATAGTCAACATAGAAGCCACCCCTTATGATTGGGATGATGACGGAAAGCTTCGCGGTGTTTCCGGAAAAAACGAAGGACTCAGAAAAATCTGTACAAAATATGGCATGAATCTGAATGATGCAGTTTTTATCGGAGATGATGATAATGACTTCAAAGCTATGCGTTTGGCGGGCAAGAAAATTCTGTATTATTCCTGCCAGCCTCATGACGAAACTGTAGGGAATGGATGCAGAGAAACACCGGGCGGTCTCATATATATAATAGAAGATGATTTGAACAAGGTTGCAGATGCAATTTTGAGAGACATCTAATGACCAGATCGTTAGCAAAAAAAGACCGCAAAAATCCCAAACCGATAACAGAAGAAGAAAGCAACCGAGCTGAAAACTCGGTTGCTTTCTTTGATTTTTTGGCGAAAAAAGCTGAAAATCTGTACTTTTTATGAAGGAAATATGTGGAAAATTTTTTCATAAACCACAGAGACAATCGAAAAAACGGTGTTAGAATTAAATTGGTAAGAAAAGCTTAAAATGGAAAAATATCCCTCTATTCCCTTTTAAAATCCTCTTTCATTTGTTTTTCATACCGAGAAAAATCGAAGTGCAACGGCGTGTTCGTTGCATCTAAAAAGAGGTCGTGATCTTTGACGATTTCTTCAATTTCCCTAAGATATGCTGCAAAAAAGTTTTCGGGTTGTGTTTGGCTTTTGCAACATAAAGTGGGCAAATAAGTAACTCGGTCTTTGCCCATATACGCCGGTGTTACAATCATAACGTTGTCGAAGCGGTAAAGACTCTTGGTAGGAAATTGCTGAGTCAGGTATACGTGGAATTTTGCTCCCGAAGTAGTTCTGCCGTTGGTAGCTTCAAAATAGGATCTTTCCCAGGTTTTTAAAGCAGTCTTCAGCTTCGATAGCATATCGTCCTCGGTGTAATAGGGCAAAAAATTTCCGCAAGCCTCAAAAAAGGGAGAGCTTGGAGACAGCAGCAACAAACGAATAGTTACGTTAGGATCCTTCATTTTCTCTCGGATTTCGATTCTGCGTTCATTTATCCAGCTGTTTCCGTGTATATGAACTATATCTATATTTGTAGTTGCATCTGTTATAAGCTGCGAGTACGGAATCAGTTTTACGTCATGATAGACCTCGCTTATACCGTGCTCGACAATACTCGAAAGGTTGTTTTTGCTTGAACGGTTTCCTACAACGTTGTTTGATTTTATTACATAAATGAAAACGTATGCTAAAAATCTGATAAGATCTTTGAAGCTTGTTTTTCTGCTTTTTGAAATCAAATCAGCTTTGATGCTTTCCGCGATGGTTGTATCTGCTCGAATCAGATCGACCATTTCATCCCTGACGAGCAGAATCAGCGTAGAGTCCAAATCTGTGTCGAAACAGAAGACAAAGTTTTCAACGATTTTGCTCTCATCTTCCTTAAAAAACGCCTCGACTATTTTTTGAGGTATTTTAGAAGAATCGTTTATGAGCTTACTTATAGTTGAAGAATTTACTTTATATTCAAGATTAGGAGTTCCCAAAATCCACTCTACCAGTTCTTTATCGGTAATATGGTATTTTAAGGCTTTTCGGAATATGTATAGGTAGCTTTTGAAGTTCAAATATACAAAGTTAGACATAAAAACCTCCTAAAAATGAAAAATTAGTGAAACTTTAATGAAAATCGAAGTCCGATTTTCTATAGACAAAGAGATCTGAAAAAAGATACAATAAATATGCACAGCATAAATAGACTTAACAACATACTGTTGATTTTATTTTAACACAACATATCACAAAAGGCAAGACATATTTTTATTTTACTATTGCCCAAAAAATTAATTACATAAAAGGAGAAACAATTATGGAAAACAACAAACCCAGAGTTACTGCGAGAGAGCTTTTTGATTTGATTTTGGATACAAATCTCCAAATCACAACTCTTACCGACAAGGTGAATCGACTCGAAGCAAAGAATGAAGAGAAAATTCGCAGAGATGAAGTAATCCGTCGCGAAACAATCAAGAGAGCAACGGAAAAGAGAGAAGAAATCAAAAAAACGGAAGTCAAAAGACCTGAGGTAAAAACCGAGCCTATGAAAGAAGAGGAAAAACCGCTTTCCTTCAGCACTCGTTTATCCCTTTTGATAATAGCATTTGGCGCAGCTCTTCTCTTTAGCGTTGTTTTTCCGGGGTGCAGAGACATCCTGGCACTTAACTTCAGCACTACTGAATGGAGCTGCGCCTATCTTATCTATGCAGCGCTCGGCTTGTCGATCGCATTCCTTGCCAAAATACCCGGCGGTATGAGGTTTGTTACGTCAGTAATGGCCGTTGCTCCGCTGATTGTCAGCATTTTTGCTGCAGTCTAATTACTTATATTTAGAAACTACAAAAAGGAGGCCAACCGTGAATAACACTTTGGATTTTCTTGATGGATGTATAGAGCGTGAACGTGTCCTGCAGAAATCCGGCGAGTTTTTCAACAAAAGCAAGAACTCAATAGCCGTATCCGGCAAGAGTTCCGATGTAATTGCCGCTTCTTCCGACAAAACCAAACTTCACGAAATTCTTCTCCCCGAGAACGAAAACATAGAACGCCATCAGGGCGACGGTGTGACAGTATCTGATGTTTTCAAATCGAGCGAAAGAGTTGTATGGAATGATACTAGTATCAAGTTTGAGGCAGCTGACGGAACGCTGGTGTCTGTAGATCAGTATAACTACTTAGAGAAGCATGGTTCATTGCCACAGTATAGTTACTTCGGTGCAACAAACAACAAGGATTCTACCTTGATGAAAACCTGGAGGGAACTCAGCAGAAAAGCGAGCGAGGCTCGCAGGGACAAGGCAAAAGACATTCTTTACTTTACCCTCGGATCGATTACCTGGACAAGAGAGGATGCTACGGAAACAAGACCCGCTGTACGCGTTACGTCGCCGCTTATTCTTTGCCCGATTACCGAAAGTTTACACTCAAAGGACAGACCGAGATTTACGATATCTGCGGATAATGTAAAAATAAACTCTATTCTTAAAAGAGAGCTGAAGTTTAGAAATATAGATGTTTTTCTTAACGTTGCCGATGTTCTTCCTTTCGGCAGAGCGATTACAGACGCTTTGAAAAGAATAGAAGAAAACGCTCGTTATACTCCAAACGTTGAAGTCGACATTAACGATTTCACTATCTGTATACTCGACAGCGGCGGCGAATCCGTTTGCCAACTTATCGAAAGAAACAGAGAAAAACTTGCAAAATCGCCAATAGTTCAGGTTCTCGCCGGTGAGAAGGATTATTCCGATATGGAAATCAAAGAGATTTCACCGTACGCAGTATATCCGCTTCTTGCAGATGATACGCAGCGAGAGGTTGTTGATCTTGTGTGCAAGGGACATTGTTCAAGTATCGCTGCCGCTGCCGGCACAGGCAAAAGCCAGACAATAGCAAATATAATAGGAATGCTCGGCTCCGGCATGGCAAAGGTGCTTGTTCTTCTTGAAAACTTAGCCGGCGCAGAAGTTGTTATTAAATTTCTTACAGATATTGGTATTTATGATTACGCTCTGTTTATAAACAACAAAATTAGCGTGTCTGAAGTCGTGAATAAGATTGACAAGCTTAGAAATAAACCAAGAGTTTATCTTGAACCCATTCGTTCAAGAGACCTTCTTAATGAAATAGAAGAGATCGAAAGTCTGCTTGGTGAATATAACAATGCTGTATATGACGTTATTCCCGAGCTTGATATGTCGCTTTATGATCTTATAGGTGAAGCGATAGTTTGCGACGCTTCTTGTAACGTGACTTCGCTCACAGCAAACAAGGATTCATATCGCTATGCCTGCAGAAAGCTTGATGAACTCCAGGAGAATATCGACAACACTATTTTAGAGAGCGACTTCATAAGCTTTATGACGACCGGAACTACGGGCGACGAGGAAGCGGATGAGCTTATATCCTCTCCCATATCCGATCTTAAACGCATAGGCGTTGACATTCTGAAATTTATAACGGATAACAATATCGATACAAATAACGTATCTATAACGGCAAAGTCTAACATGGCGCGTTTGATAGCGCGTGAATATATTTCAGAAAACGGAATCGACAAGTATGGCAATGTATTTCTTCGCTCGAAGTATGCAAAATTGACCGAGTGTACAGCGAGGCTCAGGTGTTTGTACGCAGGATACATACAGCAAAAGCTCAGCGAGAGAGTTGCAAAGGCTATAGAAGAGGACAAGATTCTTATTCCTATGCTTGAGCGAATCAAGACTTCGAAAATGACAACTCTTGATTTCTTTAAAAAATATGGAGCTTCGGTTCTTAAACTTTGTCCTATAATTGTTAGCACAACTACTGCAGCGGTGAGTTATATCACCGATGATATGAATTCTTTCGATGCCGTTCTTATCGACGAAGCGAGCCAGGCGCCGATTATAAACGCTTTGCCTTTTTTGGTAAACAATCCCCAATTGGTTGTGTTTGGCGATAACTTGCAGCTTGATACCAAAAGCTTTTTCCAGACGAGAATCAACGACAACTATGACGAAAACGGCGAGTACGATATTACAAGAAGTGATAGATCTGTACTTCATCTAGTTCAGGGAAAAGGTATTCCTACCAAGCGTCTTTGCTACCATTACCGTTCCAAAACCCAGCACCTTATTACCGTCAGCAATAAACTCTGCTATAACGGACAGCTTAATGTAGTGCCTGATGTGTACACTTCGTGGGACAAGCTTCCGGACAACCTTGGATATGAAACCATAAGAGTTGAAGTTCCGTTTGATACAGCAAGCGCAATCGCTTCTAAGGTTCAAAGGAAAAGAAAAAACAAGCTTGTGAATGAGTATCCTTATCTCGAAGAGCACGAAAGTCGTGTAGAAGATAAAATAGCTAAGGAAATAGCGCTGTGTGTCAGACGGATCAGAGAAGAAACACCGGAAAAAAGCATAGGCGTTATCACTCTTAACGATCATTTTCGAGACAAAGTTATAGACGAGCTTGAGGAGCTTGATCTTTTCGATGTATTGAGTGATGACGAAAGCATTTTCGTTCGTAGTCTTGAAAATTCTCAGGGGAGAGAAGCCGATGTCGTCTTGGTTGTGCTTGAACACGATAAAAGAAACATTAAGGGTAGTCTTGTTAAAAACATTTCCGGCTTCTTCAACGGAGGCGAGGCAACCGAGCAGAGTGGAAACAATCGCTTGAATGTTCTTTTTACCAGAGCTCGAGAGAAGAATTTCATCTTCTTTGCTTTTGATCATAAAGAAATCAAAGACTCCGAGCGTAGCCTTAAGCGTCTTTACACCTATCTTGAATATGCCACCACCGGCAATATGTCTTGCGAAACAGAACCGAGCATAGCGCGAGACAGAACCAACGAGCACGCAGCAAAAGTCGTTGAAAATGCATTGACAGGAAAAACAGTAAGAAGAAAAATAGGTGAAGGCAACTTGTCTGTTGACATTGGCGTAATGGATAATCCCGATTCCGACAAATATGAAATCGGATTCATTATGCCGGACAGAAAGCTCACTCCCAACGTTCTTTGCACCAAGATAAATCTGCTTGAAAGAGCCGGTTGGAGAGTTCTTCCTCTTTCGGTTGTATACCTGCTCGAAAAATCGGAAAGCTTCAAGACTCAGCTTCCTAAAATGATAGCTAACAGCAGAAGACTGGGAAGTTGCGCAGAAGAGAATTTCTTAACGGAAATACCGCCAGCCGTTCCGTTGACTCTCGAGGAAATAGCCACGAGAAGTCGAATAATATCGGTTATCAAAGAAGAGTCGGAAGCGCCAAAGATAATCCCTTGCATTTCCACAGAGGAACTGGCAAACAAGGGACTTGAAGAGAAATGCCGTCAGGTATGCGATGAAGACATAAGAACGGCCTCTCAAAGCGTCATAGATGCAACTTACAGAGTCAACTATCAGGCATTCCTGATTAAGCTAGCGCAAAACGTCCAGAAATACGCAGAGCTTAATGACGTCGAAAAACTTGTCAGCCTGTCTTCAAAAGTTTTTTATCTGTATAAGAATTTAGGCGAAAAAAGAGCCTGCTATCTGCTTGCCGAGCTGTTAAGACTCTCTCCCGCTTGCGAGAGCGAGGAGATTCAGCTTAAGATTCGCAAACTTTTTGAAGAGGCGATCCAGTTGAAAATAATCCAGGAGGTATAATAATATGACATATCTTAAACCGGGAGAAAAAATCTTCACCGAGGACTTAAAGAGAGAGTTTGTAATAGACTCTCTTATCCACACCGGCAGCGGACAGGGGGATATTTATAAGATACACTCGGATAAAGATATCTACGCCTTAAAACTTTTCCATACCGGCGACGTAAAGAAGCTTAATAAGCAAATCGAAAGGCTTAAAAATCGAGGAAGAGCGAGCTCTGCGTTCGTTCACCCGTTGTACGTAGTGAAAGTCGGTGAGCAGATCGGATACGTTATGGAATACGTTGGCGGCGATCACTACAAAAACGCCTCTATTCTCTTTAACGGCATCGAGAGTGAGCGGGGAGATGGCAGTACTGTACGTATAGAACTGCCGTTTAATCAGAAACTTGCCATTCTCGATAGCATTATAGGCGCGTTGATGATTCCGTTTGAAGCCGATATCGTTATTGCCGACGTAAAGTTCGAAAATATCAAGGTTAATATGAACGACTTTAGCGTTAAGATTCTTGACACTGACACTGCCGTAGGAGGCAAAAGCAAACCTATGGTATCGGGAACTATCGGCTTCATGGAGCCTCTCGTTATGCGAGGCACCAAGATTCCGGACAAGTACAGTGACGCATTTTCGTTGGCGGTTATGATATGGATGACGTTAATTTCCGGGCATCCGCTTCGAGGCAGAAAATACGAAGAGCCATGCACGCAGAATATCGATACATACACATTCGCAACCAACCCTATTTATATATACAACCGCAAGGATTCTTCCAATAGACCGCTTGAGAGCGATAAGAGAGTTATAGAGCGCATGAAGAAGTATCCGTCGTATTTCCTTGACGCTATGCACAAAACCTTCGTCGAAGGACTTTTTGACGGAGAGCAGCGTACAACACCGAGAGAGTGGATTGAAATCATTGAAAGGCTTTACGAGGATCACTTTATCTGCAAGCACTGCGGTGAAGAGCATTTCTTTGTTACTGCTGATAGAGTATGTCATGTTTGCGGAACTCCTCTTGAAGTACCGATAAAGCTTGTGTGCGAGAAGTCGGGGCTTCCCGGAGCATATCTTTTCAACGGCTTCGATATATGGAGCGGAGATTTGATCGACAAACAGACCAACTTTCAGCTTTTCAAGGTCGTGGTTTCTGACTACGATAAGAAATACGGACTGTTGTGCACAAGTTCACAAGAAGTAACGCTTGAACTTAAAAACGGTCTTGTTAAAAATTTCGGAAGGGGTGACATAATTCCGATTTTTATGGATTCTAAAATAACCATAGGAAAATATAACTTAAAATTTATAGGAGGAAAAAGATGAATACTGTTAACCGTTTTGTGAGCAGAGGTACTGCAAGAGGCTCTATTGAGAAAAATGGCGGTATAGGAATGAGAGTCGTAAACGATCATCGGAAAATAATCTATGTTATGTTTGTTTTCGATAAATCCAGCTCTATGTCCGGTATAAGCACCATAACAAACGAGGAGGGGGAATTTGTAAGAACAAGCAAAATCGCTCAGCTTAACGATGGTTGGAAGAGAATTATAAAAACCCTTAAGGATTTTGAAGACAACAATCCTCTTTACCGCATCCGTGTCCAGGTAATATGCCTTGATTCATACGGGCAGGCCGTTTTCCCCGATTTCCAGCCGGTATCCAGAGGCTTTGAGGAAATAACCTTTGAAGCTGATGGTTGCACAGAGCTTAGAGCCTCTCTTTCTACAGCTAAGGTCTTCATAAGCCCGAAATATCTTAAGGATGACCGTCCCGAAAGAGAAGGCAAAGGATATAATAGCGCAATCAGTCTTATTCTGATGAGCGACGGTTGGCCTACAGATAGTAACGGAATCGAGCAGGCAGGTCCTGCGTACAGAGGTGTTGTTGATGAGTTCAAGCAATATCTTCGCACTATGGACTATGAAAGAAACGTTGACCTCTATTCACTCGCGATAGGCGACGATGCATGTGAAGATATGCTTCGCTACTTCTGCGACGGAGACGAGGATCTCGGAGAACACAGTCGGTTCTACAAAGTTGAAGAATGCGAGTCCATCGCTGCGGCGCTCGATTTTATGACCCGCGCAACTCTCGCGCACCACACTACCATGCCGATCTCTATTGCCGATGATGACGATGATGACGATGACGAGCATGAAACAGAAGAAGAGGATGCTGATGGTGAAGAGGGTATTACCGATGGCGATTTACCTGATATAAGCAGCGCCGAATTCATCTTTGACAACAACCCAGGCGGTGACGAAGAGGATGAAAGCGACGAAAACTTGAGCGACCTCTTCGATGGACTTGATGAGTAAAAATTAATCAAATAATTGCGAGAGTATAGCCCTCGCGAATATGCTCTCGCAGAAACCTACTAAAGAAATATATTATGAAATCTACTTAAGAAGCAATAGCTTGAAGCAGATCATAACATCATCAAAGGAAAAACAACTCAAAGAGGAACGATGGAAATATACAAATCAGAAGAAGATGATCTCAATGATTTTATCCGTTGTTTTGGCGATAGCGGAGAGAAAGTCTCTACAAAATGCAGCTAACCTTTAGTTGAGCAGTTAGATGCTTTGACTCGCGAGACATTAGGGAAAGTACCTACTATGCGAGAAAACAGCACCTTGTTTTTCAAAGACCAAAAAGAGGAATAATACTTTTAACTATGAGGAGGTGTAGATATGAATTTTCTGGATAGGCGTGTAACAGGATATAAAAAGCTTCAAAGAGGACTCCCTTCCGAAGATGCGGTTTACATAAAGGATTTTAACGACTGTGTTATAATGTCTTGCGCCGATGGTCACGGTGACTATAAGTGCAAATACGCCTCGCGCGGAGCAGAGCTTGCTACGAGAGTTGCGGTATCCGAACTTGAAAAATATTACAAAGAATGCGATAGTATAGAAGATCTTGGAGAAACACTGAACGATAATCGTTCGGAGCTTGCCCAAAAAATCGTATGCTCTTGGGTTGGCGCGGTTCTTGATGATTACAAAATTAAGAATCCCGAAAACGAAGTCTTCACTTCGAAATACAAGGAATTACGCAAATACAGTAATAAAATCTTCGAAATAAGAGACGATGCTGTGCCTGTAAAGGAATTTGTAAAGCTTGCGCAGTATAGACACACCACAGAAGAAGAAATATATAAGGTCACCCATCTTTACGGAACAACGCTCAACGCTGTGGTTGTTACCGGCAAGTATGTATTTGCTATAGGTATAGGCGACGGCGATGTTGTTGCGGTGAACGGGAAGAGGGTTGAATGGCTTTTGCCTTTTACGCAGAGATTTAACTCAACATCCTATTCTCTTTCAGGCAGTTTCGGTTCGATAATAGATAATTTTGCAGCCATTTTTGTCCCGATAACAGCCGGACGGAAAATTACGGACAGCAGATTTGTACCCGAACTTATTATGATAGCAACCGATGGACTCAGAAACGCATTCCTAAGCGACGAAGAATTTGCAGAAAAGCTACTTGGGATTGCATCGCTTTTAAAGAACGGCAACGGATATAGCTTTATGAAAAACAGCAAGTTATGGCTCGAAGAAAGAAGCAAGTTCGGCGTAACGCAGGATGATATATCGTTTTGTCTTTGCACAAAGTATAATCTAAAAAGAAAAAAACGAAAGGTGTAAAACGATGCTTAGATATTATCATTACAGACAACTTTCACCGTTAGCCAAGAAAGCATATAAAACGATAATTGCTGCTGTGAGAAGATTTTCTTCATGCGCAGTAATAGATAACGTAGAAAACATAAAACCTATTATAAACGCCATAAAAAACGACCAGCCCCAGCTGTTCTACGTAAACTGGTACACCATTATGTATAGGGTTGAATTCCAAAAACACAAGATCGTTATTTATTTCGACTATGTAATTGGAAGAAAAGAAGCTCTTTCTTATTGGAAAAAGGCGGTAAAGTTTGCTCCGAGACTTCGAGGAAAAACAGATTACGAGAGCATAAAAAACGTGCACGACTATATCGCTTCGCGCACAAAATATGACAAAGAAGTCATTGATAATGGCGGCTTCAGAACAAACGACCATAATATGATAGGACCGCTTTTTGAAGGACTTGCAGTGTGCGAGGGCATAGCCCGCGCCGCTCAGTTTTTGCTGAAAGAGCTTAACGTGGAATGCACCTATCAAAGCGGTTGCATTCAATACAACGACAAGACGGAATATCACGCATGGAATCTTATAAAAATCAATGACGAAATCAAGAAAATGGACATTACGTGGGATCTTGCCGATCTTGACGGCAAAATATCTTACAGATATTTTTGCGTTGCAGCGTGAATTTATAATTACAGACGATTAATCAAACAAACAGATTAGCTTTCGATCATTTTTTGATTATCAAAGTTCAAAAAACCGACCGGAAAGTTTATTCAAATCAAACAGCTAACAATGTAAAATAATATATAACAAAACGAGGAGGAAAACCACAATGTATGAAGAAGTTAAGAGAATCCTTTTTGATGAAAAGAGATCGGGAATGATCGTTCTTGAAAACGAGGCGGGAAAAGCAGTTAAGTTTCTTCAAAGCTACGCTACGGTTTTTGAGAGTGAGATCTATTGCATCGTATCTCCGGTTGTCGTAGTTGATAACGTAACGCATAGGACAGGTTTTGTTTTCAAGCTCCTGAAAACCGGAGAGCTTGTATATGAAACCGATAAGAATATATCATCTCAAATTTTCAACAAGTATTATTCCGAGCTCAGCGAAAAGAGGGACAAAATATAATGAACGAATTCAATAGCGTGCTAAAGGGGCAAGAAATATACGAATACCATTTAAATAACGACCCCGGCAATTATAACTCAGCGAAAATATCAGCCGACATCAAAGGCTTGGAAAGGTTGGAGGAATCTCTCTCGGAGGTTGAAGGACAAGCTCATGTTGTTGAAGCTGTTAAAGAGGCTCTTTTTGGTGTGCAACGGAAGCAAAACTCTAACGGGGTGCTGGCTTGTTTGACGTTTGTAGGCTCACCTGCTTCCGGAAAAACTCTGATAGGGGAAAAAATTCACGAGGTAACAGGCTTTCCTTATAAGCGATTCGACATGAGCGTTTACGCAACCAAGGAATCACCTATAGATGCAATAGGTTCAGACAAGGTATATAGAGGTGCACATGCCGGTGACTGGACCGGATTTGTTGAGGAAAATCCGTGTAGCGTTATTTTGTTTGATGAAATAGAAAAAGCTCATCCAACGATTCTTAATCTGCTTCTGCAGATACTTCAGGAGGGCGAAATAGAAGACTTATATTATAAAAAAATGATTAATTTCAGGAATGTTATACTTATATTTACTTCTAATGTTGGTTCCTCTATATATAATAGCGATATATCAAGATACAATTATTCGCAGATTTCTCAGTCGACCATAATTAAGGCATTAACCGGCGAAATAAACCCTCATACGGGTGCTCCGTATTTTCCTGCTGCATTAGTCTCTAGACTTGCTTATGGAAGAATCATTCTCTTTAACCGTCTTCGACCCGAACATATACACAACATAATAAAAAGAGCGATCATCAAAGAACGAGCTATGTATAAGGAAAGATATAGCATAGATATCGATGTTGATGCTGACGAATTAGCCAAAACCTTCATTTTTTCACTTGGCGAAAACGCTGATATTCGCGCTCTGTTACAAACGACTCGTGGATTTTTTGAAACTTATTTTCTTCGTTCTGTAAAATCGGCTAGAGAAAATAGCTCGTCAAGTTATTTTTCTCATATAGCATGTAATTTCGATGAAAGCAACTCGAACGATGAGGCAAAGGAATTGTTTTTCAAGAATAGAAAAGCGAGACTGGCTGTATTTTGTACCGAAGATGAAAGGGACACATTTGATAGTTTAAACAAGGATAATGTTGCGGTGTTCTACATAAATGAAGATTTCAAGTTGAACGATATACTCCGTACAGATGCTTCGGCAATCCTTATAGGCATAAACGAACATAACGAGCGTCTTTCCAAAGAGATTTTTCTCGAAGCCTCATTGCAGGATAAAATTCCCATATACGTATATTCAACAAAAGAAATCGGCAAGCTTCCGTTTTTGTATTATACGGATAAAGGTGCAACGGACTGCTACTATCCCCAAAAAATGGGCAAGACATTCGATGCATGGTTGCAGGATATATTGAACGGCATTGATTTGACGACTATCACTCAAGAAATTTTCCGTGCCAATAAAGTTCTTACATATGATGTCACAATCGCTTATAACGAAACGAGGCGTGAAATCAATCTTTCCGTTACCAATTACGGCATAAAATTCGCAATGAGCGCTTCGGATAATGACGAATTCGTAGCATCCCGCTACATCCCGGACGTTAAGTTCGAAGATGTTATTGGCGCTAAAGAAGCGAAAAGCGAGTTGATGACGGTAGTAAACATGCTTAAGAACTTCAAAGAGCTGAAGCGTGAAGGAATTCGCATACCCCGAGGAATGCTGCTCGAAGGTAAGCCGGGAACGGGTAAAACCATGCTCGCCAAGGCGGTTGCCGCTGAATGCAAAATGCCGTTTATAGAGAAAAACGGTTCGGAGTTCTTGCAGAAGTACGTTGGAAAAGGCGCTGAAAAAATGCGAGAACTTTTTGCAAAGGCCAGGCGTTACGCTCCGTCCGTCGTTTTCATTGACGAAATAGATGTTTTTGCGGGTAACCGTGAATCAATGTCCGGTTTTCGTACTGACGATATTCTCAATGCATTTCTTTCCGAAATGGACGGCTTTGGAGATAAGAGCGATACTCCTGTCTTCGTAATAGTAGCAACTAACTTTTCTTCAGACAGAAATGACACCAAGCTTGATCCTGCGTTCCTGCGTAGATTTGACCGTTCTATATACATAGATTTACCGAGCCTTGAAGAAAGACGTGAGTTCATGACGAAAAGTCTTAAAAAGCTTGGTCGAAACGTTGTAAGTGAAAAACTCATCAACAGTCTTTCGAAACGAAGCGTTGGGTTAAGTTTTGCAGACATTAACAATATCATTCAGAACGCCTTCAGAAAATGCTATAACGGCAATAATATAGAATTGCTTACAGATGAAATTTTTGTTGAAGCTTATGAAGCCTATGTCGATGGCGGAATCAACAAACAGAACGAATCTGAACTAAAACAGGTTGCTATACATGAGGCGGGACATGCTGTTGTTGCTCACGTTTTAGGACTTAAACCTATTTATACGACGATAGTCGGAAGAAGGAAGTACGGTGGATACGTGTCCTTCTCCAACGAAGAAGAAAGCATCTATTCAAAAGACTTTTTGCTTAACAAAATATGCTGCGCTTACGCAGGTCGTGTAGCTGAGGTTTTGGAATACGGCCGAGACAACGGAACTTCTACAAGTATAGGACACGATATAAAAACGGCTACTCATATTGCTGAAATGATGGTAGCGGAATATGGTATGTGCGACTCTGAATTTATGTATTATTCATCCGAGCGACGCACCGATATATATATTACAAACAAGATAAGAGAGATTCTCAAGGAGCAGTACAGCCGAGCTGAACACTTAGTCGAGCAAAATTACGATAAAATCAAGATGTTGGCAAACGTTCTTTTTGAAAAGAACTCTCTTGATGAAGAGGAAATTATATTTATTTTAGACGGAAGTGAAGGAAAATGAGTTTTTTTGAAATTTACAATTATTTGCTTAACAAAATGAACCGAGGGGAAAAGAATTATTCTATCCGGGAAATTTTGAGCGCCATACCCAGATATGACATGATGGATGTGGAAACTGCAAGTTGTTTTCTCGAAGAGTTCGGAGTGGTGAAGCCTTGCGGCGATTCCACGTATGTCTTCTCCGGTGGTATTGAGCTTATGAGAAGTTTTCTTGTAAGCAACAAAGCAAAAGAGCCCCAGATAGACAACGAATCGGAGTCCGAAAAGATCTCAATGGATTTTATAACAAACACAAAATGGTCGCTTTCGACGAAGTCGTCACCCCGCGACCTTATACACCAATCCAAGCCAAAATCTTTTTTCGGCGGCGTGTTTGACGACGATGACGATGATGATGACGACGATGACGATTTGAATGACATTACCAATTCAATCATATCAAGCAAGCCGAGAAGGCGACAGAAGGAATATCTTTCCTTGTTGGTTTCGGATTTTATAAAAGAGAAGAGATGTTATAATCCGGAGGAAAAAACCTTTTCGCCTTTGTTGAGCATTTGTTATCCCAACGGAACACCTTTCGTTTTGAAACACGTTGTTAAGGATGAAAATCAGTATTTTACAGACAACGGTCTTCTTAAAGAAAATTTGCTTTCTATGGTGGAAAACCTGCCGGAAGAAATAGTTGATGACTGGATTGATTATGAGCTTGACTCTCTTGTTGCACATTCTGCGCTTTCTCATATTAACGGAGTAATATACAGCAATATTGACAGCGCTACAGACGATGATGATCTTGACAGTGAAATATCCTATTTCGTAAAGGTGTATGAAGGTTTCTTTGCCAAGTTCTATAAAAAGTACAGCAACGAAAAGCTTAGCTCGGCAGAAGAAGTTGCATTTAAAGCGGAGACGGAAAGCTTATTAAATAATATCCGTAGAAAGAAACTGACTGACGGGGATGCGGATATTGATGAGTTTATGCTTGACGTTCTTATCGAGATCGCGAAGATCAGCACAGTCATAAACAAGTCTCATGCCGTAGGCATTATCAAAGAGCTTGAGGGCATCTTTGAGGATGAGAATGAAGAAAACGGCAAACTGCTTATAAAAGCTGTTTCTCAAAAGATGAACAGCTTTTCGGATTTCGAATTCAAAGTATTTCAGAAAACTATAGCAAGAGTTTTTGAATAATTACAGAATTGAAAATTAAGACAAAGATAAAAAAGGAGGAGAAAAAATGAATCGGAGTGTATATAACAATTTTTATAAAACAACGGTTGGGAGATTTTACACAAAAGAGCAAAAACTGAGGTTGTTAAGGCTTTATGTTCTCACTGCGGGAATAGCAGAAGATTCGGAAGAATATAACAATATATTCCGTTGTGTCACAGCTCTTGATAGGCAGGGAATAACAAGCTATACGGAAAGCAAGAATTACAGCATGATAAGCGGAATCTTTGCCGAGGACACCGAAATGAATGCTGCTGTTGATGCTCTCGTTGCGGCGCACAAATGTATATTGGACAATCGCAATAATCCGACATTCGATGGCAAAGTAAGTTGGATAATAGCTTTAAGAAAAACACCGCAGGAAAACCCTGATATGCGGTTTGAGCTTGCTTTGTTTGAGTATGCTTGCGGCAATACCGATGCAGCAGTTAAGGAATTAAAGGAGTTGGTAAACACCGGACTTCTGTACGCTATGGAAATACTTGCTTGTATTCACGTGGATAATCAGGATTTCGAGGAAGCGTTCTACTATTATTCCTTGATAAGAAAAGTCTACTTACAAGAGCTGAAGCTGTTGTCACCCTTGGCAACAAACGAGCGGATTGATGTATTCAGAGAGAAAATTTCCGTCCAGAAAGCAGACGAAATAACGCAGAACATAGATTCGTCTATGTGCTTCTTTGACTGCAATACATCGCCAAACAAAACTATAGGATTTGTTGGAGAAAAAGCGAGGAAATTTACCTATGAATACTAATAGAATCATAAACAGAGCATTAAAAAGCTTAAACAAGGAATATCACGAGGCATATGAGTGTATTGATTGCACCAAGGACAAGGATATCAAAAAAGCAATTTGGACAAGCCATGCAGACATTGGAAAACTCAATACGCCCGGCTTGGTACAGTATTACGATGGTGATAATATAATGCTATTGCCTTTTTCGCATACGCTTGTTATGGGAAGCACGGGTACGGGAAAAACCGAAGTATTCTATAAAAACCAACTGAAGGTTTTTGCGAACATGCCCGAGAATATAAAGCTGTCTATTGAGATTACTGACGTTAAAGGAGAAATTTGCGAGTGGGCAGTACCGTATTTGGAAGCCCATGGATACATAACCAAGGTCTTTGATATGCGTAATGCATACAATACCGCTCAATACAATTTCTTATCTCAAATTTTCGATGAGTATATAGAGGCCGAAAATATACGCGAGTCTCTTGCCCAAAATACTGTCGGTTGCATTTTTGATGGAAAAAGATATGCTTCTATTGAAATTGCAAGAGTTGTAGCGGAATCAAAAATGTCTTTACTTCTCGATAATGTCGAACGGTATATTACAGAGGTTTCTTACATAATTGTTCCGTTGCAACCGAATGCCAAAGAGCTGACTTGGACCGACGGCGCCAGAACTATGTTCAAGGCTATACTTTGGACGATGTTAAGAAGAACTGCAGATGAGAAGAATAAGATGACTCGAAAAATGTATAACATATCCAATGTGTGTCGCATCGCATTTTCTACCGGTGAAGATTGCAATGAGATTATAGCATGGCTAGAAAAAGCCGAAGACATTCTTTGCGTAAAAAGCGCAATAACATCTAATTACAAGCTTCGAGCGAAATCAACGAGAGATGGATATACCAGCACGTTAAATACCAGTCTTGGCGAGTATGCTTCCCGTTCTATAGCCGCAATGACTGCAACTTCAGATGATATAGACATCAAAGCAATTGCAAGCGGAGAGAAACCGTACGCAATCTTCATCATTACCGATGACAGACAGAAAACTACGAATAATATCTGTATGCTCTTTATCAACAATCTCATAAATGAGTTAATAAGCAAGGCAGATAACAGTCCCACACACTCGTTATCCAGGGATTTCGTTATTCTTGCTGATGAATTTGCTAATATGCCCCCTCTCCCCAATATAACCAACAAAATTACGACCTTGCGTTCAAGGAAAATCTGGATGGTTATGGCTATTCAGTCTTTACAACAGCTGGAAATGGTGTACGGCAAGGAAAGCAGCGCAATTATTCAGGACAACTGCGACATTCAAATGTTTTTAGGTTGTAACAATGATGAAACCAAAGAATTGTTTGCTCGGTCGATGGGTAAGAAAATAGGCGTTAAAACCTCATTTAACATTGCTAATGACGGCAATATAGCTATCTCAAAAGGAACGGATGACGTCCCTGTGGTGAGAAAAAGCGATTTGGACGCATTGGAGCTTGGAGAGTTTTATGTACGTTCAAGATTATCGCAGAATTTCAAAACGTACATGCTTCCGCATTTCAGGCAAGCAGATGCAATATACCCTATGAGGCAAAAGGAACAAGCATTCCGTCAATTTGATCCCAATGCGAACGTTTACGATATTTACAAAGTAGTGAAGGATGAAAACTCTACTACAAAAAGAAGGTTTGACTTTGATTTCTAATCAAGACGAAGGAGGAAACGCAAAATATGAAGTACGAAATTATCGGTTGGACTTACAACAGCGATCCAAGTTATTTGGATATCAATGACAGTTTAAAGCTCGCATATCTTGCTACAACTGTTATAAAAGAGCTTCGTGATAAGCACTACAGAATACCGGGGTTTTATCACATCGGTCCAAAGGGGATTGTCCCGCTCTTAAATAGCGGTGAGAAGTTTTGCGTGTCAGATCGAACGTGGGGAGGAATTACGGCGCAGGCATTACGAGAAGACAACTCCGACGGTATGGCATATGCAATATGGATGTTTCCGGATCCCAACGAGAAGCCGGAAGATTTTCCGGAGCTTAAGGTGGATAGAACCAGACTTGCACGCCCCGGAGCGGTAGTTCAATACGAAGAGCCGCTTGATGAAGAGTATTATACCATCGGCCCTCCTCGTAATGCTCCGCGCCCTGTTGGTAACGTGGTAAAGCCACTGTTCGTTTCAAGAAAACTTATCAAGAAGTGAGAATTCTACTCAGAAAGGAGCATTTCGCTATTATGAAAGATGAATTAACGACACTCATTAGTTGCACGAACGACGAAAAACTTTTGTTGCTACGCGAGGCAGGGCTTGATAAGGCTTATGATAGGTGGCACACAGAGCTTGCAGAATGTGGATTTTATTTCGATAAGTACGATATCCAC